>NZ_PZKO01000055.1:0-406902 GCF_014926485.1 Pseudarthrobacter sp. AB1
TCTCGAGGCCGCGAGGGAGTACCTCACCGACTATGTGCACTGGTACAGCACCGATCACAAACACTCCGGCATCGCGCTGTTCTCACCCTCACAAGTCCACAACGGCTCTTGGAAAGAGCTCTGGGACAAGCGAGACCAAGTCCACCAGGACTACTACGAACGACACCCAGAAAGATTCCGCCAACGACCCACCACACCGGCCCCCGCCCAACACGTCGGGATCAACCTGCCCGAGACCAAAACACCCCAAAAACTAGCCCAGTGACTCCACACAGCTTGACAATTTTCGGCTCTCTCACCAAGTGAGAGAGCGATTGCGTTTTTCTTGCAGGAAGTGAGAGAGCGTCCCTACTTGGCCTTGCCCAGGAAGTCCTGGAGCCGGGCGACGCCGGTGGCCAGGTCCTCGTCGCCCAGGGCGTAGGAGAGCCGCAGGAAGCCGGAGGGGCCGAACGCCTCACCGGGCACCACGGCCACCTCAACCTCGTCCAAGATCAAAGCAGCGAGCTCGGCGGAGGTGGACGGTGTTGCGGTGCCCGCCGCCGTCGGGAATTCCTTCCCCAGCAGCGCACGGACGTCCGCGTAGACGTAGAACGCACCCTTCGGCGTCGGGCATTCAACACCCTCGATCGCATTCAGGCCGGCCACGATCGCCTTGCGGCGGCGGTCAAACGCCACCTTCATCTCGTCGACGGCGGTCAGCGGTCCGGAGACGGCGGCGAGCGCTGCAATCTGCATGATGTTCGAAACGTTGGACGTGGCGTGCGACTGCAGGTTGGTGGCCGCCTTGATGACGTCGGCCGGGCCGATCATCCAGCCCACACGCCAGCCGGTCATCGCGTAGGTCTTGGCCACGCCATTGAGGATGACCACTTTGTCGCCGAGTTCCGGGGCTGCCGTGGCGATCGAGGTGAACGGGACGCCGTCGTAGGTCAAGTGCTCGTAGATCTCGTCGGTGACCACCCAGAGCCCCTTGGCGGCGGCCCACTTGCCGATCTCAGCCACCTGCTCCGGGCTGTACACAGCGCCAGTGGGGTTGGACGGCGAGACAAACAGCAGGATCTTGCTCTTGTCCGTCACAGCGGCCTCAAGTTGCTCAACGGTGACCAGGTAGTCCTGCTCAGGTCCGGCGAATACCTCAATGGGGACACCGCCGGCGAGCCGGATGGCCTCCGGGTACGTGGTCCAGAACGGTGTCGGGACAATCACTTCGTCGCCCGGATCCACCAGCGTGGCGAAAGTGTTGTACACGGCCTGCTTACCGCCATTCGTCACCAGGACCTGGGACGGATCCACAGCGTAGCCGGAGTCGCGGAGCGTCTTCTCGGCGATGGCCTTTTTGAGCTCCGGCAGCCCGGCGGCGGGGGAGTAGCGGTGGTATTTGGGCTGGCTGGCGGCCTCGATGGACGCCTTGACGATGTAGTCCGGGGTGGGGAAGTCCGGTTCCCCTGCCCCGAAGCCAATAACCGGCCGGCCAGCTGCCTTCAGCGCCTTGGCCTTGGCATCAACGGCCAGGGTTGCAGATTCGGCAATAGCGGAAATGCGCTTGGAAACGCGGGCGGCAGACATGGCAGGGTCCGTTCTTCGCTTGCAGCCCGGAGGCTGAATGGTGGAATTCGACGTGATCTACTCTATGCTGTTCAGCGGATCGTTCGGGCTGCCGGCGTGGATGTGACTGCAGGTCAAGTCACCCACCAGGGCGGATTGGACGGCCCGGAATGAGGCTGGTTCGACGTAGACGAAGTTGTTGCGTAGACTGGTTCTCCGGTGTTGAAAACACGGATGATGACGTGCGCCCCAGTGCGAACTGCGGAAGTTTTGTCAGGATGCTGTTTTCGATCCATAGGGTAGTGGCGCAATTGGTAGCGCAGCGGTCTCCAAAACCGCAGGTTGCAGGTTCGAGTCCTGTCTGCCCTGCGCAAGCTGTTCCGGCGGAATGCCGGAGCAAGCGCAGCAACCATGGTTCTGATCAGGACCGGGTAATCCAACATTGCGAAGATGAGCGAGGACCAGGTGACCGAAACAGCTGCCAGCAGCTCCAAGGGCCGCCCAGCTAAGAAGGACGCCAAGGCAAACTTCTTCGCTCGTATTGCACTCTTCATGCGCCAGGTCATCGGCGAGCTGAAGAAGGTTGTTGCACCAACCCGCAAGGAACTGATCAATTACACGTTCGTGGTGCTGGTGTTCGTGGCCATCATGATGGTGATCGTCAGCCTGCTGGACATCGGTTTTGGAACCGTGGTCAGCTGGGTCTTCGGCGGGATAGCTCCCGGGGACCGCTAAGGCATATCGTCCGCAGGCCGCGTGGCCTTGTCCGGGTAAACCGGAAGAATCCACGCGGTGTGCGGAATTGAGCCATTTAAATAGGCATGTTAGGCAATGAGGAAGCAGGAGACCAAGTGTCTGAGCAGGAGCTCGAGGTAACCGAGACTGAGCTGGAAGAGTCCACGGACAACACGGCGGCCCCCACGGTTGAAGCCGGTGAAGAGTCTGAGGTTGAGTCCGCTGCGCCCGATTCCGCCGACGCCGATTCCGCCGCCGATTCAGACGATTCAGAGGATGCCGATTTAGAGGGTGACGCCGTAGAGGGCGAACTCGCTGAGGGCGACTCATCAGAGGGTGACGCCGTAGAAGGCGAACTCGCTGAGGGCGACGCTGATGCAGACGCCCTGGCAGCCGCGGCCGCCAAAGCCGAAGTTGACCCCGCCGACGAATTCAAAGCCAAGCTGCGCCGCCAGGAGGGTGACTGGTACGTCATCCACTCCTACGCCGGCTACGAAAACCGCGTCAAGGCCAACCTTGAGACCCGCATCCAGACCCTGGACATGGAAGATTACATCTTCGAAATCCAGGTGCCCATGGAAGAGGTCGTTGAGATCAAGAACGCTCAGCGCAAGGTCATCAACCGGGTTCGGATCCCCGGCTACGTCCTGGTCCGCATGGACCTGACGGATGCCTCCTGGGGCGCCGTCCGCCACACCCCCGGTGTAACCGGTTTCGTGGGCAACGCCCACAATCCGGTGCCGCTGCGCCTCGACGAAGTCTTCTCCATGCTCGCGCCGGTCTTCGAAGAAGAGCAGGCCGAAAAGGGCAAGCCCGTCAAGCACGCTGCCGCGCAGATCGATGTTGACTTCGAGGTCGGCGAATCGGTCATCGTCAAGGAAGGTCCGTTCGAGACCCTTCCCGCCACGATCTCCGAGATCAAGGTGGAATCCCAGACCCTCGTGGTGCTCGTGTCGATCTTCGAACGCGAAACACCGGTCACGCTGGCATTCAACCAGGTCAGCAAGATCTAGTTACCCGCACAGAATTCGTTCCGGGCTGCCCGCTTAGCAGCCCCGGAACGGCCGGTCGCCTCGCCATGGCGGCCAACAACCTGAGGCACGCTCCTGTGTCCCAGGAAGATATTGAGAGAAGGACCTTACATTGGCTCCCAAGAAGAAGGTCACCGGCCTCATCAAGCTGCAGATCCAGGCAGGCGCCGCTAACCCGGCCCCGCCGATCGGTCCTGCGCTTGGCCAGCACGGTGTCAACATCATGGAATTCTGCAAGGCGTACAACGCTGCCACAGAAGCCCAGCGCGGAAACGTTATCCCCGTGGAAATCACGGTCTACGAAGACCGTTCCTTCACGTTCATCACCAAGACCCCGCCGGCTGCAGAGCTCATCAAGAAGGCTGCAGGCGTTGCCAAGGGTTCACCCACCCCGCACACCGTCAAGGTTGCCAAGCTGACTCAGGCCCAGGTCAACGAGATCGCCACCACCAAGATGGAAGATCTCAACGCCACCAGCCTTGAAGGCGCAGCGAAGATCATCGCCGGTACCGCCCGCTCCATGGGTATCACCGTAGAAGGCTAATAGCCTTCACCGTCGGGAAACCGGCACCACTGCCGGACAACCGGCATAACCGAAATGTCGCAGGATCCATGCAGGATCCTCGGCTGTGGCAGGGCCCAGCGCGGTCCGCAGACCACAACTGCACAAGGAGAAATAAGCAGCATGGCAAAGCGCAGCAAAGCATATGAGGCAGCAGCCGCCAAGATCGACGCGGAGAACTTCTACGCGCCGTTCGAGGCAGTAACGCTCGCCAAGGACACCAACCCGTCCAAGTTCGACGCCACCGTTGAGGTTGCCTTCCGCCTGGGCGTTGACCCTCGCAAGGCTGACCAGATGGTCCGCGGCACCGTTATCCTGCCCCACGGCACCGGTAAGGTCTCCCGCGTCCTGGTCTTCGCAACGGGCGACAAGGCTGAGGCAGCAATCGCTGCCGGCGCCGACTTCGTTGGTTCCGATGACCTGATCGAAAAGATCGCAGCCGGCTGGACCGATTTCGATGCAGCCGTTGCCACCCCTGACCTCATGGGCAAGGTTGGCCGTCTTGGTAAGGTCCTGGGTCCCCGTAACCTGATGCCGAACCCGAAGACCGGCACCGTGACCGCAGACGTCGCCAAGGCTGTCAACGACATCAAGGGTGGCAAGATCGACTTCCGCGTCGACAAGCACTCGAACCTGCACTTCATCATCGGCAAGGTTTCGTTCGACGCCATCAAGCTGGCCGAGAACTACGCAGCTGCACTGGAAGAGGTGCTTCGTTTGAAGCCGTCCGCTTCCAAGGGCCGCTACATCCAGAAGGCCACCGTGGCCACCACGTTCGGTCCCGGCATCGCTGTCGACCCCAACGTCACGAAGGTCCTGACCGAGGTCTAGTCCTCAGCAGTACCTCCGCCGGTCGATTCCGGCACACCCAAGGACCGTCCGGCACTGCGCCGGGCGGTCCTTGGGTTTAACCCCACCAAACCGTGCAGATCGTTAGGCTGGAGGGCATGACCGGCCAGCAGCTGAAGATCACCGCAGTCGCCATTCCTGCAGCGCTCGACGCCGGGACTAACCACAGTGCCGGCGGCACCGGCGGCATAATGGACTTCCACGCGTGCCACGCCTTGCGCGAGAAGCATGAGCTGGATAAATGGGGAGACCTGGACCGCTGCCCCACAGCCATGGAGAGCCTGGAATACTGGCGCGGCAATAAGTACGAAGATCGCAGGCTTTTCATCGCACGGCTGGGCCAGCAGACGGTGGGAACCTGCTCCGTAACCCTGCCCCTGCGTGAAAACACGTCCACCGCAGGGATCCTGGTGGACGTGTCGGCACGCTTCCGGAGGCTGGGATTGGGCCGCCGGCTGTTGGCGCACGCCGAGGCTGCGGCCGCCGACGCTGGCCGCACTTCCCTGGATGCCTACTGCGAGCTGCCCGCCGGGACGGTGGAGAATGCGGTCCGGCTGATCCCCGCCAAATCGGGAGCGGGCGGGCTCCCCGCAGATGATCCTGCCGTCGCCTTTGCGGCCAGTGCGGGTTACGAACTCGAGCAGGTGGAGAGGGCCAGCCGGCTCACGCTGCCAGTCCCGGCGAACCAACTCGATGCACTGGAGTTGGAGGCATCTTCACGGGCAACCGGCTACACCCTGGTGGGCTGGTCTGATCGCTGTCCTGACGAACTCGTGGCTGAATACGCAGTCCTCAAGAACCGGATGAGCACGGATGTCCCTATCGCCGGCCTGGACTGGGAAGCTGAGGACTGGGACCCAGCCAGGGTCCGGCAGGAGGAGCAGTCGAGCAGCCGCGGCGGCGTACAGAGCCAGGTCGCGGCAGCGCTGCACAGGCCTACCGGCAAGCTGGTGGCCTACACGGTCCTAAACTGGCGGCCGGGCATTCCTGCGAGCACTGCCCAGCAGGACACGCTGGTCTCGTCCGAGCACCGCGGCAAGAGGCTGGGATTGCTGATTAAGACGGCGAACCTGCGGGCGGCCCAGCATCGGTGGCCCGCGGCGCGTTCGGTGCTGACATGGAACGCTGTGGAAAACCGGCATATGCTGGCGATAAATAATGTGCTTGGATTCAAACCTGCTGGTTATGAGGGCGAATGGCAGAAACGGCTGGGATGACGCACCTGATGGCAGAAGACGTACGGATCGAGCAGCTGTGGATCCCGGATACCGTGGACGCGCCTGACGCAACGGATTTTCTGGCTGCCGTCGAGGTGGGCCGCAAAGTCCGGATGCAGACCTGGGGCAGTGATGACCTCGCTTATACGCCGCTGGAGAAGCTCCTGGAGCTGGCCGATCCCTATGAGCGCCAGATCATCCTGGTGGCCAAGGCCGGGGACCAGATCATCGGTACGGTGGACATTGCCCTGCCGCTGACTGACAACCTGGACATGGCGGAGTTCACGCTGGACATCCTGCCGGAATTCCAGCGCCAGGGGGTGGGCCGCAAGCTGCTCCTCGCGGCCGAACACCTGGCGCGCAGCGAGGGCCGCACCTTGATCCTTGTTGACACCAACCATCCCGGCGCGTCCCTGCACGAGTTCGAGGCTGCCCAGCTGGTGCCGGGTTCAGGCCAGGGCTTTGTGCCGCTGGAGAGCCGGGAAGTCGAATTCGCGCGCCGGACGGGCTACACGCTGCAGCACATCGAACAGTTCAGCGCCTGTGCACTGCCCCTGGACACCAAACTCGTGGCCGATCTCCAGGCCGAGGCCGATGAAGCCAACGACGCGCGGTACCGGCTCCATCACTGGACTGACCGCTGCCCGGATGAGTGGCTGGAAGCCGTGGCCGTGCTCGAGAACCAGGCGGGCGCCGACGTCGATCCTTCCCTGGAGGCCCCCGTAGAGCAGGACATGGTGTTCGACGGCGGCATCCTCCGCGGGGCGGAAGAGGTCACCATCGCGCAGGGGAGGCGGACGGTGGTCACCGCCGTTGAGCATCTGGCCACCGGGGCACTGGTAGGTCTGACCACTATCAGCGTACTGGCCCACCGGCCCGATGTGGTGTTCCAGGACGACACCCTGGTCCTGCAGGAG
The DNA here is from genome assembly GCF_014926485.1 of Pseudarthrobacter sp. AB1. Classification (NCBI taxonomy): domain Bacteria; kingdom Bacillati; phylum Actinomycetota; class Actinomycetes; order Micrococcales; family Micrococcaceae; genus Pseudarthrobacter; species Pseudarthrobacter sp. AB1. The sequence goes on from NZ_PZKO01000055.1 coordinate 6,857, forward strand.
CACCGCGGGAACAAGCTGGGGCTGCTGATCAAGGTGGCCAACATGGAGCGGCTCACCGAGCAGTTCCCCGACGCCCGGGTGATCTACACCTGGAACGCGCCGGAGAACAGGTACCTGTTGACGGTCAACCAGCAGCTGGGCTTCACCACGGCCGGCGTGACCGGCATCTGGCAAAAAGAGCTCCCATACCTGGGGACCAGTAAGAGCTGAGGCCGATTTGGTGGTCCGGCGGCCCGTCCCGTAAGCTTGAACTACCAAAGACCGTCGGTTGTTGGAAATCCATTCTCCTGAACGCAGCTCAACTCTGCAGTTGTGTGCGGGAGGCCAAATGTATTTCTGGACGAAGGACCCTGAACATAGGGCGGCCGGCGCAGGTGAACGAAGCAACGCTCCACAGCGAAAGCCGTGTCGAGCCAAGCCCCGTGCATCTGCGCGGGGCGTTTTTTAGTTTTAGCTCATCTGAGCGGGGACCGTCGCATACCGGCACTATCCCCGGAAGGAGGGTTATGGCAACGCCTACAAAGGTTTCAGCAGTAGCTGAGATCACTAACGATTTCAAGGAATCGAACGCCGCTGTCCTGACCGAATACCGTGGGCTCACCGTTGCACAGCTCAAGCAGCTGCGTGTTTCTCTCGGCCAGGACACCAAGTTCTCGGTCGTCAAGAACACCCTGACCGCAATTGCAGCCAAGGAAGCTGGTGTCGAAGCATTCAACGACCAGCTCTCCGGCCCCACTGCAATCGCGTTCATCAAGGGTGACGCAGTTGCCGCTGCCAAGAGCCTGACGGATTTTGCCAAGGCCAACAAGCAGCTGGTCATCAAGACCGGTTACTTCGAGGGCAAGGCACTGAACGCGAGCGAAGTCGCTGCCCTGGCAGCACTCGAGTCCCGCGAGCTGCAGCTCGCAAAGGTTGCAGGCATCCTCAAGGCTCCTGCTGCCGCCGCTGCACGCACCATTGATGCACTGCGCCTCAAGCTCGAAGAAGCGAACGGTTCACCGGCAGCAGCCGAGGCTCCCGCCGCGGAAGAAGCTCCGGCCGCAGACGAAGCCCCCGAAGCAGCTGCAGAGGCTCCCGCCGAAGCACCCGCTGCCGAAGAGAACTAGTTTCTCTTCACCCACCAGACTCCGGTGTGAAGGCAACGGCCCAGGCCGCCAAGCACCACCTATAGGAAGGACGCCACACCATGGCGAAGCTCACCAACGAAGAGCTCATTGAAGCTTTCAAGGAACTGACCATCATCGAGCTCTCCGAGTTCGTCAAGCTCTTCGAAGAGACCTTCGAAGTTACTGCAGCTGCAGTTGCTGTTGCTGGCCCCGCCGGTGGCGGCGCAGCTGAAGAAGCTGAAGAGCAGACTGAATTCGACGTTATCCTCGAATCAGCTGGCGAAAAGAAGATCGCAGTGATCAAGGAAGTTCGCGCAATCACTTCCCTGGGTCTGAAGGAAGCTAAGGACGTTGTTGACAGCGCTCCGAAGGCTGTTCTCGAAGGCGTCACGAAGGAAGCTGCCGAGAAGGCAGTGGAGCAGCTCCAGGCTGCCGGCGCAACCGTTACCCTCAAGTAACTCACGCCGCTTCACGGAAACCCCGTCCACTTCGGTGGGCGGGGTTTCCTGCATTTAACCCAACGCGGAGTCACTTACGGCCCATGAAGTGCCCACTGATGGGCCGTAAGTGACCCCGCGTTGCTAGTTGGGTTCGGAGATATCGGCGACGACGGCGCCCAGTGCCGCGGTGAGGGCGTCGGCGTCCACAAACGCGCTGTAGCCGTGTTCACCGGCACCCATGGAGATGCGGCGGCCGGCAATGGTGACGTCCGCGTACACCGGCCAGGCGGTGGTGCTGCCGAGCGGAGTGATGGTGCCCCGTTCGTAGCCGGTCGCACCAAGGGCCACGTCCGCGGACGGCAATGAGAGTTTGTTGACGCCCACCAGGGTCCGCAGTTTTGGCCAGGAGATTTGCCGGTCACCCGGAATCAGCGCGAACAGGAACGTTCCGTCCTTGTGTTTGACCACCAGGGACTTCACGATCTCCGCAGGCGTGATGCCCAGGATCCCGGCAGCCTCCTCGAGGCTCCGCGCGGCGAGGCGCTCCACAATCTGCACGGCCAGGCCGCGCGCGGCGGCGTCAGCAAGGAAGCGCTGACGTCCGACGGCGGCACTTCCGTTGCCGGCCTGCCCCACCATCAGTCCCTGCCCGCCTTCAGTCGCGGTACAGCAGCAGGGCTTCACCCTGGCCGCCGCCGCCGCACAGCGAGACCGCGGCCTTGCCGCTGCCACGCCGTTTGAGTTCGTGGGCCGCGTGCAGCGCCAACCGCGCACCGGACGCCCCGATCGGGTGGCCCAGCGCAATGGCGCCGCCGTGGATGTTGCACTTTTCCAGCGGGTAGTCCAGGTCCTTCAGCGACTGCACTGCGACCGAACCGAATGCTTCGTTAATTTCGATGAAGTCCAGGTCGGCGGTGCTCCATGCTGCCCGCTGCAATGCGTTCTTGATGGCGTTGGATGGCTGCGAGTGCAGGGAGTTGTCCGGACCGGCAACCTGGCCGGGCTTTCCGACCACAGCCAGGTATTCCAGGCCGTTCTCCTCCGCGAACCGGCGCGATGCCAGCACAAGGGCGGAGGCGCCGTCGGACAGGGGAGAGGAGTTGCCGGCCGTGATGGTTCCGTCGCTGACGAAGGCTGCCCGCAGCCCGGACAAGGACTCGATGGATGTGTTCGGGCGAACGCCTTCGTCGGTGTCCACCACGAGGGGATCCCCTTGGCGCTGTTTGACGCTGATGGGTGCGATCTCGTCGTCGAAGACGCCGTTCTTCGCCGCCAGCGCCGCGCGCTGGTGCGATTGGGCGGCAACGTTGTCCTGCGAGGTCCGGTCAATTCCCAGCGTCAGGTTCTTGGTTTCGGTGGACAGCCCCATGGACTGGCCATCGAATGCGTCCGTGAGTCCGTCGTGGGCCGCTACATCCAGCGCCTGGATGGCGCCGTAGGTCCAGCCCTGGCGCGAACCCGGCAGGAGGTGGGGCGCTCGGGACATGGATTCCTGGCCACCGGCCACCACCACGGTGGCGTCGCCGCTGCGGATCATCCGGGCGGCGTCGATCACGGCGGTCAGCCCGGACAGGCACACCTTGTTGATGGTGAGAGTGGGAACATTCCAGCCGATCCCTGCACCAATGGCGCTCTGGCGGGCGGGGTTCTGCCCGGCACCGGCCTGCAGGACCTGGCCCATGATGACGGCATCCACCTGGCCGGCCTGCACGCCGCTCGCGGCAATCGCGGCCCTGATCGCGTGCGCTCCGAGTTCGACGGCGGTGAAGCTCGCCAGTTGCCCGTTGAGCCGGCCCTGCGGCGTGCGCGCACCAGCCAGGATAACAACCTCAGTATTGTCGTTGGAGTTGCCCATTGTGATCTCTTCCGCTCTGAATCGATGTACTTCCAAGGCTACCGTGAGTCATGTCACCCACTAATCCAAACGCCGAATGGGCACCGCTGATTCCAGTCGTGCCGGCCGCGGCCCGTAGGGGAGAACTACCCATCCGCCGGATGTGCGCGTGGTCGCGGCGGTGCGTAGGGTGGACGGCGAAGACGAATGCGTCTGAGCAACAAAAAATCAGGGCAACGCAATAACAGGGAGCAGCATCTTGAAGAACATCGTCGCCGCGGCAGCCATAGCCAGCCTCGCCGGGCTCACCGCCTGCAGCGTTGCCACTCCTGCGCCGGCCGGTTCTTCATCAACAGCAGCCCCCACTGCGTCCACTTCCGCGCCCTCCACCGCGTCGCCGTCGCGCTCTTCCAGTCCGTCGGCCGCCCCCCAGGCCGGGGGAGTTAAGGGAGCCTGCGAGACGTTCAACTCGCTCTACGCCGAGTACAGGACCATCCGGGACGATTCCAGCGCCTACGAGGACATCTACTTTGCCGCGCAGGACGCCAAGGAATCAGTGTCCGGAAACCTGGTGGGACTGTTTACCTCGCTCAGCGTCCTGGCGCTTGACCACTCATCGGCAGTTAAAAAGGGCGCCGCTCCCGAGCAGGAATCAAAGGACGCCGTGCGTGACGCCGTGTTCGCCAACGCCGGCGAATGCACAGCAGCAGGCGTTACGCTGCACCTCTGACGCCTCTTCCGGTACAAAAAATAGGTGCTTGCAATAAGTCCGGTTGTGGGGTAGACACGTAATTGGTTTTGCCGTATCGTAGATATTTGCGTCTTCCCTGTTTACCTTCAGCCTTCATATAGCGGTGGGCTTTGCCTGGCAGCTGACCATCAACGTGCCGTCAACAACGTCATTGTATGGAAAGCCCCGGCCCGGGTCATATAGCGGAACCGGATGGTAGCACTGCGGAGTCATTCCGCAGGGTGCACAGCGGGGGAGATCTGAAAACGCCTGAAGGTCTGTGGAAGGATCCCTCTTGGTCGCCTCGAGCACCTCTAATGTAAATAACACTGCCACCGCTATCGAATCAAACAGCACTGATGGTGCCACGCGCCGGCTGTCATTCGCAAAGATTCACGAACCGCTGGACGTTCCGAATCTCCTTGCACTGCAGACGGACAGCTTCGACTGGCTGGTCGGAAACGAACGCTGGCAGGCGCGCGTAGCGAAGGCCGTCGAAGAAAACGATCTCAGCGTCGCCACCTCGTCCGGGCTGTCGGACATCTTTGAAGAGATCTCCCCGATCGAGGACTTCCAGGGCACCATGTCCCTGAGCTTCTCCGATCCGGAGTTCGCTGACCCGAAGTACACCATGGCCGAGTGCAAGGACCGGGACGCAACGTACTCGGCACCGCTGTACGTCAAGGCCGAGTTCATGAACAACAACACGGGCGAAATCAAGCAGCAGACCGTGTTCATGGGCGACTTCCCCCTCATGACGGAGAAGGGCACCTTCGTCGTCAACGGCACCGAGCGTGTGGTCGTCTCCCAGCTGGTCCGTTCACCGGGCGCCTACTTTGAGCGCACCGCCGACAAGACCAGTGATAAGGACATCTTCACTGCCAAGATCATCCCGTCCCGCGGTGCGTGGTTTGAACTCGAGATCGACAAGCGCGACCAGGTCGGCGTTCGCCTCGACCGTAAGCGCAAGCAGTCCGTCACTGTTCTGCTGAAGGCCCTGGGCTGGACCGAAGGCCAGATCCTCGAAGAGTTCGGCCAGTACGACTCCATGCGCGCAACGCTGGAGAAGGACGCCACCGAGACCCGCGAAGACGCGTTGCTGGACATCTACCGGAAGCTGCGACCGGGCGAGCCGCCCACAGTCGAGGCTGCCCAGTCCCTCCTGGACAACCTGTACTTCAACTCCAAGCGCTACGATCTGGCCAAGGTTGGCCGTTACAAGATCAACCGCAAGCTTGGCATCGACCGCTCCCTTGGCGACAAGGAAGCTTCGGTCCTGCACGTTGAAGACATCGTGGCCATGATCAAGTTCCTGGTTGCCCTGCACGCCGGCGAGAAGACCCTCACGGGCAAGCGTGATGGCCAGGACCACGAGCTGCGCGTTGATATCGATGATATCGATCACTTCGGCAACCGTCGTATCCGCGCCGTCGGCGAGCTCATCGAGAACCAGGTCCGCACCGGCCTGTCCCGTATGGAGCGCGTTGTCCGCGAGCGGATGACCACCCAGGACGTCGAGGCAATCACGCCGCAGACACTGATCAACATCCGCCCTGTTGTTGCAGCCATCAAGGAGTTCTTCGGAACGTCCCAGCTGTCGCAGTTCATGGACCAGAACAACCCGCTCTCGGGTCTGACCCACAAGCGCCGTCTGTCCGCGCTTGGCCCGGGTGGTCTGTCCCGTGACCGCGCAGGCATGGAAGTTCGAGACGTTCACCCGTCCCACTACGGACGTATGTGCCCCATCGAAACCCCTGAAGGCCCGAACATTGGTCTGATCGGTTCGCTGGCATCCTACGGCCGCATCAACCCGTTCGGCTTCATCGAGACTCCTTACCGTCTCGTCGCTGAAGGCGTTGTCTCCGATGAGGTCCAGTACCTCACGGCCGACGACGAGGCAGAGGTCCTGATCGCTCAGGCCAACGCTCCGCTGGATGAGAACAAGAAGTTCGCCGAAGAGACCGTCCTGGTCCGCGCCCGTGGTGGTGGAGGCGAGCCTGTGCTCGTTCCCGCCGGCGAGGTCGAGTTCATGGACGTTTCCCCGCGCCAGATGGTGTCCGTGGCTACGGCACTGATCCCGTTCCTCGAGCATGACGATGCTAACCGCGCACTCATGGGTGCCAACATGCAGCGCCAGGCCGTGCCGCTGGTCCGTTCCGAAGCTCCGTTCGTGGGCACCGGCATGGAGCGCGCCGCCGCCGTCGACGCCGGTGATGTCACCATCGCGAAGAAGGCCGGTGTCGTTACCGAGGTTTCCGCTGAGCTCGTCATCATGCTCAACGACGACGGTACGGAAACCAACTACCGCATCAACAAGTTCGCACGCTCCAACCAGGGCAACTGCTACAACAACCGTGTCCTGGTTAACGAAGGCCAGCGCCTCGAGGTCGGCGGCATCATCGCCGACGGTCCGGCAACGGACCAGGGCGAACTCGCCCTCGGTAAGAACCTGCTCGTGGCATTCATGTCATGGGAAGGCCACAACTTCGAGGACGCCATCATCCTCTCGCAGCGCATTGTTGCCGAGGACGTTCTTTCCTCCATCCACATCGAGGAGCACGAGATCGATGCCCGGGACACCAAGCTTGGTGCCGAGGAAATCACCCGTGACATCCCCAACGTGTCCGAGGAAGTCCTCGCAGGGTTGGACGAGCGCGGCATCATCCACATCGGTGCCGAAGTTGAAGCCGGCGACATCCTGGTCGGAAAGGTCACCCCGAAGGGTGAAACCGAGCTGACCCCGGAAGAGCGCCTGCTGCGTGCCATCTTCGGTGAGAAGTCCCGCGAAGTGCGCGACACCTCCCTGAAGGTTCCGCACGGCGAGTCCGGCACCGTCATCGGCGTCCGCGTCTTCGACCGCGACAACGACGACGAACTGCCCCCGGGCGTGAACCAGCTGGTGCGCGTCTACGTGGCCGCCAAGCGCAAGATCACCGACGGCGACAAGCTCGCCGGCCGTCACGGCAACAAGGGTGTTATCTCCAAGATCCTCCCGATCGAGGACATGCCCTTCCTTGCCGACGGTACCCCCGTTGATATTGTCCTGAACCCGCTGGGTGTTCCGGGCCGTATGAACGTCGGCCAGGTGCTGGAAACGCACCTCGGCTGGGTTGCCAAGACCGGTTGGAAGATCGAAGGCGAGCCCGAGTGGATGAAGCAGCTGCCGAACCTGCCGCGCGAGAGTGGCTCCACCACTGTTGCAACGCCGGTGTTCGATGGCGCCCGTGAAGAGGAAATCACGGGTCTGCTGGACTCCACCAACGTCACCCGCGACGGCGACCGCCTGATCAACTCCTCAGGCAAGACCCGCCTCTTCGACGGCCGCTCCGGCGAGCCGTTCCCGGACCCGATCTCGGTCGGCTACATGTACATCCTGAAGCTCCACCACCTGGTGGACGACAAGATCCACGCCCGTTCCACTGGCCCGTACTCCATGATCACGCAGCAGCCGCTGGGTGGTAAGGCACAGTTCGGTGGCCAGCGCTTCGGTGAGATGGAAGTGTGGGCGCTGGAAGCTTATGGCGCCGCGTACACACTCCAGGAACTCCTCACCATCAAGTCGGATGATATCCACGGTCGTGTCAAGGTCTACGAAGCAATCGTCAAGGGCGAGAACATCCCCGAGCCGGGCGTTCCTGAGTCCTTCAAGGTCTTGATCAAGGAAATGCAGTCGCTGTGCCTGAACGTGGAAGTACTCTCCACGGACGGAACCACAATTGAAATGCGTGACTCTGATGACGCAGTCTTCACGGCTGCGGAAGAACTGGGCATCGATCTGTCTCGTGCAGAGCCCAGTTCCGTAGAAGAGGTTTAGCAGGGGACTTACCGGGAAAAGCAAGCGGCCCCGCCGTGCTGACTTTCCCGGTAAGTCACCTCCCTCTTCCCGTAACCAAGACTTCAGAATTTAGAGAACAAGAGAGAACAGGGACCATATGTCCAGCGAATCCTCCTTCGGCCTCATGCAGATCGGCCTTGCCACCGCGGATGACATCCGTGGCTGGTCTTACGGCGAGGTTAAGAAGCCGGAAACCATCAACTACCGCACGCTCAAGCCCGAGAAGGACGGCCTCTTCTGCGAGAAGATCTTCGGCCCTTCCCGTGACTGGGAATGCTACTGCGGTAAGTACAAGCGCGTGCGCTTCAAGGGCATCATTTGCGAGCGGTGTGGCGTTGAAGTCACCCGTGCAAAGGTCCGCCGTGAGCGCATGGGCCACATCGAACTGGCCGCCCCGGTCACGCACATCTGGTATTTCAAGGGTGTTCCGTCCCGTCTGGGCTACCTCCTTGACCTGGCACCGAAGGACCTCGAAAAGGTCATCTACTTCGCTGCCTACATGATCACCAGCGTCGACGCCGACAGCCGCCACGAGGAACTGCCCAACCTGCAGGTTGAGCACGACATCGAGAAGAAGCAGCTGATCGACAACCGCGACTCCGACATCGCCACGATCGCCCGTGACCTCGAAAACGAGATCGCGCGCCTCGAAGGTGAAGGTGCCAAGGCGGCCGACAAGAAGAAGGCCCGCGACTCCGCGGACCGTCAGATGGCTAACGTGCGTAAGCGTGCCGACGCCGAGATCGAACGTCTCGAGCAGGTCTGGGACCGTTTCAAGAACCTCAAGGTCGCAGACCTCGAAGGCGATGAAGGCCTCTACCGCGAGCTGCGCGACCGCTACGGCATGTACTTCGAAGGCTCCATGGGTGCCGAAGCTATCAAGAAGCGTCTTGAGAACTTCGACATGCAGGCCGAGTCTGACCTGCTGCGCGACATCATTGCCAACGGCAAGGGCCAGCGCAAGACCCGCGCCCTGAAGCGCCTGAAGGTGGTCAACGCGTTCCTGACCACCAACAACAGCCCGCTGGGCATGGTGCTGGACGCCGTTCCGGTGATCCCGCCGGAACTGCGCCCGATGGTGCAGCTGGATGGTGGCCGCTTCGCGACCTCCGACCTCAACGACCTCTACCGTCGTGTGATCAACCGCAACAACCGCCTCAAGCGTCTGCTTGATCTCGGTGCCCCGGAGATCATCGTCAACAACGAGAAGCGCATGCTTCAGGAAGCTGTTGACAGCCTCTTCGACAACGGCCGTCGCGGCCGTCCGGTCACGGGTCCTGGCAACCGTCCGCTGAAGTCCCTGAGCGACATGCTCAAGGGCAAGCAGGGTCGTTTCCGCCAGAACCTCCTCGGCAAGCGCGTTGACTACTCCGGCCGTTCGGTCATCGTCGTCGGCCCGCAGCTGAAGCTGCACCAGTGTGGTCTGCCCAAGCAGATGGCACTGGAGCTCTTCAAGCCGTTCGTGATGAAGCGACTGGTTGACCTCAACCACGCACAGAACATCAAGTCGGCCAAGCGCATGGTCGAGCGTTACCGTCCGCAGGTCTGGGACGTTCTGGAAGAGATCATCACCGAACACCCGGTGCTGCTCAACCGTGCACCCACCCTGCACCGCCTTGGCATCCAGGCGTTCGAACCGCAGCTTGTTGAAGGCAAGGCAATCCAGCTCCACCCGCTGGTTTGTGGCGCCTTCAACGCTGACTTCGACGGCGACCAGATGGCAGTCCACCTGCCGCTGAGCCCCGAGGCCCAGGCTGAGGCACGCATCCTGATGCTGTCCTCGAACAACATCCTGAAGCCGTCCGACGGCCGCCCGGTCACCCTGCCTTCGCAGGATATGATCATCGGTCTCTACCACCTGACCACCAAGCGTGTCGGCTCAGCTGGCGAAGGCCGCGTCTTCTCCTCGGTCTCCGAAGCCATCATGGCCTACGACCTCCGCGAGCTGCACTTGAACTCGCAGGTCAGGATCCGTCTCGAAGGCTTCGTTCCGTACGCGGGCTGGGAAGCTCCGGAAGGCTGGGAAGCCGGCCAGCCGGTGATCGTCCAGACCTCCCTGGGACAGGTCATCTTCAACCAGACGCTGCCGGCGGATTACCCGTGGGTTGAGAACGTTGCGGACAAGGGCGAACTGTCCACGATCGTCAACGATCTCGCCGAGCGCTACCCGAAGGTGGTCACGGCGGCAACGCTGGACAACCTGAAGGATGCCGGTTTCTACTGGGCCACCCGGTCAGGCGTTACCGTTGCCATCTCGGACATCGAGGTACCCAAGGACAAGCCACGGATCCTCGCCGGCTACGAAACCATGGCTGCCAAGATCCAGGGCCAGTACGACAAGGGCCTGATTGACGACGACGAGCGTCGCCAGGAACTGATCGAGATCTGGAACAAGGCAACCAACGAAATCGCCCAGGTAATGCGTGACAACCTGTCGCCGATGAACACCATCAACCGCATGGTGTCCTCCGGGGCACGTGGTAACTGGATGCAGGTCCGTCAGATCGCGGGTATCCGTGGCCTGGTGGCCAACCCCAAGGGTGAAATCATCCCGCGTCCCATCAAGTCCTCGTACCGCGAGGGCCTGTCGGTGCTGGAATACTTCATCGCCACGCACGGTGCCCGTAAGGGTCTGGCTGACACTGCGCTGCGTACCGCCAACTCGGGTTACCTGACCCGTCGTCTGGTGGACGTGTCGCAGGACGTCATCGTCCGCGAAGAGGACTGCGGCACCGAACGCGGCCTGGTCACGGCAATCGCCGTGCCGGACGCCAACGGCGAGCTGGTCCTGGACGAGAACGTCGAGAACAGCGCCTACGCCCGCACGCTCGCTGTTGATGTTGTGGACTCCAAGGGCAATGTCCTTGCAGCCGGCGGCACCGACTGCGGCGACGTCGTGATCGCTGAACTGTTCGCAGCCGGCATCACCGAGGTCAAGGTCCGCTCCGTACTCACCTGTGAGTCCAGCGTCGGCACCTGCGCCCTGTGCTACGGCCGTTCACTGGCCACGGGCAAGACCGTGGACATCGGCGAGGCTGTCGGCATCATCGCCGCACAGTCCATCGGTGAGCCCGGTACCCAGCTGACCATGCGTACGTTCCACACCGGTGGTGCTGTGTCCGCCAGCGGTGGAGACGACATCACCCAGGGTCTGCCCCGTATCCAGGAGCTCTTCGAAGCCCGTACTCCGAAGGGTGTCGCGCCGATTGCTGAAGCAGCCGGCCGAATCGCCATCGAAGAGTCCGAGCGTCAGATGCGCCTGGTCATCACCCCGGATGACGGCTCTGAAGAGATCGCTTACCCGGTGCTGCGCCGTTCACGCCTCCTCATCGAGGATGGCGAGCACGTCACAGTAGGCCAGAAGCTCATCAACGGTCCGGTGGATCCGAAGCAGGTTCTGCGCATCATGGGTCCCCGTGCCGCGCAGAAGTTCCTGGTGGACGAGGTCCAGGGCGTGTACCGCAGCCAGGGCATCGGTATCCACGACAAGCACGTCGAGGTTATCGTCCGCCAGATGCTGCGCCGCGTCACGGTCATCGAGTCCGGCGAATCGGATCTGCTCCCCGGCGAGCTCGCCGAGCGCAGCCGCTTCGAGGACGCCAACCGCCGCGTTGTGTCCGAGGGCAAGACTCCGGCTTCCGGACGTCCTGAACTCATGGGCATCACCAAGGCGTCCCTGGCCACCGAGTCCTGGCTGTCGGCAGCTTCCTTCCAGGAGACCACCCGCGTCCTGACGCAGGCGGCCATGGAAGGCAAGAGCGACCCGCTGCTCGGCCTCAAGGAGAACGTCATCATCGGTAAGCTGATCCCGGCAGGCACGGGTCTCCCGCGCTACACCGAGGTCACCGTGGAGCCCACTGAAGAAGCCAAGGCCAACCTGTTCACCGGCCCCAGCGCGTTCAGTGACTTCTCGTACGACTCCCTGGGCGGCGACGGAGCTCCCGAGTTCCACGCCATCCCGCTGGATGACTACGATCTCGGCAACGATTTCCGCTAGTCGATTGCGTTGAAAGGCCCCGCTTCCACTCCGTGGAGGCGGGGCCTTTCCTCTATACCCGTTTAAAGGCCCGGGTCCAGCCGTGCTAAACTTTGTGTAATTGTTCTGTGTGGCAGTGGATGAAGGCCGCCGCAGCATCATTTTGGTTTTGTTCTCATGATGCTGGGTGGAGCTTGTTTCCGGGTTGCGGGTAAGGTGCGCAACGAATGCCACGCTTTTGCACGCCTGCGCAAGCTTCCAGAGCCGCAGCTGCAAGGAACAACGCCAAAACCATTGTGCTCAGGCTGGCGCTTGAGCGTGAAGGTAGAGATCAAACCAACGGAGAACACGAGAGTGCCTACGATTAACCAGCTGGTCCGCAAGGGCCGCACGCCTAAGGTCAAAAAGACCAAGGCTCCCGCGCTTAACGGCAGCCCGATGCGCCGCGGTGTTTGCACCCGCGTTTACACCACCACCCCCAAGAAGCCGAACTCGGCTCTTCGTAAGGTTGCACGTGTGCGCCTCAACGGTGGCGTTGAAGTTACCGCTTACATCCCCGGTGTAGGCCACAACCTGCAGGAGCACTCCATTGTGCTCGTTCGCGGCGGTCGCGTGAAGGACCTCCCCGGTGTCCGTTACAAGATCGTCCGTGGCGCCCTCGATACCCAGGGTGTGAAGAACCGTAAGCAGGCACGCAGCCGCTACGGCGCAAAGATGGAGAAGAAGTAATATGCCTCGCAAGGGTCCGGCCCCCAAGCGGCCGCTCGTACTAGATCCCGTTTACGGCTCCCCGCTGGTCACCCAGCTGATCAACAAGGTGCTGGTTGACGGTAAGAAGTCCACCGCAGAGCGCATTGTTTACGGTGCCCTCGAAGGCGCCCGCGCCAAGTCCGGCGGCGACCCCGTAGCAGCCCTCAAGAAGGCCATGGAGAACGTCAAGCCTTCCCTCGAGGTCCGTTCACGCCGCGTTGGTGGCGCCACCTACCAGGTTCCGGTTGAGGTCAAGCCGGGCCGCTCCACCGCCCTCGCTCTGCGTTGGCTGGTTGGCTACTCCAAGGCCCGCCGTGAAAAGACCATGACCGAGCGCCTCCAGAACGAAATCCTGGATGCCTCCAACGGTCTCGGTGCCGCTGTGAAGCGTCGCGAAGACACCCACAAGATGGCCGAGTCCAACAAGGCCTTCGCACACTACCGCTGGTAATACTTCCCGGACGCCGCCGGCTCAACTGAGCCGGCGGCGAACGCGTAGTCCATCCGAAAGGGAGACACCGTGGCACAGGACGTGCTTACAGACCTTAGTAAGGTCCGCAACATCGGCATCATGGCTCACATCGATGCCGGCAAGACCACCACCACCGAGCGCATTCTGTTCTACACAGGTGTGAACCACAAGATCGGCGAAACGCACGACGGCGCTTCGACGACTGACTGGATGGAACAGGAAAAGGAACGCGGCATCACCATCACGTCTGCCGCCGTGACCTGCTTCTGGGACAACAACCAGATCAACATCATTGACACCCCCGGCCACGTTGACTTCACCGTCGAGGTTGAGCGCTCACTGCGCGTCCTCGACGGCGCCGTTGCCGTGTTTGATGGTAAAGAAGGTGTCGAACCGCAGTCTGAGACCGTTTGGCGCCAGGCTGACAAGTACAACGTTCCGCGTATCTGCTTCGTCAACAAGATGGACAAGCTGGGTGCTGACTTCTACTACACGGTAGATACCATCATCAGCCGCCTCGGTGCCAAGCCGCTCGTTATGCAGCTGCCGATCGGTGCCGAGAACGACTTCGTCGGTGTTGTCGACATCCTGGAAATGCGCGCGCTGGTCTGGCCGGGCGACTCCAAGGGTGACGTCACCATGGGTGCCAAGTACGAGGTTCAGGAGATCCCCGCGGATCTGCTGGAGAAGGCCAAGGAATACCGGGCAGCCCTCGTTGAGACGGTGGCTGACGCTACCGAAGAGCTCATGGAGAAGTACCTTGAGGGTGAAGAACTCACCGTCGAGGAGCTCAAGGCCGGCATCCGCAAGATGACGATCAACTCTGAGCTCTACCCGGTCTTCTGTGGCTCCGCGTTCAAGAACCGCGGCGTTCAGCCGATGCTTGACGCCGTGGTTGACTACCTGCCGAACCCGCTCGACGTCCCGCCGATGATCGGCCACGATCCTCGCGACGAAGAGAAGGAACTCACGCGCGCACCTTCCTCCGAGGAGCCGTTCTCTGCTCTGGCGTTCAAGATTGCCGCGCACCCGTTCTTCGGCCAGCTCACCTTCATCCGCGTGTACTCCGGTCACGTCGAAGCAGGTGCTCAGGTGGTCAACTCCACCAAGGGCAAGAAGGAGCGCATCGGCAAGCTGTTCCAGATGCACGCCAACAAGGAAATGCCTGTTGAGGGCGCTACCGCCGGCCACATCTACGCAGCAATCGGGCTGAAGGACACCACCACGGGCGACACCCTGTGTGACTCCGCCAACCAGATCGTCCTCGAGTCCATGAGCTTCCCGGAGCCCGTGATCTCGGTTGCCATCGAACCGAACACCAAGGGTGACCAGGAGAAACTCTCACTGGCTATCCAGAAGCTCTCCGCCGAGGACCCGACCTTCCAGGTCTCCCTCAACGAAGACACCGGTCAGACCATCATCGCCGGCATGGGCGAGCTCCACCTGGATATCCTGGTGGACCGCATGCGCCGCGAATTCAAGGTCGAGGCCAACGTCGGCAAGCCCCAGGTCGCTTACCGCGAAACCATCAAGAATGTTGTTGCGCGTCACGACTACACGCACAAGAAGCAGACCGGTGGTTCGGGTCAGTTCGCGAAGATCCAGATTGCCATTGGGCCGCTGGACACTTCCGAGGGCGAGCTCTACGAGTTCGAGAACAAGGTCACCGGTGGCCGTATTCCGCGCGAATACATCCCGTCGGTTGACGCCGGTATCCAGGATGCACTGAACGACGGCGTCCTGGCCGGTTACCCGGTTGTTGGCATCAAGGCGACGCTGATTGACGGCGCTTACCACGATGTTGACTCTTCGGAAATGGCGTTCAAGATCGCCGGCCGTATGGCTTTCAAGGAAGCCGCACGCAAGGCTAACCCCATCCTGCTCGAACCGCTGATGGATGTAGAGGTCCGCACCCCTGAGGAATACATGGGTGAAGTAATCGGTGACCTCAACTCCCGCCGTGGCCAGATGCAGTCCATGGAAGATGCACAGGGTGTCAAGGTAATCCGTGCGCACGTCCCGCTGTCCGGCATGTTCGGCTACATCGGTGACCTGCGTTCGAAGACTCAGGGCCGCGCTGTGTACTCCATGACGTTCCACAGCTACGCGGAGGTTCCGAAGGCATTTGCCGACGAGATCATCCAGAAGAACCGCGGCGAGTAGTCTTCCGACTTTCGCAGCAAAAACTCGGGTGGGTTTCCGGTTCACGGAAGCTCACCTGGTGCAGATGGCCGGGTCCGGTCAAGCCGGGCCCCGGCCATCTGCACGAACAGGCTCGAGGGACTAGTATTAGTTCCTGAATCTGCAATTTCACCAATCCAAAGCCCCCCAAGTAGACTTGCCTGAGTTTCTGCCGCGATAAGCGCGGTTGAAGGGTAAGTCATTTGAAAACGTTCTAGGAGGAACCTGTGGCAAAGGCAAAGTTCGAGCGGACTAAGCCGCACGTCAACATCGGCACCATTGGTCACGTTGACCACGGTAAGACGACGCTGACTGCCGCCATTTCCAAGGTGCTGTACGACAAGTACCCGACTCTCAACGAGCAGCGCGACTTCGCGTCGATTGACTCTGCTCCGGAAGAGCGCCAGCGTGGCATCACGATCAACATTTCCCACGTTGAGTACCAGACCGAGAAGCGCCACTACGCACACGTAGACGCTCCGGGTCACGCTGACTACATCAAGAACATGATCACCGGTGCTGCACAGATGGACGGTGCAATCCTCGTGGTTGCCGCCACTGACGGCCCGATGGCTCAGACCCGCGAGCACGTTCTGCTTGCCCGCCAGGTTGGCGTTCCCTACCTGCTGGTTGCGCTGAACAAGTCGGACATGGTTGATGACGAAGAGTTGCTGGACCTCGTTGAAATGGAAGTTCGTGAGCTGCTTTCGGCTCAGGGCTTCGATGGCGATGAAGCTCCGGTCGTTCGCGTTTCCGGTCTGAAGGCTCTCGAAGGCGACCCCATCTGGGTCAAGTCCGTTGAGGACCTCATGGCAGCTGTCGACGAGTCCGTTCCGGACCCCGTACGCGACCGTGACAAGCCGTTCCTGATGCCGATCGAAGATGTCTTCACGATCACTGGCCGTGGCACCGTTGTAACGGGCCGCGCCGAGCGTGGAACCCTTGCTATCAACTCTGAGGTCGAGATCGTCGGCATCCGCCCGGTCCAGAAGACCACGGTTACCGGTATCGAGATGTTCCACAAGCAGCTCGACGAAGCATGGGCCGGCGAGAACTGTGGCCTCCTGCTGCGCGGTCTGAAGCGCGATGACGTAGAGCGTGGCCAGGTTGTCGTCAAGCCGGGTTCCATTACCCCGCACACCGACTTCGAGGCCAACGTCTACATCCTCTCCAAGGATGAAGGCGGACGCCACAACCCGTTCTACTCGAACTACCGCCCGCAGTTCTACTTCCGCACCACGGACGTAACCGGCGTTATCACCCTGCCGGAAGGCACGGAAATGGTTATGCCTGGCGACAACACTGAGATGACCGTTGCGCTCATCCAGCCCATCGCCATGGAAGAGGGCCTCGGCTTCGCTATCCGCGAAGGCGGCCGCACCGTTGGTTCAGGACGCGTTACCAAGATCGTCAAGTAATTACTTGTTGATTACGGAGCGGATGGCCGCCTGACGGCCTGACGCAAAGTTTGGAACAGCCCCGCTGCTAGTGCAGCGGGGCTGTTCTTTGTTAGGATTAATCTAATCAATGGATTAACTGTGCGGGCTGGCCTGCCCTTGAAGGGGGATCGCCGTGAGGGACGAGGCTTATGATGCGGGCTACCGCGCCGGTCACCTTCAGGGGTGGCTTGACGCCGTGGCCAAACTTCAGTCGTCAGGCCAGTCATTTCCGGGCGCCACGCCAGCCCCAAGTTCCACCGGAGCAGACTCGCCGCCGGAGTGGTTGCCGGTATCACCTCCTGAACGAACGATCATCCAGGCGCCGTCAGGTTCGGCACCTTTTTCGACTCTGTCGCCCAGCGCGCCGGTGCCGCAGCGGATTCCGCCGCAGTCCCCGGTAGCCGCCTTCCAGGGAGATCCGGAGTCGCCGGCGGAGCGCCAGGCCCGGCGTGAAATGCGGGACCGGCAGAACATCAACATCACGCTGTACGTGGCCAGCCTGCTGCTGGTGGCTGCAGCGGCACTCTTCATCGGTACCAGCCTTCCGCCCATGTTGCGCTTTGCCGGAGTGTGCGCAGTCACGGCGCTGTTCTATGGAGCGGGATTTGTGCTGCACGCCCGGGCCCCTCGGTTGAAGCCAGCCGCCGTGGCATTCACCGGCACCGGGCTCGCCCTCGTTCCTGTGACCGGCCTTGCCCTCTACAACTTTGCGCTGCATCAGGGCCCGGCCGCCTGGCTGATCACGTCGCTGATTGGGACTGCTGCCTATGTTGCGGCGGCCGTCCGGCTCGAGAGCAGGGTCCTGGTGTACCTCTCCCTCACGTTTGTGGCCTCCACTGCGTTCTCCGGTGTTTCACTCCTGGGTGGCGCGCTTGTCTGGTACTTTGCTGTGCTCATAGCCGTGGCGGTGCTGCTCACGGGCGTTGCCCTCGCCCGGCCGTGCTGGCTGCCGCCGGTGTATGTGAGGCCGTTGATGGTCCTGCACCCGTTGGTGGTTCCCGCCGTTGCCGTCGTCGCCACCTGCGCACCCTTACTCCTGGACAAGGCAGAGTACGCCCTGGTCATGGGGATGTGCGGTATCTACTTCGCCCTGATGGCCGCCATCCCGGGGCGGTTCCGGCTGATCAACTTCTACGCGGCGCGAGCCGCCCTGACCCTGGCTGCCGCCGTCGAAATCTGGCATTTGACCGGCCGGGGGACCGATGCCCTGCTCGCCGCCAGCGTACTGTTCGGCGCGCAGGCTGGGGGACTGGCGCTTCTGTCGGAAAAGCTGACACTGTGGTTCCCCGAGCCACGGCAGGCTGAGTCATCCGCCGCCAGCAACAGCCCCACTGCCACCGGAGCGCGCTGGCAGTTTGATGCCCTGGCTACGTTTGCCCTCCAACTTACTGCCGTGACGACGTTCAGCATTCAGAGGATGGCTGCTGGCTTCTTCGGTTCAATTGAGGGCTACGGTTCAGTCGAAGCCGGCGCAACCGTGCCGCTTTGGGGGCCGGTGGCGTTGTCGCTGGCCACGGGCATGGTCCTGGCCGCCAGATGGGCCGGCCGGGCCGAATGGGCGCCAGTAGCCGCACTCGTCTTGGCCGGCATCGTTTCTCCTTCGATGGGTGCGTGGCCGCTGGCTGGAATGCTGCTGGCAGCTGCAGGCTTCTGGGCGATCCGTAGTGTCTTCGTGGCAGGCGATTTCCGCGGCCGGTTGGTTCTGGGGTCCCGGTTGGCCCTCACCTGTGCGGTCCCCGTAACCGTCGCGGCGGTGATGGATGACCACTCCGGGCGGGCAGAGGCGGCCGTGTTCGCGCTGTTGCTGGCACTCGTGTGCCAGCAACTCCTGACGGCGGTCGTGGAACGCGCGGGCGTACGGACGTTAGCGCCGGAGGCAACCTTGGGCGGCTTCGGTGCCGGGGGCGCACTGGTTCTGGTCGGGCTGCCGTTCATTGAGGCCTCGCCGGATCACGGCTTGACGGCCGTCGGCGTGATCGTCCAGCTCACTGCCGCTTTTGTCGTCGGGGCCCTGATGGTTCCACGGCCTTTGGAACCGGAATGGTTTGCAACGGTGTGGGAGGCCTTGCCGTTGGGTATGTCTGTGGTGGCCGCGGCGGTCGCGTTCCAGGCCGTTTCACAAGGTGCCGGCAACGTGGCGCTGCTGCTGGTAATGGCGTATCTGGTCGTCACTGCGACGAGTCAGCGCCTGCGCCAACACCGCTGGGCGTACTGGTGGTTCGCCCGGGCGGCAGCCACCGTCCTTGCCCTGACAGCCTTTCACCAGCTGCAGCAGGATGGAGGCCCGGTGGTCATCGCGGCCGAAGTGGTCCGTCCGGAAATGGTCCTGGTGGCCGTACTGGCACTTCAGCTGTGTCTTCCGCTGGTGGCCGCTATCCGCCGTCGTGCTCCCCGCGGGATCCTTGCGGACGCGGGCGCCCTGATCCTTCTCCAGCTGGCAGGCAGCGCCAGCCTTGCGCAGGCAGGTTCCGCCGACTGGCAGGGGAACTCCGCTGCAGGAGTCGTCGCCCTCGGCGCCGCCGCTTCGGGGTACTTCCTCCGTTGGGAGGCGGGTGCCGTCTGGCTGGCCCCGTTTGCCTTTGTATCGCTGCTGGTCCTCAGCGACGGCGACCTGCTTCGGGTGGAACTCATTGTGGGTACATTCGCGGTCTACGCCATGCTGATGGTGGTGGCCGAGCAGCAGCGCGCCAGGAAGGGATGGTACTTTGTGGCGGCCCGCGGGCTGACCGCGGGCCTCGCGCTGGTCCTCAGCTACGACATCACCGCCTCGCCCACTGTGGTTTCGGTGACGTTTGCGCTGGTGCTCGCGGCCCAGCACGCCGTCCGCTGGTTGATGCGCTCACGGCTGGCGGTCATCCCCTTCCAGCAGGCCGCAGTCTGGATCACCCTGGCGGGGCAGGCGTTGCTGCCGCTCGCGTACATGACGAGGCCTGGTGGCGTCGGGCTGCTGCGGCAGGATGACGACGGCGGCCGCTGGGTGGTGTTGCTGGAACTGCTGGTGTTGCTGGTCTCGGCAGTGGTGGCCAGGAGACTTTTCGGTGCCAGGGGAGCCTCCTACTTCGCTGTGTATGCGGCCCTCTTCGGAGTACTCGCCCTCGGCCCGCTGTTCACGTTCGGGGGGACGTTCGTGGTGTTCCCGGTCCTGAGCCACACAGGAACTGCGGTGGCCCTGCTGGGTGTCGCGCTGCTCGCAGCCGCAACCGGCATCTTGCGACGGCGGCAGTACGGTCGCTTACTGAACGGCCGCTCACAGCACGGGCAGGAACAGAACGGACACCTAGAGAACGCTCGCCGGCAGAAGGCTGGCGCCGCGGATGTCGAGCACTGGCTCTGGCTGGTTGCCGCCGGTTCGTTTGCCGGTGCCGGGCTGTTGATCTCGCCCTTGGCGGCCGACTGGGTGACGGGAGCGGCCGTACTGGTTCTGTCAGCCGTGTGTTTTACCGCGTCCCACATCGAGGAGCTGCCGGTCCTGTATCCGCCGGCAGCCCTGGCCGCGCTCGGCGGGTCCGTCGCCTTGGCGGCGGAGGCCTATCAGGACGTCCCGGGCGCCTGGGGCGGATTCCTGCCGTGGCTGACCGGCGCGGGTGTGGCTTCGGCCGGACTCTACGCGGTGCGGCTCGTGCGCAGCGGCCCGTTGCAGGTTGAGCCGGTGCGCCGTTGGTCGCTGGCCGGCATGGCCTTCCTGGGCCTCGTCCTGACGGTCTTCGTCGGAATCCGGCTCGATGCAACGTCCTGGACGGCCGCGGCCGTACTGGCCGCCGCCGTCGGAATCTTCTACCGGGAGGCACCCGCAAGGGCGCGACGGATCGCCGTGGAACTGGGCTCGTTGCTTCTGACCGCTGCCGTCCAGCGTGCTGCCATCTTCGAACTGGACGCGACGGGTGGAAGCGCAGGCCGGCACTTGACCGGTTCTCCGAGTCCATTCTGGGTTGTTCAGTGGTACGTGGTCCTGGCCGCTGTCCTCGGTGGGTTGCGGTACTTTTCCGGCAATCAATCTGCCGGCCGGTTTATGGTGGGCGCGGCGTCTATGTTGCTCTCCGTGAGCGGCCTGGGCATAGTGTTCGGCGGCAACGGTGGGCAGCAGCTGTGGGTTCTGGTTCTTCTCGCCCTTCTGCTCGCGGCCGGACTTGGCCTGGGGGAACGGATGTTTGTCTGGTGGGGCGCGGCCGGGGTGGCGGCCTGCATTCTGTGGGCCATGCGGCAGTACACATTCCTGTTGCTGGCGTTCATCGCCGTCGGGCTGATCGTCTTTGCCGTCTGGCGGTTGAACCACGGAACGGCCGGTCAAACGCCGGACGAAGGCCCGGAGATGAATCCTGGTCCTGAGCTGAACCAGCCGTCCCGCGAGGACAGGTACCGTCACGCCGGCCCTGATACTGTTGCTGACAGCGAGAGGAGTACATCATGGGATGGCTGATATTTCTGATCATCGCGGTAGCCGTGGTCGCCGGAGTTTTCTGGGCCAAAAAGCATTTCCGCACCGAGATTGACCGCGCCAAACGCATCAACCGGGCAAACAAGGACAAGTAGCAGGGCCGGCCGGCGTCAGCGGGGCGTTCGTCCGGGATCGCCGGGGGTCAGCCTGGTGTCAGCCGCAGTTCAGCCGAGCAGCTTCACGCTGGAGGGCCTTCGCCGGCCAGGGATTTCCTGGCCTGGCTCAGCGCCCGGTACCAGTAGAACGATTCCTTGGGTGTGCGCTGCAGGGTGTCGAAATCCACGTGCACCAGGCCGAAGCGCTGCGAATACCCTGCAGCCCATTCGAAGTTGTCCATAAAGGTCCAGACGTAGTAGCCGCGGAGGTCCACGTCGTGGGCGATTCCACCCGGTGCCGTCGCTTCCAGCGCGTGCCGCAGGTGGTCCGCGATGTAATTGATCCGCTGCTGGTCCCGGATAGGGCCGCTTACATGGTCGGGTTCAGGGAAGCTGGCACCACTTTCCGTGATGTAGATCGGCGGCAAGGCATCCCGGTAGCGGTCCTTCAGCTCGCGCAACAGGATGCCTAGATGCTCGGGTGCTACCGGCCAGCCGAAACCCGTGGTGCCGTATTCGGGAAACGTCTCCTGGTGGAACGGCACCCGCACCATGGCCTCGGCGGGACCCGTGGGGCTTTCGGCCGGGCCCCGTCCGGCTGCCACCTTCGTGGGGTAGTAATAGTTCACCCCGTAAAAGTCCAGGGGTTGGTGGATGGTGCGGAGGTCGGCGTCGGAGATTCTGCCGAAGGACCGGAACCACGGCTTGGCGATGAGCGGCGGGCGTGGGTAGCTGCCCAGGAGGACCGGATCGGCATATATCCGGTTGAGCATCAGGTCAAACACCAGCGCGATGTACTTGTCCGTGATTTTCCGCGTGGCTGGCCGGACGGGGGAGTGGAGGTTGGTCACGCCGATTCCGCCGCGGACCCCGGCTGCACGCAACGCCTGGACAGCCATGCCATGGGCAAGCAACTGGTTGTGGACGGCAGGAAAGGCATCAAAGAGCAAATCCTGTCCGGGGGCGTGAACGCCCAAAGCATAGCCGTTGAGAACTACAGAGGCGGGTTCGTTGAGGGTGACCCATTGGTCCACGCGATCACCAAAACGCCTGCCGGCTTCCCCGGCGTACTCAGCGAAGCGATCGGCGGTTGCCCTGTTCATCCAGCCGCCACGGTGCTCCAGGGGCAGGGGCGTATCCCAGTGGTAGAGGGTGGCCATGGGCGAGATGCCGGCCTCGAGCAATTGGTCGATCAGGCGGTCGTAGAAGTCCAGGCCCTGCTTATTGAACGCGCCGCGGCCGTCCGGCTGGATCCGCGGCCACGAGATGGAAAAACGGTAGGAATCCACGCCGAGATCCCGCATCAGGGCCACATCTTCGGGCGAGCGGTTGTAGTGGTCGCAGGCCACCGCGGGGGAGTGGCCATCGATGATGGCGCCGGGTTTCTCCGCGAAGGCGTCCCAGCCGGAGGGGCCCCGTCCGTCAACGGACAGGGCGCCTTCGATCTGGAAGGCGGCCGCGGCAACTCCCAAGGTGAACGAGCGGGGAAGACGGCCGGCCAGATCCTGGACGGAAACGTCATGTTCGACGGTCATCCCCCAATCATCCATTCGGACAATGCCGAAGGCAATGACCCCGGGCGGCGCAAGATCCGAATGCGCAGTGTGCTGGCACGTCCGCTGTAACGGGAGGTGCCAGCCTGCAGATTCGCTTCTGGGCATAATATCCGGCATACTAGATGAGTTGTTCAAGCGCTTCTTCGTGTCCCGATCCGGATAATGCCGGGTGTCAGGGTCCAAGTGGAAGCCCAAACATAACCCACTCCCCATGGAACTGCGGATTTGTATGCGTGCTAAGCGCGACACGCCCGACCGCGGGGGTCGGTTACGTCGGCAGGTTGAGGAACCCGGATTCATCCGGATTCAGCTTGTGCGGCGGGTGGTAGTTCAGACTTCAAATGCTTCGGCAGCCACATGCAACAAGAAAGTGAACAGAGCAGCCCTCACCGGGAGCAGCACTAACTGAAAGAGAGTCAGGCGACATGGCGGGACAAAAAATCCGCATCCGGCTGAAGTCATATGACCACGAGGTCATTGACGTTTCAGCACGGAAGATCGTTGAGACGGTCACGCGCGCAGGCGCAACGGTAGTTGGCCCCGTGCCGCTGCCGACGGAGAAGAACATTTACTGTGTTATCCGCTCTCCGCACAAGTACAAGGACAGCCGCGAGCACTTTGAAATGCGCACGCACAAGCGTCTTATCGACATCATCGATCCCACGCCGAAGGCTGTTGATTCGCTTATGCGTCTCGACCTGCCGGCCGACGTGAACATCGAAATCAAGCTGTAGGGAGGTGCTGAGAGACTATGACCGCAACCCGTAACGTAAAGGGCCTGCTGGGCACGAAGCTCGGCATGACCCAGGTCTGGGACGAGAACAACAAGCTCATCCCCGTCACTGTGGTCCAGGCAGATTCGAACGTCATCACCCAGCTGCGCAACGCAGCCACTGATGGCTACGTAGCTGTTCAGATCGGCTACGGCCAGATCGATCCCCGCAAGGTCACCAAGCCGCTGGCTGGTCACTTTGAAAAGGCAGGCGTCACGCCTCGCCGCCACGTCGTCGAACTGCGCACTGCAGATGCTGACACTTACGAGCTGGGCCAGGAGCTTTCTGTTGAGCTCTTCGAAGCCGGCCAGAAGATCGACGTTATTGGCACCACCAAGGGTAAGGGCTTCGCCGGTGTTATGAAGCGTCACGGCTTCCACGGTGCTCCCGCCTCACACGGTGCTCACAAGAACCACCGTAAGCCCGGTTCAATCGGTGGCGCATCCACCCCGAGCCGCGTCTTCAAGGGCATGAAAATGGCCGGCCGCATGGGCGCCGTTCGTCACACCACGCTGAACCTCACGGTTCACGCAGTTGACGTCGAGAAGTCGCTGCTCCTCATCAAGGGTGCCGTCCCCGGCGCCCGCGGCCAGGTCGTACTCGTACGCACCGCCGTGAAGGGAGCCTAGTTCAATGACTAGCACTGTCAAGGTTGACCTGCCTGCAGAGATCTTCGACGTTCAGACCAACGTGCCGCTGCTGCACCAGGTCGTCGTAGCCCAGCTCGCTGCTGCTCGCCAGGGTACCCACAAGACCAAGACCCGCGCCGAGGTTTCCGGTGCAGGTCGCAAGCCGTTCAAGCAGAAGGGCACCGGCCGCGCCCGTCAGGGTTCAATCCGTGCTCCTCACATGACCGGTGGTGGCGTAGTCCACGGTCCCACACCGCGTGACTACAGCCAGCGCACCCCCAAGAAGATGATTGCCGCTGCACTGCGCGGCGCACTCTCTGACCGGGCACGCAACGGACGCATCCACGTTGTTGCTGAACTGGTGGAGGGCACCAAGCCGTCCGTCAAGAACGCACTGGCAACGCTGCGCGGAGTTTCCGAGCGCAAGAACCTGCTGGTTGTCATCGAGCGCGCCAACGATGTTGCAGCACTTTCCGTGCGCAACCTCGCCGGTGTTCACGTTCTGTACGCAGACCAGCTGAACACCTACGACGTACTCGTCTCTGACGACGTTGTCTTCACCAAGGCTGCCTACGAAGCATTCGTTGCTGACCGGGCAGTAGCAAAGAACGAGGAGGATGCCAAGTGAGTGCAGCCACCATCAAAGACCCGCGCGACGTCGTGCTTGCACCCGTCGTATCGGAAAAAAGCTACGGCCTGATCGATGAGGGCAAGTACACCTTCCTGGTGGACCCCCGCTCGAACAAGACCGAGATCAAGCTGGCCGTGGAGAAGATTTTCTCCGTCAAGGTCGAATCGATCAACACCATCAACCGTGCCGGTAAGCGCAAGCGCACCAAATTCGGATGGGGTACCCGCAAGAACACCAAGCGTGCAATTGTGAGCCTCAAAGAAGGCACCATCGACATCTTCGGCGGTCCGCTCTCGTAGCGGAGACCACTTTAACGAGGAAATAAATTATGGGAATCCGTAAGTACAAGCCGACTACCCCGGGCCGTCGTGGCTCGAGCGTAGCGGACTTCACCGAAATCACGCGGTCGACGCCGGAAAAGTCGTTGGTACGTCCGCTGCCCAAAAAGGGCGGCCGTAACAACTCCGGTAAGATCACGACCCGTCACAAGGGTGGTGGCCACAAGCGCCAGTACCGTCTGATCGACTTCCGTCGCCACGACAAAGACGGCGTCAACGCCCGCGTTGCCGAAATCGAGTACGATCCGAACCGTACGGCTCGCATCGCCCTCCTGCACTACATTGATGGCACCAAGCGCTACATCATCGCTCCGAACAAGCTTTCCCAGGGTGACGTTGTTGAGGCAGGTTCCGGTGCTGACATCAAGCCCGGTAACAACCTGCCGCTGCTCAACATCCCGGTTGGTACCGTAATCCACGCAGTTGAACTGCGTCCGGGTGGCGGCGCCAAGATGGGCCGCTCCGCCGGCGCATCGATCCAGCTTGTTGCCAAGGAAGGCCGCTTCGCCCAGCTGCGTCTGCCTTCCGGCGAAATCCGCAACGTTGACGTGCGCTGCCGCGCAACCGTCGGCGAGGTCGGCAACGCCGAGCAGTCGAACATCAACTGGGGTAAGGCCGGCCGCATGCGGTGGAAGGGCGTTCGCCCGACCGTCCGTGGTGTCGCGATGAACCCGGTTGACCACCCGCACGGTGGTGGCGAGGGTAAGACGTCCGGTGGACGTCACCCCGTCAACCCGAACGGTAAGCGGGAAGGCCGCACCCGGCGTCCCAACAAAGAGAGCGACAAGCTTATTGTTCGTCGCCGTCGTACTGGCAAGAACAAGCGATAGGAGCCTGGACACATGCCACGCAGCCTGAAAAAAGGTCCTTTCGTTGACCAGCACCTCTTTGTAAAGGTAGCCAGGGAAAACGATAAGGGCACCAAGAACGTCATCAAGACCTGGTCCCGCCGTTCGATGATCATCCCCGACATGCTCGGGCACACGATCGCCGTACACGACGGACGCAAGCACATTCCGGTGTTTGTCACCGAGTCGATGGTCGGGCACAAGCTCGGCGAATTCGCTCCCACGCGGACATTCCGCGGCCATGTCAAGGACGACCGTAAGGGCAAGCGCCGCTAGGCGCCTGCACTTACGTCAAAGACGAGAGAAGGAAAGCAATGGAAGCCAAGGCAATTGCGCGTCACATCCGCGTAACGCCTATGAAGGCCCGGCGCGTCGTCAACCTTGTTCGTGGTAAGCAAGCGAATGAGGCTCTGGCAATTCTGAAGTTTGCCCCCCAGGCAGCTTCGGAGCCGGTATTCAAGGTAGTACAGTCGGCAATCGCAAACGCCCGGTCCCTCGCGGACCGCGACGGTGTTTCGTTTGACGAAAGCGACCTCATCATCAGCGAAATGTTCGTTGATGAAGGCCCGACCATGAAGCGGTTCCAGCCGCGTGCTCAGGGTCGTGCATTTCAGATCAAGAAGCGCACCAGCCACATCACTGTGGTAGTCGCTACACCTGAGAAAGAGGAGGCTCGCTAAGTGGGACAGAAGGTTAACCCGCACGGGTTCCGACTCGGCATCACCACCGATCACGTATCGCACTGGTTCGCTGACAGCACCAAGCCCGGACAGCGGTACAAGGACTTCGTTCGCGAAGACATCCGTATCCGCCAGCTCATGTCAGTTGGCATGGAGCGCGCCGGTATCGCCAAGGTTGAGATCGAGCGCACCCGTGACCGTGTCCGCGTGGATATCCACACGGCACGTCCCGGCATCGTTATCGGCCGCCGCGGCGCTGAAGCAGACCGCATCCGCGGCGAGCTTGAGAAGCTGACGGGCAAGCAGGTCCAGCTGAACATCCTCGAGGTCAAGAACCCCGAGATGGAAGCACAGCTTGTTGCCCAGGGCGTTGCTGAGCAGCTGACTTCCCGCGTGGCTTTCCGCCGTGCGATGAAGAAGGCAATGCAGTCCGCTCAGCGTGCAGGTGCCAAGGGCATCCGTATCGCCTGCTCCGGTCGACTGGGTGGGGCAGAAATGTCCCGCTCGGAGTTCTACCGCGAAGGCCGTGTGCCCCTGCACACCCTCCGTGCGAACATCGACTACGGCTTCTACGAGGCCAAGACCACCTTCGGCCGCATCGGCGTGAAGGTCTGGATCTACAAGGGCGACGTCACCGCCAAGGAACTGGCTCAGCAGGCAGCTGCTGCTCCGTCCCGTGGCCGCGGCCCCAGCGACCGTCCGGGCCGCCCGGGTGGCGCCGGCGGCGCTGACCGTGGTGACCGCCGTCGTCGTACCGACCGTCCGGCAGCGGAGGCAGCTCCGGCTGCCGAGGCTCCGGCAGTTGAGGCTGCACCTGCTGCAGTAGAAGGAGGACAGGCTTAAATGCTTATCCCACGTCGAGTCAAGCACCGTAAGCAGCACCACCCGGGTCGTTCCGGCGCTGCTACGGGCGGCACCAAGGTCTCCTTCGGTGAATGGGGTATCCAGGCTCTGAGCCCGGCATACGTCACCAACCGTCAGATCGAGTCTGCCCGTATCGCGATGACCCGCCACATCAAGCGTGGCGGCAAGGTCTGGATCAACATCTATCCGGACCGTCCGATCACCAAGAAGCCTGCCGAAACCCGCATGGGTTCCGGTAAGGGTTCGCCGGAATGGTGGGTCTCAAACGTCAAGCCGGGTCGGGTTCTCTTTGAGATCTCCGGCGTCGAGGAATCGGTAGCTCGCGAGGCCCTGCGCCTGGCAATCCACAAGCTCCCGTTGAAGGCACGCATTTTGCGTCGCGAAGGTGGTGAATAGAAATGGCAGTAGGATCCAAGGAACTTGCATCCGCACAGCTGGACACGTTCGACAACGAGCGCCTCGTTGAAGAACTCCGGAAGGCTAAGGAAGAGCTGTTCAACCTGCGTTTCCAGTCCGCCACCGGTCAGCTGGAGAACCACGGTCGTCTGCGCGCGGTAAAGAAGGACATCGCACGCATCTACACCGTTCTCCGTGAGCGCGAGCTGGGCATTCGTGCCGAGGTTGCCGCACCGGTTGTGGAAGCCAAGGAAGAGAAGAAGTCCAAGAAGGCTGCAGCCAAGAAGGCCGAAACGGCTGAAACGGTTGAGGCCGAGGAGGATGCCAAGTGAGTGAAAAGGACGAGAACGTGACGGAAACTGTTTCCGCAGCAGCTACGGCTGGCGAACGCGGTGACCGTAAGACGAAGCGTGGCTACGTAGTCTCGGACAAGATGGAAAAGACCATCGTTGTCCAGGTAGAAGACCGCGTAAAGCACGCTTTGTACGGCAAAGTCATCCGCCGCAACACGAAGATCAAGGCTCACGACGAAGAGAACAGCGCCGGCATCGGCGACCTCGTTCTCCTCGCCGAGACCCGCCCGCTGTCCGCTACCAAGCGGTGGCGTCTGGTCGAGATCCTCGAAAAGGCTAAGTAACACCCGCAGCCTGCCTGCAGGTACTGCACCGGAAACCCCCGCTCCCTCTTGGGCGCGGGGGTTTCCTGCGTTTTGTTGCGGGTGGGCCGGCTGGCGGTGTCACGCGGAGCAGGTTCTTGGGGGACGTCCGACGGCGGGAGGCCGGGTTTCCGGGGGAGTGGCACCGCTGGTGGGCCGAAAGCGTGCCGTGCGTGACGCCGTCGTGCGTTGCCGGCTCTAGAAGGCAGTGGTTGTGCTCTGTATGCCGCCGTGTGATATGGGAGATGGCCCCAACTGTGCTAGGATATTGAGTTTGTATGGCGCCCTCTGTGCGCCGTTATCAACCTCGTAAACAATCGTGCCACGGCATAGTGCCCCCTAGCGCCTCGGACCTGTCCGGATCCGCCTGGGAAGCAAATGTTTTTGGCACGGGAGTTTAGGCCTGGTCTGGCAAAATCCAGGCAGGTCAAGAGACACCCCGATCAACCGTTCCGCAAGGCTCATTCCGTAGGAAGATTTTCGGTCTGAGAACCGGCGCGACGCAAGGAGTAAATAGTGATTCAGCAGGAGTCGCGACTCAAGGTCGCCGACAACACGGGTGCTAAGGAAATCCTTACCATTCGCGTTCTCGGTGGATCTGGCCGTCGCTACGCAGGCATTGGCGACGTCATCGTCGCTACCGTCAAGGATGCAATTCCGGGCGGCAACGTAAAGAAGGGCGATGTTGTGAAGGCAGTCATCGTCCGTACCAAGAAGGAACGCCGCCGTGCGGATGGTTCCTACATCAAGTTTGACGAGAACGCAGCTGTGATCCTGAAGGCTGACGGTGACCCCCGCGGTACCCGTATCTTCGGACCGGTTGGTCGTGAACTTCGTGACAAGAAGTTCATGAAGATCGTTTCTCTGGCTCCGGAGGTGCTCTAGTCCATGGCTAAGATCAAAAAGGGTGACCTCGTTCAGGTCATCACTGGCGCCAAGGCTGAGCGCGGCGGCGACAAGGGTAAGCAGGGCAAGGTTCTGCGCGTATTCCCCGAGACCAACCGCTTGTTGGTTGAGGGCATTAACCGCGTAACCAAGCACACCAAGGCCGGTCAGTCGCAGCGCGGCACCAAGACCGGTGGCATCGAGGTCGTAGAAGCTTCGATCCACATCTCCAACGTGGCTCTGGTTGACCCGTCCACCAAGAAGCCCACCCGCGTCGGTTTCCGCACCGAGACCGTTGAGCGCGATGGCGTGAAGCGCGAAGTGCGTGTCCGCGTGGCCAAGAGCTCCGGGAAGGACATCTAATGACTGAGACTCTCGAGACTCCGGCAGCGAAGATCGTTCCTCGTCTGAAGACCAAGTACGCCGATTCCATCAAGAGCACGCTCGTTGAGGAATTCAAGTACAGCAACGTGAACCAGGTTCCCCGCCTGGTGAAGGTCGTTGTGAACATGGGTGTTGGAGATGCCGCTAAGGACTCCAAGCTGATCGACGGCGCTGTCCGCGATCTGACCCTGATCACCGGCCAGAAGCCGCAGGTAACCAAGGCCCGCAAGTCGATCGCGCAGTTCAAGCTGCGCGAAGGCATGCCCATCGGCGCGCACGCAACTCTGCGTGGAGACCGCATGTGGGAATTCCTGGATCGTCTGGTCACGCTGGCTCTGCCCCGTATCCGCGACTTCCGCGGCCTCAGTGGCAAGCAGTTCGACGGCAACGGCAACTACACCTTCGGTCTGACCGAGCAGGTTATGTTCCACGAAATCGACCAGGATTCCATCGACCGCGTACGCGGCATGGACATCACGGTTGTAACCACCGCCAAGACCAACGACGAAGGCCGCGCGCTGCTTAAGGCACTCGGCTTCCCGTTCAAGGCCGAAGACTAATCTAACTACGTAACAGGTCCTTCGCTGAAGCTTTATGCGGCAGCGAGGAAACCGTTATGAGGAAGGGCAAGAGCCCAAATGACAATGACTGATCCGGTCGCAGACATGCTTACGCGTCTGCGCAATGCAAACTCGGCGTACCACGATTCCGTGTCCATGCCGTACAGCAAGCTCAAGGCACGCGTTGCCGACATCCTGAAGGCTGAAGGTTACATCGCCTCCTGGAAAGAAGAAGACGCAGAGGTTGGCAAGAAGCTGACCTTGGACCTTAAGTTCGGACCGAACCGCGAGCGTTCAATCGCTGGCGTTCGCCGTATTTCCAAGCCGGGCCTGCGTGTTTACGCAAAGTCCACCAACCTCCCGCACGTGCTCGGTGGCCTGGGTGTCGCAATCCTGTCCACCTCTTCCGGCCTCTTGACTGATAAGCAAGCCGGCAAGAAGGGCGTGGGCGGCGAAGTCCTCGCCTACGTCTGGTAACGGGAAAGGAAGAGAATAATGTCACGTATTGGACGTCTCCCCATCACCGTTCCTGCCGGCGTTGAGGTCAAGGTTGACGGCTCTGTCGTCAGCGTCAAGGGTGCCAAAGGCGAGCTGAACCACACTGTGGCCAGCCCGATCGAGGTTTCCCTGGAAGCAGAGACCCTGACTGTCGCCCGCCCGAACGACGAGCGCGCCTCCCGTTCACTCCACGGCCTGACCCGCACCCTGATCTCGAACATGATCGAGGGCGTTACCAAGGGCTACGAGAAGAAGCTTGAAATCGTTGGTACTGGTTACCGCGTTCAGGCCAAGGGATCTGACCTTGAGTTCGCTCTCGGCTACAGCCACCCGGTAAATGTCACCGCACCGGACGGCATCACCTTTGCAGTTGAGACCCCGACCAAGCTCTCTGTTTCAGGTATCAACAAGCAGCAGGTCGGCGAGGTTGCTGCCAACATTCGCAAGCTGCGGAAGCCGGACCCCTACAAGGGCAAGGGCATCCGCTACGCAGGCGAAGTCATCCGCCGCAAGGTCGGAAAGGCTGGTAAGTAACCATGGCCATCTCAATTAACAAGAAGCGTACGAACAAGAGCAAGTCTGCTTCGCGCAGCCGCCGCCAGCTTCGTATCCGCAAGCGCATCTCCGGCACGGCTGTACGTCCTCGTCTGGTCGTCAACCGCTCCGCACGCCACGTATTCGTCCAGGTTGTCGATGACACCAAGGGCCTGACCGTAGCAAGCGCCTCCACACTGGAAGCCGACCTTCGTGCATTCGAAGGCGACAAGACCGCCAAGGCCAAGCGCGTTGGCGAGCTCGTTGCCGCTCGTGCCAAGGCTGCCGGTATCGAAGCTGTTGTCTTCGACCGCGGTGGTAACAAGTACCACGGCCGGATCGCCGCCGTAGCTGACGGTGCACGTGAAGGTGGGCTGTCACTGTGACGGAAGCAAACAAGGAAAAGGACACTGTGTCTGCAGATCAGAAGGCTACTGAAGCCGTAGCTGCTCCGGCCACTGAGACCACTGCGCCCGCAGCTGCTGCCGATGACCGCCGTGGTGGCGCTCGTCGTGGCGGCGAGCGTGGCGACCGTGCTCAGGGCGGTCGCGACGGCGGCCGTGGTGGCCGTGGTGGCCGCGACGGCGGCCGCGAAGCCGAGAAGAGCCAGTTCATTGAACGCGTTGTCACCATCAACCGCGTTTCCAAGGTGGTCAAGGGTGGTCGTCGCTTCAGCTTCACCGCTCTGGTCGTCGTTGGTGACGGTAACGGCATGGTCGGCGTGGGCTACGGCAAGGCTAAGGAAGTTCCCGCCGCAATCGCGAAGGGCGTTGAAGAGGCCAAGAAGTCCTTCTTCCGCGTTCCCCGCATTGGGAACACCATCCCGCACCGCGTTCAGGGTGAGGCCGCTGCCGGCGTCGTAATGCTGCGTCCGGCTTCTGCCGGTACCGGTGTTATTGCCGGTGGTCCGGTTCGCGCCATCTTGGAGTGCGTGGGCATCCACGACATCCTCTCCAAGTCGCTGGGTTCCTCCAACGCCATCAACATCGTTCACGCGACTGTTGCTGCGCTGAAGCAGCTCGAAGAGCCGGCAGCAGTGGCAGCACGCCGCGGCCTGCCGCTGGACGAGGTTGCTCCGCCGGCAATGGTGAAGGCAATCCTGAACCAGAAGGCGGGTGTCTAAGCCATGGCTAAGAACCTGATTCCCTCCGACCTTCAGTTGGAGATCACTCAGATCAAGTCCGCCATTGGCGGCAAGCAGAACCAGCGCGACACCCTTCGGTCCCTCGGCCTGAAGCGGATCGGACACACCGTTGTCCGCACCGCCGACGCCGTGACGGTTGGAATGCTCAACACGGTTCCGCACCTGGTAAAGGTAGAGGAGGCGAAGTAAATGGCAGAGAAAAAGATCGCCGCAGAGACTGCTGAGAAGCAGAACACACTGAAGGTTCACCACCTGCGTCCCGCCCCGGGTGCCAAGACCGCCAAGACCCGAGTTGGTCGTGGTGAAGGTTCCAAGGGTAAGACCGCTGGTCGCGGTACCAAGGGTACGAAGGCCCGCTACCAGATCAAGGCTGGCTTTGCCGGCGGCCAGTTGCCGCTGCACATGCGCTTGCCGAAGCTGCGCGGCTTCAAGAACCCGTTCCGGGTTGAGTTCCAGGTTGTAAACCTGGACAAGCTCAACGAGCTGTTCCCGGAAGGTGGCACAGTCACCGTGGAGAACCTGGTCGAAAAGGGCGCTGTTCGCAAGAACCAGCCCGTCAAGGTGCTTGGCACCGGCGACATCACCGTCAAGGTTGACGTCACCGTCCACGCATTCTCGGCCAGCGCCGCAGAAAAGATTGCAGCAGCAGGCGGAAGCACCACCGCTCTCTAGTAGACGGTGGGCGAACGCCCGTTGTGAACTCCCGGTGTGCAAGGCCCCCAGGGCCCTGCACACCGGGAGTTTTTTCGCATCCGCCTGCCGACTATTTCCGCCCGTTCGCCGCAATCGCGGGTTCGCGGATTATTCGCATGGCCGATCCACCCGTTAGACTCGGTTGTTGGGATTATTGTCCCCCATCACACCACGCTTATAAACAACACAGGAGGACGCTTGCTTAGCGCAATTGGCCGGGCCTTTCGCACGCCTGACCTGCGACGCAAGTTGTTGTTCACGCTGGCAATCATCACAATCTTCCGCTTGGGTGCGTTCATCCCCTCGCCTGGTGTGAACTACCAGAATGTCCAGCAATGCTTGCAGAACGGTCAGAGCGCTGGCGGGCTTTATCAGCTCGTCAACCTGTTCAGCGGCGGTGCCTTGCTTCAGGTGTCCATCTTCGCGCTGGGTATCATGCCGTACATCACGGCCAGCATCATCGTGCAGCTGCTCCGGGTGGTCATTCCCCGGTTCCAGGAGCTGTACGAGGAGGGCGCCTCCGGGCAGTCCAAACTCACCCAGTACACGCGGTACCTCACCATCGCCCTGGGCCTGCTGAACGCCACGACGCTGGTATCGCTGGCACGTTCAGGCCAGTTGCTACCGGGCTGTGCCCTGCCGATCATTCCTGACGACAGCATCATCACCACCATACTGCTGATCATCACGCTGACCGCCGGCACCGGGCTCATCATGTGGATGGGCGAACTCGTCACCGAAAAGGGTGTGGGCAACGGCATGTCGCTGCTCATCTTCACCTCCATCTCGGCAACATTCCCCACGTCTCTGGGCGCCATCTGGAGCTCACAGGGCCCGGGTACGTTCTTTATGGTCCTGGTGATCGGCCTGGTGACGGTTGCCCTGGTGGTGTTTGTGGAGCAGTCCCAGCGCCGTGTCCCGGTGCAGTACGCCAAGCGGATGATCGGACGCCGGACCGTCGGCGGCACCAGCACCTACATCCCCATTAAGGTGAACATGGCAGGCGTGATCCCCGTGATCTTCGCATCGTCCATGCTCTACCTGCCGGGACTGATCTCACAGTTCAACCAGCCCAAAGCGGGCGAGGCTCTCGCGCCGTGGGTTGAGTGGATTAACAACAACCTGACCCGAGGCGACCACCCGATCTATATGGCGCTGTACTTCGCCATGATCGTGTTCTTCACCTACTTCTACGTCGCGATCACCTTCAACCCTGAAGAGGTCTCGGACAACATGAAGAAGTACGGCGGTTTCATCCCGGGTATCCGTGCCGGAAAACCGACCGCGGATTACCTGCAGTACGTGCTCTCCCGGATCACGCTGCCCGGTGCCCTGTACCTGGGCTTCGTGGCACTGATTCCGCTGGTGGCACTGGTACTGATCAACGCGAACCAGAACTTCCCGTTCGGTGGCACCTCGATCCTGATCATGGTGGGCGTTGGCCTTGAAACCGTCAAGCAAATAGATGCGCAGCTACAGCAACGTCACTACGAAGGGCTTTTGCGATGACGAAAATGTTGATTATTGGACCCCCCGGTTCCGGAAAAGGAACGCAAGCGGAACGCATTTCCGAGCGCCTCGGCGTCGTGGCGATTTCCACCGGTGATATCTTCCGCGCCAACGTGAAGGGCGAAACTCCTCTTGGCATCGAGGCCAAGAAGTACATGGACGCCGGGGACTTCGTTCCGGACAGCGTCACCAACAAGATGGTCCGTGACCGCCTCAGCGAGCCGGACGTCGAAAACGGCTTCCTCCTGGACGGCTACCCGCGCACCACGGCGCAGGTGGACTACCTGGACGGTATCCTCGCGAAGAGCGAAGAAAAGCTCGACGTCGTCCTGCAGCTCACAGCCGACGACGAAGAACTCGTCTCCCGCCTGCTGGGCCGTGCCAAGGAAACCGGCCGGAGCGACGACAACGAAGCCGTTATCCGCCACCGCCTGGACCTGTACCACGGGCAGACCGAAGCCGTTGTGGCCAAGTATGCCGAACGCGGCATCCTGACCCAGGTTGACGGCATCGGCGGCATCGACGAGGTCACCGACCGCGTGATGCAGGCTATCAAGGCAGCCCAGGCCGCCTAAGCCAGGCACACCAGCTTTTCGAGGCTCCTCCCGGCATCCGGGAGGAGCCTCAGCTA
The DNA here is from genome assembly GCF_014926485.1 of Pseudarthrobacter sp. AB1. NCBI lineage: Bacteria > Bacillati > Actinomycetota > Actinomycetes > Micrococcales > Micrococcaceae > Pseudarthrobacter > Pseudarthrobacter sp. AB1. The sequence continues at coordinate 42,358 of NZ_PZKO01000055.1, forward strand.
TTGAGAGGACACACCATGGCCTTCGGCCAGCCCCGTATCGAATACAAGACGAACGCCCAGATGCGCATCATGCACGACGCCGGGCTGGTGCTGGGCCGCGCGCTCGACGCCGCCGTGGCGGCCGCGGCTCCCGGCGTCACCACCAAGCAGCTGGACGATGTTTTCGCCGCGGTGCTGAACGAGGCCGGCGCCAAATCGAACTTCCTCGGGTACCACGGCTTCCCCGCCACCATCTGCACCTCCGTGAACGAGGAAGTGGTGCACGGCATCCCCGGCGGCAAGATCCTCAACGACGGCGACATCATCTCGATCGACGGCGGCGCGATTGTTGACGGCTGGCACTCCGACTCTGCACGGACCGTCATTGTGGGCAAGGTTGACCCTGAGGACCAGCGGCTCTCCGACGTCACCCAGGCCGCAATGTGGCGTGGCATCGCTGCGCTGGCCACCGGCAGCCACGTGGGCGACATCGGCGCAGCCATCGACGACTACGTCTCGTCCGTCCCTGGGAAGCCGCTGGGCATCCTGGAGGACTACGTTGGCCACGGTATCGGCTCCGAAATGCACATGGCCCCGGATGTCCTGAACTACCGCACCAGCCACCGCGGTCCCAAGATCAAGCCCGGACTGTGCCTCGCCATCGAGCCTATGCTGGTCCGCGGCAGCATCGACACCGCCGTGCTGGAGGACGATTGGACCGTGGTGACGACGGACGGCAAGCGCTCGTGCCAATGGGAGCACTCGGTTGCCGTCCACGAGAAGGGGATCTGGGTACTTTCAGCCCCCGACGGCGGAGCGGAGCACCTGGTGCCGCTCGGCGTCGTGCCTGTCCCGATCCCGTAGGTTCTTCGACGCAGGTTTGCCGTCGACGCGCAAAATCCCTGTCGCTATCTGAATACCGGTAGCGGCAGGGATTTTGCGTATCGCATGGCACTTAGTGCATCGTCACGCCTTGAGCTTCGGCTTAACATCCTTGGTGTAGATTCCCTCGAGTGTGGCCCTCAGCTCGGTCATGGTGGCCTTTACGTCGCCTTCCTGGGTAAGGATCTTGGCGGCAGCTTTGGCCATCTCCTGGTCGGCGCCTGGGAGAAACACGCGGGCGCGGTCCTGCACCTTGGTTACGGCAAGTTGGTCCATGGCGGTCTTGATCTGGGGAGTTCTGGCCAGCACCGCCGTCATGTCGGCGGAGGTGCGGGTCGGCATGTAACCGGTGGCGGCGGAAAATGCCGCCGTGTTTTCAGGCTCGGTCATGAACTTCAGGAACGTTCCCGCGGCGAGCTGTTCCTCCTTGCTGATACCGCTCGGGATGCCCAGGCCGGCGCCGCCCGTGGGGCAAACTCCGCTTTTCGCTTTGGGGCCGCCAGGAAGGAAACCTACGCCAACGTTGAAGGTGGCAGACTTCAGCACCCCGAGCAGGGAACCGGTCGAGGAGATGGTGGAGGAGGTCAGACCGGCCGAGAAATCGTCGGCGGCTTCCTTGGACGAGACCCCCGCCCAGGCGTGCTTATAGATGGAGTCCTGGGCCCACTGCAAAGCTTCCACCGATTCGGCCGAATCACAGGTGATCTCCCAGTCCGTTGACCAGCCGCCGCCCCAGCCCCAAAGGTTGTTCTGCAGGGTCCAGCCTGCGTAGCCGGCCAGGGCGGGATAGATGTAGGCATACTGTGCACCGGAGGCCGCTTTCAACTTCGGGGCCCACTCGCCAAATTCCTGCCACGTTGCGGGCGCCCGGTCCGGCAGGCCTGCGGCAGCAAAGTGGTCCTTGTTGTAGTAGAACAACGGCGTAGAGCGCCCGTAGGGAAGCGCCCACTGCCTGTCGTCGTACTTGTAATCGTCCACGAGGGATTGTCGGAAATCGTCGACTTTGATGTCCAGCTCCTTGATCAGTCCGTCGACCGGAATGATGCTGCCGTTAGTGAAGTAGCGGAACCACCAGACATCGGACAGGACCACAACAGCGGGCAGCCCCGATTTGGCGGCCTGCGAGGTCTGGAACTTCTGCGCGATTTCCTCGTAGTTCGCTCCGGCCGTGACCAGGTTTACTTTGATGTCCGGGTACTTCGCGTGGAATTTTTCGATGATGGATTTCTCGACGTCCTGGGACTTGCCCGGGTGGTTGGACCAGAAATCGATCTTCGCGGCCGGCTTGACGCCGCTGAAATCAATGTCCGCCGCTTCGCTTGCTGCCGTGGTGCCGCCCGTGTCAGGGCCCCCGCAGGCGGAAAGCGCTGCCGCACTGGCGGTGACGCCGGCGAGGCCCAGGAAGTGCCGTCGGTCAAGATTCGTGGTCATGATGGTTCCTTTCGGTTGTTGCCTTAAAGGGATTTGCTGCTTCTGGTGGAAGAACGACGGCGGACGCGGGTCAGCCGGTAACGCTGCCTTGGGTGAGGCCGGCAACGATGTAGCGCTGCAGTGCTGCGAAGATCACCAGGATGGGTACGATGACCAGCACGGCGCCGGCCATGAGGATGCCCCAGCCGGAGGCGTTGCTTTCGGAGTTCTGCAGCAGCGTCAGGCCGACCGGCAGGGTCATGGTTTCCGGACGGTCCGTGATGATGAGCGGCCAGATGTATTCGTTCCATTCACTGACAACTGTCACCAGCGCAACTGTGGCAATGGAAGGAACCGAGACCGGGACCACGATCTGCCACAGGCGGCGCCAATGACCCGCGCCGTCAATCTCGGCGGATTCCAGGATCGATGCTGGCAGGGTCAGGAAGTGTTGCCGAAGGAGGAACGTTCCGAATGCGGTTCCCAGTCCTGGGAGGATGATGCCCCAGAGAGTATTTTTGCCGCCCATGCCGGCGATCAGAATGTAGTTGGGCAGGATGGATACCTGCGGCGGTACCATCAGGGCCACAAGAATCAGTATGAAGATGGCGTTTTTGAAGGGGAAGCGGACGAAAACCAGCGCATAAGCGGTCAGGATGGCCAGCAGCACCTTGACGGTGGCGCCAACCACGGTCACGATCGTGCTGTTGATGAAGAACTGGGCGAACGGCACGGTGGTCATTGCGATGTTGTAGTTCTCCAGGTTGACGCTGTCCGGAAGAATCTGCAGGTCCGTGGTGATGATTTCACCAGGCTGTTTGAGGGAACTCAGGATCATCCACAGCAGGGGCAGGAAAACCACCATCGTGGCAATAAACAGCGGAATGTACCCGCCGACGATTGTCTGGACCAGGTTCCGGGCCGAGAACGGACGCTCCCGGGGCACAAATGCTTCAGGGTGGACGAGCGGGGGAGCGCCCGGGTCGGGGTTGACCGGCGACAGGGAACTCATGAGTAATGCACCTTTCGTTCCACGAAGCGGAGTTGGAGCAGGGTGACGACTAGCAGGATGGCAAACAGGATCACGGAAATCGAGGCGGAGTATCCGGCCCTGTTGAAGGCCCCGAATGCCTGCAGGTAGGCCTCGTAGATCAGGGTGCTGGTGCCAGTCCCGAGCGGCGTCATTATCCGGATCAGGTCGAAGGCCTGAAGGGAGCTCAGCATGCTGGTGATGAGCAGGAAAAAGGTGGTGGGTGACAGCAGCGGGATCGACATGCTGACGAAGCGCCTGAATCCGTTCGCCCCATCGAGCGAGGCGGCTTCCATAACGTCCTGGGGCAGTGATTGCAGGCCGGCAAGGTAGACCACGGCGCAATATCCGAGGTTTTTCCAGATGTAGACGAGGATGACCATCACCAGGGAAAGCTGCGGGTCATTGATCCACTGCGGGCTCTGCTGTCCCACGCCGCGGAGGATCCAGGCCAGCACACCGTAGCCGGGATCGAAAATGAACAGCCAGACCAGGCCCACCCCCACGCCGGACAGCACGTACGGAGCGAAAACCGCCGACCTCGCGAACGTTGTGCCGCGGACCTTGGAGTTCAGCGCCAGGGCGATGAGCAGGCCAAGGATCATGGAGCCGCCCACTGTCACCAGTGTGAACACTGCCGTGGTGCCGAGCACCTTGGTAGCGTCGTTGCTGCTGAAGAAGGTGACGTAGTTGTCGAGTCCCACCACCGTTGCCGACGCCGAACCCAGGGTCCAGTCAAGGGTCGAGTAGTAAATATTGCTGATAAGCGGGCGGTAGGTAAACACGGCGATGAGTACGAGGTTTGGGAGTGCCAACGCCAGGAACACGAAGAAGTCCCGCCGGGCCCGGCCGGACCAGTGCTTCGGGCGTCGCCGCATTGGCGGGCCAGGAGGGCCAGGCGGCTCTGTGGAAAGTGTGGAGGCGAGTTGACGAGTCATGAGGGTCTCCAACAGATCGGGGCCCGCTCTAGGCGGGCCCGGCGGGCAGGGGATCTAGCCATACTTCACCACACGGTCGGTGAGCAGAATCCCGCATAAGCCCTCGCCAGAGGATTGTTGTTGGAGGCTTCATCGCCCATTAACGCCGTGTTTCCAGCAGTATTGCACAGTGTTTGTTTGACGCGCCGGAGCGCCGGTCCGCGATGGAGCACAATGGAGCCCATGGGAGCCATAACTGACGTGCCGGGGATTCGGGTAGGACACCAGCAGAGGACCGGCGACGGCTGGCTGACAGGCGTAAGCGTGGTCCTGCCGCCGCCGGGGACAGTCGGTTCCGTGGACGTCCGCGGCGGTGGTCCCGGCACGCATGAGACTGACGCGCTGGACCCCACCACGCTGGTGTCCACCGTGGACGCTGTGGTCCTCACCGGCGGCAGTGCCTACGGGCTCGCATCCGCCCACGGTGCGCAGAGCTGGTGCGAAGAGAACGGCCGGGGCTTCGCCGTCCCCGGGGGAGTGGTGCCGATCGTCCCAGCCGCCGCCATCTTCGACCTGGGCAGGGGCGGCGACTTCTCTGCGCGCCCGACGGCGGACATGGGCTACGCAGCGACTGTTGCGGCCGCTGCCGAAAAGGACGGGCACGACGTCGGACGCGGCAGTGTGGGCGCCGGCACCGGAGCTCTCATTGGCCGGGGACAGTTCAAGGGCGGACTGGGTACGGCATCGGTCATGCTCGAGAACGGCGTGGTTGTAGGGGCGCTGGCCGTGGTGAACGCACTGGGGTTTCCCGTGGAGGCACTTCCGGGAAATCCCGAACCCTCCGCGCGCTCGGTCGTGCCGCCCCACGAGTTCCCTAACTTCGCAAGCTCGGCCAGGGAACCCGGCTCGCGTGGGCCCACCTTAGACGCGCGCTTGCGGGTTCCCGATTCCCCGTCAGCGGATGCCGGCCCACCGCCGCTCAACACGACACTTGTAGTTGTGGCGACAAACGCCATCCTGGACCCCGCCGAGTGCTACCGGACTGCCTCTGCTGCACATGCTGGGCTGGCTCGCGCGCTCAATCCGTCGCACACGCTGGCCGACGGGGATACTGTGTTCTGCCTCGCCACTGGCGACGTGGCGCTGGACCGCAGTACTGAAACTGCCCGGCAGGTGAGTCTTATTTCCCTGCAGAGCGCGGCAGCCGACGTCGTACGCTTGGCGATCCTGGACGGGATTGTGTAACTCGGTATTTTTTGGTAACTGAGTACAGATGTAGTAATGTTGCTTGTTGGTTGTCTGCCCAGCTGTGCCCTGTTTGGGGCCGGAGGCGATAACCGATCCAACAAAAACGTTCGTGGCCATGTCCGGTGCAATCCGGCAGGGCTGCGGCAACAACAGTTAGCGGAGGGTATGGCCAAGAAGGACGGGGTCATTGAGATCGAAGGCGTTGTGACTGAGGCGCTGCCTAACGCGATGTTTCGCGTTGAGCTGACCAACAAGCACATCGTACTCGCGCATATCTCAGGCAAGATGCGCCAGCACTACATCAGGATTCTCCCTGAGGACCGGGTAGTGGTGGAACTGAGCCCTTATGACCTCACTCGGGGTCGTATCGTCTACCGCTACAAGTAAATTCTGGGCGGCATCAGCGCGAGCTGAAGGCTGCACCAGTTGACCAACTGCCACACGCAAAGGAACGCCATGAAGGTCAAGCCGAGCGTCAAGCAGATCTGCGAAAAGTGCAAAGTGATCCGCCGTAATGGCCGGGTCATGGTGATCTGCGAGAACCCGCGCCACAAGCAGCGCCAGGGCTAATTTCCCCTCCAAGGGAAATCCTGGGTTGCTAACCCACGCAAGTAAATAAAAGGCAGCACAAGCTGAACTGGGACGTATGAGCCCGGACAGCTAACCCCCGGTCGGAGGCTGGGGCCGCACAGAACGTGCGGGTGTACTGCCTACGACCTCCGGTTTATTCAAGGAGCACTGCCACTATGGCTCGTCTCGCTGGCGTAGACATTCCCCGCGAAAAGCGGTTGGAAATTGCGCTTACTTACATCTACGGCGTGGGCAAGACCCGTGCACACGAAACCCTGGCTGCCACTGGCATCAGCGCTGACGTCCGCGTTAAGGACCTCACCGATACCCAGCTGGTAGAACTTCGTGACTACATTGAAGGCAACTACAAGGTTGAGGGTGACCTTCGCCGCGAAGTAGCAGCTGATATCCGCCGCAAGGTTGAAATCGGCAGCTACGAAGGTATTCGCCACCGCAAGGGCCTGCCAGTGCGCGGACAGCGTACGAAGACGAACGCACGTACCCGTAAGGGTCCGAAGCGCACCGTTGCAGGCAAGAAGAAGGCCCGTTAAATCCCTCGGGATTGACTCGTCTTCCCCCAATAACTTTCTGTAGGAGAAAAAATGCCCCCGAAGACTCGTGGCGCGGTTCGCAAGCCGCGTAAGAAGGACAAAAAGAATATCGCGCTGGGCCAGGCGCACATCAAGAGCACTTTTAACAACACCATCGTGTCCATCACGGACCCGAACGGCGCTGTTATCTCTTGGGCTTCCTCAGGTGAGGTTGGCTTCAAGGGCTCACGCAAGTCCACCCCGTTCGCAGCCCAGATGGCTGCCGAAGCTGCTGCCAAGCGTGCGCAGGAGCACGGCATGCGCAAGGTTGACGTTTTCGTCAAGGGACCGGGTTCAGGCCGCGAGACCGCAATCCGCTCGCTGCAGGCCGCTGGCCTGGAGGTTGGCTCCATCCAGGACGTCACCCCCGCAGCGCACAACGGCTGCCGTCCGCCGAAGCGCCGCCGCGTCTAAGGCTTTTCCAGCAGCTTGAGCTTGCCCGGACCTTCAATGGTCCGGGCAAGCCCAGCCGCGTTAAGTCTTCAGACCGAATTTCCACCACCTGTGTTGCGTCATATAGCGGATGCTCGCCGAAAGGAAACCTAAGTGCTCATTGCACAGCGCCCCACCCTCTCCGAAGAGGTCGTCTCCGATAACCGCTCGCGTTTCATCATTGAACCGCTGGAACCGGGCTTCGGCTACACCCTCGGAAACTCCCTCCGCCGTACCCTGCTCTCCTCCATCCCCGGTGCCGCTGTAACCAGCATCCGGATCGATGGCGTGCTGCACGAGTTCACCACGGTTCCGGGTGTCAAGGAAGATGTCACTGAGATCATCCTGAACATCAAGAGCCTCTCGGTTTCCTCCGAGCACGACGAGCCGGTTGTGGCTTACCTGCGCAAGCAGGGCCCCGGAGTCGTCACCGCCGCGGACATCGCTCCGCCGGCCGGCGTCGAATTCCACAACCCGGATCTGCACATTGCCACGCTGAACTCGAAGGGCAAGTTCGAACTCGAACTGACCATCGAGCGCGGCCGCGGCTACGTTTCGGCAGCTCAGAACAAGTCCGGCGACTCCGAGATCGGCCGTATCCCGGTCGACTCGATCTACTCGCCGGTCCTGAAGGTTACTTTCCGCGTGGAAGCAACCCGTGTTGAGCAGCGCACCGACTTCGACAAGCTCATTGTCGACGTCGAGACCAAGCAGGCCATCGCCCCGCGCGATGCTGTTGCTTCCGCAGGTACCACCCTGGTGGAACTCTTCGGTCTGGCCCGCGAGCTGAACACCGCAGCTGAAGGTATCGAGATTGGCCCGTCGCCGACGGATGCTGCCCTGGCAGCAGACATGGCACTGCCGATCGAGGATCTGGACCTCACCGTCCGTTCTTACAACTGCCTCAAGCGTGAGGGCATCCACACCGTGGGTGAACTTGTTGCACGCTCTGAGGCTGACCTCATGGACATCCGTAACTTCGGTGCGAAGTCCATTGACGAGGTCAAGGCAAAGCTGGTTGAACTGGGCCTGTCCCTCAAGGACTCGCCTCCCGGTTTTGACCTCGCAGCACGCGCCGCAGCAATTGAAGAGGACGACGCCGCTTTCGGCGACGACGAACTCTAAATAACAGATCTTGGCCGGCTGGCTGGATGCACCACGGTGTGCGCAGCCCACTGGCTTCCATATGAGGAGAAACTATTATGCCTACCCCCGCTAAGGGTCCGCGCCTCGGAGGCGGAGCGGCTCACGAGCGTCTTATGCTCGCGAACCTGTCCGCCGCACTGTTCGAGCACAAGCGGATCACCACCACGGTGACCAAGGCCAAGCGACTGAAGCCCTACGCCGAGCGTCTGGTGACTTTCGCCAAGCGTGGCGACCTGGCTTCCCGCCGCCGTGTACTCGGCCTGATCAGCAACAAGGGCATCGTCCACGAGCTGTTCACCGACATTGCACAGGCAGTGGAGAACCGCAACGGCGGCTACACCCGCATCACGAAGATCGGCAACCGTAAGGGCGACAACGCTCCCATGGCTGTCATCGAACTGGTTCTCGAGCCGGTTTCCGCCAAGCAGGCTGTTGTGGCCGAGGCTACCCAGGCCGCCGCAAAGGCAGCTCCGGTTGCTGAAGAAGCTCCGGTTGTTGAGCCTGCCGAAACCGAGACCGAAGCTGCTGAAGTTGAGACGGAAGCTGCAACCGAAGAGGCTCCAGCCGCTGAGGAAGCCGCCACCGAAGAAACTCCGGCCGCTAAGAAGGCTGCTAAGGCTCCCGCCGCTAAGAACAAGGACGAGAACGAAGCGAAGTAATTCGCCAACTCCGTCGCATAGACTTATGTCTATGAACGACCAAAAACCCGCTGCCCCCGTTTTGGGGGGCGGCGGGTTTTTGCGTGTCCGCTTTGATTTATCGTACGACGGCGGCCCCTTCAATGGGTGGGCAGTGCAGCCGGGATTGCGCACCGTCCAAGGGATCCTGGAAGAGGCGCTGGCGTTGTTGATCCGCCGGCCCATCCGGGTCACCGTGGCGGGACGTACCGACGCGGGCGTGCACGCCCGCGGCCAGGTGGTCCACCTGGACCTGACCGAGGCCGAGTGGCTGAAACTGCCGCGCGGGCACGAACTGGATCCCGCCGTCGCGTTCCTAAGGCGGATTCGTGGCGCCCTCAGCCGCGGGCTGGGGAACTTGACGGGGGCTATCGAGGTTCACCTCGTGTCCTTGGCGCCCGTGGGGTTCGATGCCAGGTTCTCCGCGCTGTGGCGGCGGTACAGCTACCGCATCGCTGACGGTCCCGCCCTGTGGGATCCGCTCGAACGGTACTTCACGCTTTGGCACCAAAGCCCCTTGGACGTGGACCTGTTGAACGCCGGCGCCGCGCCGCTGCTTGGGCTGCAGAACTTCCTGTCATACTGCAAGCCGCGGGACGGCGCCACCACCATCCGCGAGCTGCAGCGCTTCGAGTTCCACCGCGGTGAGGACGGAGTCATCGTGGCCACCGTCCAGGCCGACGCGTTCTGCCACAACATGGTTCGCTCACTGGTTGGCTCGGCCCTGTTCGTGGGCGAGGGAATCGAGGAGCCGGGCTGGATGCATGAGCGGTTGCTGGCCAAAAAACGGGACGCGAAGTCCGTCCTGGCCGCCCCGCACCCGCTCGTCCTGGAAGAAGTTGCCTACCCGTCCGACGACGAGATGCCGGCCCGCGCCGAACTGACGAGGGCAGTCCGCAAGCATTGAGCTCCGGTGGTTGAGCCTGTCGAAACCGAGCCTGTCGAAACAGAGCTCGGTGGTTGAGCCTGTCGAAACCGAGTGGCGGTCCGGTGGTTGAGCCTGGCGAAACCCTACGGAATCGTTGGCCTGCCAGGAGCGGCCGAAAGCCCCGGCAAGTCGCCGTACCGCCCTGACATAAGCGCTTCCCGCTTCGCGCGGCTCCAGCCTTGAACCTGCTTCTCCCGCGCAAACGCCTGGTCAACACGGCTGAACTCTTCAATCCAAACGAGCTCCACCGGCCGTCGGCGGCGCGTGTAGGCGGCCCCTTCACCCGATTGATGTTGCGCGAGACGCATTTCGATATTCACCGTGCTGCCCACGTAGTAGGAGCCGTCTGAGCAGCGGAGCATATACGCGAATGGCATGAGACGATTCTGCAGCGCAGTCGGCGGCCCTACGAGTGGGAGGATGCTTTATGTGGAAAACCGGTGCTGGGGGTTTCGTCGGGCTTGGGTTTCGACAGGCTCAACCACCGGGCTTGGGTTTCGACGGGCTCAACCACCGGGGTTGGATTCGACGGGCAGGGTCATGGTGAACGTGCTGCCCCCGCCCAGGGCACTGGCGCAGGCGATGGCCCCGCCGTGGCGTTCCATGATGGTCTTGGTGATGGCAAGGCCCAGCCCGGCTCCGGGGATGGCTGCGTCCCGGGCAGACTCGGTGCGGAAGAACCGGCTGAAGACCTTGGCCGCATCCTCTGGCGCCATGCCCATACCGGTGTCCTGGACAACAAGCTTGACCCAGTCTCCGGTGCTGGCCGCGCTGATAGTCACAGTGCCGCCGTTGGGGGAGTACTTGATGGCGTTGGACACCACATTGTCCAGTGCCTGGCCGATCCGCAGCGGGTCGGCGTGGGCCCAGAGCGGCGAGGGAACGTCGGCCATCAGCGCTACGGCTGCCCGTTCCGCGTATGCCTGGGCTGAGCCGATGCTGGTCTCCACGAGTCCGGAAATGTCGGTGCGTTTCGGGTGGACATTCAGGGCGGCGGACGCCTCGAGCGTCAGGTCAGAGACCAGGGCAAGCAGCCGTTCGGAGTTGCGCTGCACCACGTCCAGCCGCTGGAGTGTAATGGCGGGAAGCCCGTCGCCGGCCTCGAGTACCAGGTCGATGTTGCCCAGGATGGAATTGAGCGGGGACCGGAATTCGTGGGAGACGTTGGAGACCAGTTCCTCGTTCGCGGCCATGGCTTCAACCATCCCCGTCACGTCGCTGAAGACAACCACCGCTCCGGTGAGGCGGCCGCCGTCGTCCATTAACGGCCTGGCGGCGGTAGACACCGCGCGCTGTTGGGGGCCCTTACCGATCCACACGAGATAGTCGGCGAAAGATTCGCCTTCGATGGCGCGCCGGAGGGGACGTTTGTCCGGCGGCAGGGGAGTGATCTTGTCCTGGGCGAAGACCAGCTCTTCGCTGTGGTCAGCACGCAGGACGCCGGCGGCTGCGGCGTTCTGCTGCCATCGCCGCATCATGTCATTGGCCAGCAGTTGGTCACCGTTCGAATCGACGGCGACAATGCCGACATCGGTAGCGTCCAGGATGGTCATCAGCAGTTTCTCGCGTTCCTGGCTCGCGGCCAGCAGCTCCCGTAGTTCCTCGCTCAAGGTTTGCAGCTCGCGCTGCTGGGCGCGAATATTGACGCTGGCGAAGCGGATTGCGAGTGAAACAGCAAGCATCACCAGCGGGAAAAGGACGAGTGGAGTAAGGTCCGTTGCCGTCATGACCGGGAATTTTCCGGCGGCGGACGGCAACATGATGAAGAATGGCCCTACTGCGCACAGTAAGAGGCTGGAACGGACCAGCAACCCCGAGGCGGCCAACCAAATGACCGGGAAGACGACCAAAACCACGAGTCCTGGGAGCAGGGTTGTGGCACTGTTCCGGAGGAGCCCGATCGCAAGCAGGTCAAGGACCGGAATCAGCAGATAGGAGCTGTCTGGCATCCGCTCCCATGGCGTCAGGAAACACGCCCCGAAAAGAATGATGGGAAGGGCGATCCCGGCCATGTAGAGGGGGCTGCCCAGCAGCGATGGCCAGCCGACGGGTGTCATCACGCCAATGACCGTGACAATCAGGGACAGCGGAAGCTGGCACAAGGCAACCTGGGTGCGGGGGCCGAGGTTTCTGAAGTAGAGGGCAACTCCCTTGGGCGAGGGACGTCGAGCCATGCGGGGTCTCCAACTTTCCTGACGGCCCCCACTCCGTCACCAATGAAATTGATGCAGCAGAATATCTGAACACTGAGCTAATCAGCCCTACGAATCTTAGTGTGCTGTGTTGTCATCGTAATTGACTTTTCAAAACTAAATGCGGAAAGGCGTGTCATCCGCCGTTCATACTTGTAGCGTGTAAAGAGTTGGAGTGGACGAGGGATTGGCGCTGGGCTGATGGGGACCTCTTCCACCTGGCAACAGGGATAGACATGGAATATCTTGGCGTAGCAGTAGTAATTGAAGACGACGCTGATGTACGGAATCTCCTGGAGGGAATCCTGAGTCAGGCTGGCTTTGAGGTGCATACCGCTGCCGAGGGCCGGGAAGGCGTCGAGGCGGTACGGCACAACAAAGCCCAGGTGGTCACGCTGGACATCGGCCTTCCGGACATTGACGGTTTTGAGGTTCTGCGCCGGATCCGCAATTTCAGTGATGCTTATGTAGTCATGCTGACCGGCCGGACAGAGGAACCCGATCTGCTCTCGGCCCTGAACGCGGGAGCCGATGACTACATCGCCAAGCCCTTCCGGCCGCGTGAACTTCGGGCCAGGGTGGCGGCTATGATGCGGCGGCCGCGGCATGAGGTCACCAGTCCGCCGCAGGCTGCTTCGTGGGCTTCCCCTCCGGCCGCGCCGGCAACCTTCACCCACCAGGGGGTTATCCAGCACAATGGGCTCATTTTGAATTACCGCACCCGCACGGTGGCGATTGGTGAGGTCAATCTCGGGCTCACGCGCAGCGAGTTCGATCTCCTGCACATTTTGCTCCGGGGCGAGGGGGCGGTGTGTACGAGATCCGATCTGGTGCGGGCGGTCCGGGGTGACCTTTATGAGGCGGATGCCTACATCAGTGAGGCAGACGAGCGGGCTGTGGAAGTCCACGTGGGGAACCTTCGCCGCAAGCTGCGGGAAGATCCGCTGGCACCGCGCTGGCTGCAGACCGTGCGGGGGGTGGGCTACCGGCTCGCACCGAAGAGGACCGACCTACAGGGCTGGCCGGGAACCGATCACTAGTCGTTTTTGAGGATGTAGCTTGCCTGGAGCTCTGAGACTGTATGCCCGCCGTGCTCAGCCACGATTGCCAGGAGACCTTGGCCTTGGACGAAGTCCCTGCTGCGGATGGCTTCCTCCAGGGCTTGGGCCAATACGGACAACCGGGTCCCGCCCACCATGGCTGAAGCGATCCGCAGGCTGATAACGGCGTCCAACGCAGCGGGGCGGTCTTCGGTGTGGACCGCTGCCGCAAGCCGGCTGAAGCGTTGGTCCCACAAAGACGCGTAGTCTCGGGCGAATCCAAGGGCAAGTTCGGGGCCGTCGAGTTCTTCTTCCAACTCCGCCAGGATGTCCGGGTCGACCCAGCGCAGGGTATTTTCTCCTGTAGTCGGCGGGCCCGATCCCACGCCCGCAGCAGCCCCCGCAGCCGACGGCTGGGCAGGGACATCCCCGCTGCTGAAGGGGAGTGGTGGACTATCCATGCTTCAAGGCTACTTCCTGTAGAAACGTGAGAGCCTGTCTTAAGTAGATCCTGTGGAAACCTTGAGTCATCCCTGACTTTGCGCTTTAAAGCAGTCATTGCCCGCTGAAAGTGACAACCGTGTTGATAACCGCGGGACCCAGAATGGCGATGAAGAGCACGGGAAAGATGAAGAACAGCAGTGGGAACAGGATCATCACGGGCAGTTTCATGGCCTTTTCCTCGGCACGCTGGCGGCGTTTTACCCGCATGACTTTGGCCTGGATCCGCAGGACGCGGCTGATGGCGATGCCGTAGGTGTCCGCCTGTACCACCGCTTGGACAAAGCTTCGCAGCTCCGGGATGCTGGTGCGCTCCGCAAGCGCCTGGTAGGACTCGCGGCGGCTGCGGCCCACCTGCATGTCCTGCAGAGTGCGGACCAGTTCGTCCGCCAAAGGTCCGTTGCCGTTTTCGCCGGCCCGGGCCATCGCCCCCTCGAAGCCGAGACCCGCCTCTACGGAAATCAGCATCTGGTCAAGGGTGTTGGCCAGTTCCAGCTGCATGGCCGTCTGACGCTCCAGGCCTTTGCTGTACAGCATCAGGTCCGGAATGAAATAGCCCAGGAAGAGGAGGAAAATGCCCGCGAGCTTCATCATGGGCTGAGGGCTGCTCGTGCTGATCAGAAAAAACAGCGAGGCTCCCACAAGGCCCAGCGCCGGCTTGGCTGTCAGGATTCGGCTCAGCGGCCAGCTATTTGGCCGTCCGGCCAGTGCCAGGAGTCTGTCCAGTTTGCGGACGTAGGCCGGGGGCGTCAGGCGGTAGCCAATTCCGGCGAGCAGATCTGCGGATGTCTTCTCAGGTGCGTCGGCGACCCGTCGCCCCCGGTTCAGGATGGCTACTGTGGCAGTCCGCGCCTTCCGGTCCACGGAGAGGACTGCCCATGCCAGGTAGCCGAGAGGCAGAGAAACCAGCAGGAGCGAGGAAACTATCAACGGACTCATTGCCGCCTCAGAACTTCAGGTCGATGATTTTGCGCATCCACAGGCTGCCGATCGTCATGAGGATGACCGAAGCCCCGATCATGCCCCACCCCAGCGGATGGGTGAACATCGAGTTCATGTAACCGGGGCTGACCGTCATCAGCATCAGCACGATCCCTATCGGCATGGCAATGAGGATGTAAGCGGAAAACTTGCCCTCCGCGGCCAGCGACTTGATGTGCCCCTTGATCTCGCTGCGCTCGCGGATGGTTTCGTTCACCTGGTCCAGGACTTCCGCCAGGTTTCCGCCCACTTCGCGGTTGATCTGGATGGCTTGGGCGATCCAGACGAAGTCCTCGTTGCGCATACGCTCCGACGTGTCAGTCAATGAATCCAGCAGATCGCGGCCCAAGCTGGTCTCGGTGATGACGCGGCGCATCTCTTCGGACGTGGGGCTCTGAGACTCGGACGCGGCCGCATCGACGGCCCGAAGAATGCTGTGTCCGGCCCGCAGCCCGCCGGACAGCAGTTGAAGCGTGTCACCCAATTGCTGATCGAACTTGGCCCGCCGTTTGCCGGCCAGAAACCCCAGCAGGACGTGCCCAATGGCGGGCGCCAGGATGACCAAGAGGACGGAGACAAAGGGTACATCGATCACCAGCCCTACCAACGCGCCCACAGTGGCGCCGGCAATGACCAGCACCATGAACTCAGCCTGGCTCAGCCGGATCCCCGCAGTTTCCAGTGCGTCGCGGCTATAAAGCCGAACGTTCCGGGTCGCCAGGAATCGGTCCAGGGCCCTCACCGTGGTGCCGGCCAGCCGGGTAAGGCCTGACGGCGGCTCCGACTCATAAGGGCGGCGCCGGTCGAGCGCTATGTCGGGGGTTCGCGGCAGCACCAGCGCCACGCCCACCAGGAGAGGGGCAAGGAAGAGGAATGTCGCTCCCAAAATAATGAGCATCGCCTAGCCCCTCCCGTCGCCGGCAGTGGCGGCGCCCGCTGGAGCGGCGAACACCGCCGGCGAAACGTGGATCCCCAGGTCCTCGAAACGATCGATGAACCGCGGCCGGATTCCGGTGGCCACGGGCTTGCCAAGGAAACGCCCGTGGGCGTCCACACCGGCAGAGTAGTCGAAGACAAAGGCATCCTGGAGGGTCACAATGTCGCCTTCCATACCCTGCACTTCGGTCACGTGAGTAATGCGCCGGGACCCGTCGCGCAGGCGCGAGATTTGGACAATAAGGTTGACGGCGGAGGCTATCTGCTCGCGGATGGCCCGCAACGGCAGGTCCATTCCGGCCATCAGCACGAGCGTTTCCAGACGGGCGACGGCGTCGCGCGGTGAGTTGGAGTGCACCGTGGACAGAGAGCCGTCGTGCCCGGTGTTCATGGCCTGGAGCATGTCAAGTGATTCACCGCCGCGGACCTCACCCACCACAATGCGGTCCGGGCGCATACGCAACGAGTTCCGGAGGAGTTCGCGGATAGTCACCTCACCTTTGCCTTCGGTGTTGGGCGGGCGGCTCTCGAGCCGAACCACATGGTCCTGCTGGATCTGGAGCTCAACAGCATCCTCGATGGTCACGATCCGTTCGTTTGCCGGCAGGAAGGAAGACAGGACATTCAGCAGCGTGGTTTTGCCGGTACCGGTTCCGCCGGACACGATGATGTTGAGTTTGGCCTTGACGCAAGCGTTCAGCAGTTCCGCCATTTCCGGCGTCAACGTGCCGAAATCGATGAGGTTGCGGACGGTGAGGGGCACCTTGCTGAACTTACGGATGGTCAGCGATGATCCGCCCACGGCCAGGGGCGGGATCACTGCGTTGACACGCGAGCCGTCTTCCAGCCGGGCATCCACGAGGGGCGAGGACTCGTCGATGCGGCGGCCCACTTTCGACACGATGCGTTCGATGACCTTGCGCAGGTGCTCCTCGGAGCTGAACCGGGAATCCGCCAAAGTGAGATGGCCTTTACGCTCCACGTAGATCTGGTCCATGCGGTTGACCATGATTTCGGTGACCTCAGGATCATCCAGCAACCGCTGCAGCGGGCCGTAGCCCAGGACATCATCGGCCACGTCCTGGACCAGGCGCTTGCGTTCCTCGGGGGAGAGCGGTACCTGTTCGGCATCGATGATCCGGGTGAGTTCGTCCTTGGCAGACGACTTCAGCTCCTGTTCGGTAATGGCTGAGTCGCTGAACCGGGCGCCGAGGTGCTCAAAAAGGGCAGTGGCAGCTCTCTCTTTGAGGGCGGCAAAAGCGTCCACCGGTTGCTGGGGTTTTACTCTCATCTCCTCCGGATGGTCGGCGACGACGACCGCGGCAGGCGGTGCCGCCGTCGTCGTACGTTGTTCCAAAGTCTGGTCAAACCACTGCACCCGCGGGGCGGGGACTTCCGGACGCGGCAGCTCCAGGGTGGGGGACGAAGCCCTGACCGGAACCGCGTGTTGTCCGGTCGGGGTTTTTGCCTCGGCAGCGCTGATGCGCTCTGAAAGTTTCATCTAGACCACTACCCTTCGGTGCAGCTTGCGCTGGGACTTTGCCCGCCACGCAGGGTTGAACCGTTCGACGAGTTGATTGAGCCCTTTGGTCGCAGGGTCTTTGACCTGCTCCTGGAGTACGGGGATACCGCGGTTCGTGGAAAGGGCCACCGCGCGGGACCGCGGGATGCTTACGTCAACGGGCGCGCCCATGGTTGATTCCAGGTCCTGAACCGTGAGGCCATTCTTGGCGTCCGCCATGTTCAGCACCACGTGCCGGGTCTCGGGAAGGATGTCCAGCCGGCGCAGGATATCCAGCCCCGCCCGGAGGCCACGCACGCTGGGGATGTCCATGCCGCTGACCCAGACCACATCGGTGCACTTTTCCATGGCTGCCAGCCCGATCTCGGGCAGCCCCGGCGCCGTATCCACCACCACGTACTGGAACTGCTCTGACAGCTGCTCGATCAGCCGGGTGATCTGGTCGGGTGTGATCTCGTCCGCATCGACGGGGGTGGGGGGAGCGCAAAGGGCGTAGATGCTGCCCGGATGCACCGTGAGGAACGCCTTGAGGACCAGGGAATCCTGGCTCGCGGCCGTGGAAACGGCGTCCGTCACTGTGTGCTCCGGCTCCAAGTAGAGCCCTGAAGCGACGTCCCCGAACTGGAGGTCGAGGTCGACAATTACCACGCTCATCGGGGCAATTTTTCCCAGCCCGATGGCGATGTTGGTGGCGATAGTGGTTTTGCCTACGCCGCCCTTGGGCGAGAAGACGCCGATCACCAAGCCTTTGTTGCCTTCAGGCACCTGCTGGGGCGCGAGCGTGCGGTTGCGGCTGGCCAAGGACTGGCTGGCGCGCTCCAGGAGGACCCGTAGCTGGGCGGCATCCGAATCGGGGGAGGCTATGTCCTTGATGCCTGCCCGCATGGCGTGTAGGAGGAAGTCGGGCTCGGGTTCGGCAGCCACAATGACGCTGAGATCCGGGAAGCTGACGTTCAAGACGGTGGCGAACCGAAGGGCTTCGTCCAAAGGGACTTCAGGTCCCAGAATCAGGACCTCGGGCTGCTCCTGGTCCAGGCTGGCAAAGAGTTGGTGCGGGTCAGCGGGCAGCAGGCTGGTGAAGAAGGTCTGCACGCCGCCCTGCAGACCGCCGGCGACTGCCTGGCGGAGACGGGAGTCGAAGTCCACGTCAGGGGTGATGAGGACGAAGCGGCTCATTTGTAGACGTCCGGCCGGATCATGATGCGCGGTCCGCTGTCCTTGGCGTCAAGGGGTTCCCTGCTGAGCCAGATGGAAGCGTACTCGGCAGCGAACACGATCTTGTTCGCGTTGATGTCATCCACCGCGACGGTGACCATCAGTAGCCCGGTGGGAAGGTTCACGTCACGGGGATCTGGGGCCGGCGCGTCGGTTGCCGTAGGTGCCGGCTTTGCGGCAGCTCCTTCCGGCGCTCGCTGGACGGCGGTGACAAGGGCCTTGTGGATGGACAGCTGGACGGTTTCCTTATCCGACTTTGCTTCGATGCCGCCGGTGGGCATGGAGATGAAAATGCCAACATGATCACCTGGCGTCACGCGTCCACCGACGACGCGCTGCGGCTCCAGCTGGAAAGAGATTTCCTGTAGGCCCGCGGGCACCGGCACGGAGCCCGAGGACTTTAGTTCTTCGGGGGAGACTAGGCGTTCGGCCAGCAGCTGCTCGCCGGGGACGAGATCTGCGGAGGTGACCTTTCCGCCCGAGCCGTCCAGGGTATTCAAGGCGGTTTTTGCGACGGCGGTGCCGGGCAGCTGCTGTAGCGCCACCGCTGCCATCAAGGTGTCGACGGAGGAGCCTGCCGGCACAGCCTTGCTGACCACCAGGACGCCCACAGGATCAAGGTTCTGGACAGCTCGCTGGTCCGCGCCTTGGGCGTAGCTGACAACGATCACCGCCCCGACGATGGCCAGCAAGACTGCCACCACTCCTGCCAACAAACGTGACTTCACTGAGCGCTCCTGTGTGTATCAAAATCATGGTGCTGCATGGTTTAACTGCTAAACGCGACGACGGTCGCGCCGTCCGGGTTCACTGGGCCCAAGGTGTAGCCGTTGGCCAAGGATACGTATTTGACGAATGTTCCGATGATGCCCCGGCACGGTTCCTTGCACTCGAAAGCGGCCGGGACATCAGGCGATCTGTTGCGGAAGGTGTATGGAAGTCCCGTATTGCCAACCTTCCACCCGGCGACTTTGAATGCGGCGAAGGTGGTGAGTCCGAAGACTGCGTTGTTTCCTGTGCCGGTCACTTTATTGAAAATGGGCAGCAAAACAATGACGTCCTTGCCTGCGTTCATATCCGCCGCCCAGGAGTTCAGCGTGGCCTCACAGTTGGGCGGGGGGTTGTTGCCGGTGTCGCCGTTGGCCATGCTCTTGGCGATGTCAATGAACGCGCCGCACTGGCCGGAATCCTGTTTGAGGCCACCGAACCCGCCCTCGACGGCGGCGCCGGACGGTCCGTAGAAGCAGCCGGGATTGGCCCCGGTCCCATGCAGGCGCAGAAGCTGCATCACGCCAGTTTGGCCGCGGACCTGGCAGATGGATACGGTGATGGGAAACGCGGTGGTGCCCTTCACCGGACTGCCCCACTGGACTGTCGAAGGGGCGTTGACTTCGGTGGCATTGAGGCCAAAGACGCGGGCGAAGAAGAGGGATACCTGGTTGGGGGTATGGCCTGCTTCTTGGGAGCCCACCGTGACAGTCACGGTGCCACCCGTTTTGTCCAGCAAAATTGACTTGACGTTGCTGAGGCCGTCGTTGGCATTGCTGTTGGCGAAACCAGCCGCCAACGATGATGTGTTGGAGCAGTCAGGATCGGTGGCGCTCTTGGCACACTTTTGGGCGATGGCAAGGGCGGCCGCGTCGGCCCCGTTGCGCAGCTGGGTGCGTTCGGAGTAGAGCATGCCCACGTCCACAGCCATGGCTCCGAAGCCCAGGAGCGCGACCAGCATCAGGGCGACGATGACGCTCACTGCGCCGCGTTCGCCGTCGTGCTTTCTGCGTGTCAGCCGCCGCATAACATGGCCCCTTTGCCCGTCATGGCGAAGGGGCCCGCAATGCCTGTCATGGTGGACAGGGTGTAAGTGATATTGATAGTCATCTGGGCGTTGGGACTGCATGTCGCGCTGCCGAAAGTGATGTTGGCATCGGTCAATGCTGGCTGGAGCGATATCGCAGCATTCTTGGCTGCCGCAATTGCCAACGTCTGCTGGCCGGAGATGGCCATGACCCGGACCCCTTCGCGGGCGGCGGCGGAGAGTGTGGCCTGGGCGTTGTAGGCCCGGCTGAACTCCATGATGCCCAGGAGCAGCATGACGAGGAGGGGCGCCACGATCGCAAACTCGACCGCGACAGCTCCACGCTCGGATGCCCTGGACATGATGCTGCCTTTCAGTCAGGTCAGGTTGGTGTGGGAAAGTGGAGTGGCGGCGGCTTGAATGCCGCCGCCATTCTTATGGCTGTGCCCTACTACTTGGAGCAGGCGGCGGCCGCCGTTGCCGTGGCTGTGGACATAGTGCCGCCCTTGACGCTGCAGGCGGTGCTATTGAACATGTCTGTGAGGGTGGTTCCAAGAAGGGTGACGGCGACGATGATGGCGACAGCGATAAGTGCGACCATGATGCCGTATTCGACGGCGGTGGCACCCTTTTCTTCACTGCGAAGGCGGATCATGAGGTTGGTGTGGAGAGAAAGCATTTGGACTCCTGAGCGAGTTCGGTTGGCTGGCCCTGCACCAGCTCAGATACGAAACTAGCAACGCTTGACGCCATGCTGATGAGAACTTGTAGCTTCCTGCGCAAAGACTTCTCCGGCTGCGCGTTTCCTGCGTATTCACTCGCGGAATACTGCGCTCAGGCGTGGATAGGCAATACCTGGGCACACAAACGGACCCCCTCGGTTCTGGGTTCCGAGGGGGTCCGGCATTTGGGGCGCCGATTGGCGCGCTTACTGTTCTGCCACAGCTGTAGGTCGCAGCACGCCTACGAGAGGGCCTCGATAATGTTGATCGCTGCAGGCCCGAGCAGGACGATGAACAGCACGGGGAAAATAAAGAAAATTAGCGGAAAGAGTACCTTTACTGGAAGCTTCATGGCCTTTTCTTCTGCTCGCTGGCGACGCTTCACCCGAGCGTCCTTTGCTTGGGTCCGGAGGACCTTCGCGATACCAATTCCGTACTTATCAGCCTGTATTACAGCCCGCACAAAACCTCGCAAGTCCGGGACCGAAGATCGATCCGCCAAAGCTTCGTAGGCTTCCTGTCTCGGCCGGCCCACCTGTATGTCCTGTAGCGTGCGCATTAGTTCTTGGGCTAATGGACCATCGCCGGAGGACCCTGCCCGGGCCATAGCGGATTCAAACCCCAGTCCCGCCTCCACGGAAATCAGCATCTGGTCCAGCGTGTTGGGCAATTCAAGTTCTATGGCCTCTTGCCGCTTTATGCCTTTGTTGTATACCAGCAGATCGGGCAGGAAGTACGACAACGAGGTAATAAAAACAGCGAGGGCTATATTCGCGGATGTGAACGAGTTCGCCAGGAGCAGGATTCCTGCCACCGCGCCGGCAAATGCCAGTAGTGGTTTGGCCACGATCAGCTTTGCCAGCGGCATGGAGGTTGGGCGCCCGGCCATCGACAGCCAGCGATCGAGTTTCGCTTCGTAGCTTCCAGGGGTAAGCCGTTTGGAGATTCCGAGGAGAACTGGTGGACGTTGAGCGGAGCTGGCGGCGCCCAGGTTGAATCCGCGGGCGAGGTTGCTCTGAACCGCCAAGGCCCCTCCGCGGTCGAGGGTCACCAGGGACCACGCGAAGTATGTGAGGGGGAGAACTACTGTAGCGATGATTATCCAAGCGAGTGTAGTCATGGCGGGTCCTCAGAACTTGATCTTGATGATGCGGCTCATCCAAAAACCACCAATGGCGAACATCAGGATACTGACGACCATCATCACGTGACCAATGGGTTTTTCTACGAATACATTCAAGTAGCCGGGATTGATCATGCTGACGAACATCGCGACACCGACAGGTAAAGCCATCAGGATGTAGGCCGACATTTTGCCTTCAGCGCTCAGGGATCTCACATGGCCCTTGATTTCGCTGCGCTCCCGGATTGTACCCGCCACCTGTTCCAGCACCTCCGCGAGGTCACCGCCAACTTCTCGGTTGATCTGGATAGCTTGGCCGATCCACCTGAAATCTTCGCTGTCCATCCGATTTGCGGCGTCCTCGATGGCCTCCCGGGCGTCCTTGCCGATCCGGGTTTCGTTGACAATTCTGTTGAGTTCTTCGGAGGTGGGTGCGTCGGATTCGTGAGCGGCGGCCTCAATGGTGCGCATCACGCTGTGGCCCACGCGGAGTCCGCCGATGAGCACTTGAATGGTGCCCGATAGTTGGGCGTCGAACTGGCCACGTCGCTTGTCCCGGCGGAATGCCAAGACCATACGTGCTCCCAGCGGGGTGGCAAGCGCCAGCATCGTTCCGATAAGCGGGCTACTAAGCAGCCCGCCAAGCAACCCGACCAAAAAGGCAGCAGTGGCCACCAAAACCGAGAATTCGGCCGGGGTCAGCTTTACGCCCGCGTTGTAGAGCAGGTCCTGGTTATAGGGACCCCCGGATTTGCCGAGGAATCCGCCCATCAATTTTGTCGCCGACTCCGAGGCCCGGCCTAGCGCAGTTCTATCCGGACCGCCATGGGGTCGACGGCGTTCCACGGGAATTGGAGTGAAGCGAGGCTTAAGGACAACAAGGACAAGGACAAGGAGGGCACCGAAGCATAACGCGACTGCCGCGACAAAAAGAGCCGGTGAGTCCACTGCTACCCCCTCCCCACTGAAATCGGCGTACCGAAGATAGCAGGGGGAATAGCTATGCCAAGGTCCGCGAACCTGTCCAGAAACCGCGGCCGAATACCCGTGGGGATCGGCTTGCCGAGGAATCTTCCGTGCTGATCAACGCCTGCTGAGTAGTCGAAGAGGAATGCATCCTGCAGTGTGACAATGTCACCCTCCATTCCTTGCACCTCTGTAACGTGCGTAACCCGCCGGCTACCGTCCCTCAGCCTGGTGACTTGGATAATGAGGTCCACGGCCGAGGAGACTTGCTCACGGATAGCACGCAGCGGAAGGTCCATCCCGGCCATGAGCACAAGCGTCTCAAGCCGGGCGATGGCATCCCGTGGCGAGTTCGCGTGGACGGTGGACAGTGATCCGTCGTGACCAGTGTTCATTGCCTGCAACATGTCCAGGGACTCGCCGCCGCGTACTTCCCCCACAATGATCCGGTCAGGCCGCATACGTAGCGAATTCCGGACGAGCTCCCGGATGCCCACGGCGCCTTTCCCTTCAATGTTGGGAGGGCGGCTTTCTAACCGGACTACATGCTCTTGCTGAAGCTGAAGCTCCACCGCGTCCTCTATGGTGACAATGCGGTCATCCTCGGGGATGAACGACGAGAGCACGTTCAGGAGGGTAGTTTTACCCGTGCCGGTTCCGCCGGAGACTATGACGTTAAGCCGGGCCCGAACACAGGCGCTCAGCAGTTCAGCCATTTCGGGGGTCAGCGAGCCCCAGTCAATGAGATTTTTTACTGTCAGCGGAACCTTGCTGAACTTCCTGATCGTCAGTGATGGGCCATTTACAGCCAAGGGCGGAATGATGGCATTCACGCGCGAACCGTCTTCGAGCCGGGCGTCCACCAGCGGCGACGATTCATCAATGCGTCGGCCTACTTTGGAAACGATCCGTTCGATAACCTTGCGCAGGTGGTCGTCGGAACTGAACTGCGATCCCGTTAGAGACAAACGGCCGTTACGTTCTATGTAGATCTGATCAAACTTGTTGACCATGATCTCAGTGACCGAAGGGTCTTCGAGCAGCCGCTGGAGTGGGCCGAATCCCATGACCTCGTCTGCGATTTCCCGGATGAGCCTGCGCCGTTCCTCGGGGGACAGCGGTACCTGCTCCTCGTCGATGACCGCCGAAAGTTCGTCAACCGCTATAGCGCGCAGTTCTTCCTCCGAAGAGGTTGTGTCTCCGAAGCGTGTTCCCAGCCGCTGGAACAGGGCCAGGGCGGCTCGTTGCTTGAGCCCGGCGAGGGCGTCGGTGGGTGTGGCAACGGGAATGCCCCCAAGGGAGAGCGGAGCCAGCGGCGGGCTTGCCGAAGCGTAACCGGAGGCTTCCGGCGGGGAAGGTGGAATGGCTGGCTCGGGTACAGCCTGTAAGCCGTGGCTTGTGTCAATTGCGGGGGTGGAAGTGCTCTGTGACTTGGCGAGCCGATCTGAAAGTTTCATGACACAACCACCCTTCGGTGCAATTTATTGCGAGAGGAAGCTACCCACTCTGGGTCGAACCGGTCCACTAGTTTTTTCAGCCCCTTCGAAGCCGCATCCCTGGTGGATGCTTGGAGGACGGGTACGCCCCGGTTGGTGGAGAAGGGCAGGGTCCTTGACCGTGGAATTATTGCGTCCACGGGGACTCCTATGGTGGCCTCTACGTCCTGGACCGACAGTCCGCTTTTACGGTCCGCGAAATTAAGGATTGTATGACGGCCCTGCGGCAGTAATTGCAGCTCCCTCAGAACCCCGAAGCACTTGTGCAACCCGCGCACGCTCGGAACGTCCATGCCGCACACCCACACCCCATCGGTAGCCCGCTCCAACGTTGCCAGCACGTGCTCGCCCAGGCCCGGCGCGGTGTCCACAATGACGTATTTGAATTCGCTTGCCAACTGGTCAAGGAGCCGGCTCACATGCTCCCCTGTAATGTAATCCGATTCCGCGGGGGTCCTTGGGGCGCAGAGAGCATAGATTCCCGCGGGGTGCACGGTCAAGAACGCTTTGAGGACCATCGAGTCCTGCGAGGCTGTTCCGTGAACGGCGTCCGTGATCGAATGCTCGGGTTCGAGCAACAATCCTGATGCAACATCGCCAAACTGCAGGTCAAGATCAACGATCACCACGCTCATCGGCGCCACTTTGCCCAAACCGATCGCCAGGTTCGTTGCAACGGTGGTCTTACCTACACCTCCTTTGGGCGACATGACGGCTATTACGCGGCCCCGCTCTTGACCAGGATCCGTGGGCAGTGCCATCCCTCGGCGGCGGCTGGCGTATGCCAAGCAGGCACGCTCCAAAAGAACACGAAGCTCGTTTGTCTCAATTTCAGGGGTGACCACATCGCGGATCCCGGAATGCATCGCACGAAGAACGAGCTCGGGTGTTGGCTCTGCGACAAGGAGCAGACTGATCTCGGGGAATTGCAGATCAAACACTGTTGCCAGCTTGAGTGCATCTTCCGCGTTGACTCCAGGACCGAGGATCAGCACTTCTGGCGCTGCGCCGGTGAGCTGTCCCAAGACATCATCGGGCCCCCCGAACAAAACCTCCGGGGACAGGGTTTGCAGCTCGCCATGTAGCGCGGTGGATACTGCTTGGCGCACCCGGGATTCGAAGTCGCGGACCCCGGTGATAGCAACAAACCGGCTCATCAGTACAGCCCACCAAAGGTAGTGACCGGAGGCTGCGATTTGGTGCTCGTGGCGGTCTGCTTGGCGAGCCACAGTGTTCCGAATTCAGCGCCAAAGACCATTTTCGCGGCGTCTGCATCGCTCCTTGCCACGGTGACAAAAGCGGAGCCGTTAGGCATGGCAACCGCGGAATCGGCGGAGGAGCCATTAGAGCCCGAGTTGGCTGTTTCCGGGGCGGCCTTTTGGACAGCTGTCACCAGAACGTCGTGGAAGAGCAGACCAGTGGATTGCTTCCAACCTTTGACCTCCGCCGGCACGTTGGCGTCAGCCGGAATTCCATCCTCAGTCTTGAAAGAGCCGTAAACAGTTACGACATCTCCGGCTTCGAGCCTGCCGCCCAGGATTCGTTCCGGGGCCAGCAGGAAAGTTACTTCCTCCAGCCCATCCGGCACCGGCACAGTCCCGGGAACCAGTTCCTTGGGATCCAACAGTTTGGCGGCCAGCAACTGTTCGTCGGGCTCCAAGCTGGCGGATGTGACTTTGCCGGCGTGGCCGTCGAGGCTCTCCAGGGCGGCAGCCGGTACGGCTGACTGTGGCAGGGACTCCAGCTTCAGCTTGCTGGCCAGATCCTCCACTTTCGTGCCGGCGGGAATGTGTTCCTTCGCGACGAGTACTTTCACAGGGTTCAGCCCTTGGGCTGCCCTGCTATCGGCTGCCTGGACGTAAACGGCCAGCAGTATGGTCCCGGTGATTGCTAGCAATAGTGCGGCAATGCCTCCCAGCAGGCGAGATTTCACTTTCTTGCTCCTTCCAAAGTTGTGTACATCGGTTCGGCGGATAAGGCCAGTGTCTACTCAGTGAGTGAAACTACGGAGCCTCCGTAGTTGGGCGTCCCGCTCGTTGTGGTCAGCCCTTCCTGGAGGGAGACAAAGCGGGTGAAGTAGCCCTGGATGCCGCGGCAGTTGCCGTTACAGGCTGGGGCGAGTGGGTCGAGGCTTTGGACGGCTCCGCCGAATTTATAACCGGTAACCTGGAACGCTAGGAAGCCCTTGAGCGTATAAGTTGTCTTCTGACCGTTCTGAACGGCAGATGTGTAGACAGGGATGAGGACCGGTGAGTCTTTTATGGTGGCCGGCATATCGCGGCAAGCTGCGGGTAGGTCGTTGCCCGGATTGCTGCCGACTTCGGCGTTTGCAACATTGACATCCGTGGAGCACCCTGTGTCCGTATCCAGCCAACCAAATCCACCAGGCATGTAGCCGTTTTGTGAGGCGCAGCCGGGGTACGCTGGGGCATTCGTGTCGTAGCGGAGCAGAATGTGTGTGGGTGTAGGACTTCCCGTGAAGGTTCCGGTCGAATTGAATTCATTGAGTTGGGTAGCGCTGAGGTATTTCTTGAAAACACACTCGCTGAATGTCCAGGGCAGGGTGGTAGCTGCAGAAGGCGCCCCCCATTTGGCTTGGGCAGTCGCGCCAATCTGGGTGGTGTTGAACCCCATTACGCGGGCGAAGAACAGGGAAAATCCGTCCGCGGTTGCGCCGGCTGCCCTGGCCTTGGTTACGACTCGAACGGTGGTGGCGCTGGGAAATGTTACGGTGGCTCCGCTCGCGCCGTCGTTGGCGTTGCTGTTGGCAAACAGCTGCCCTGTCGCAGTGCTGTTGCCACAAGCGCCCTTGGCGCATTGGTTCGCCACAGCCAGGGCGGCGGAATCCGCGCCGTTTTGCAGCTGGGCTTTCTCCGCGTACATGGCACCAACATCGACGGCCAACGCCGAGAAGCCCAGGAGGACCACCAAAAGAATGGCCACGATAACGCTCGCGGCGCCCCGCTGGGAATTTTCGGCCTTCGCTCCATGCCCGTATTGAGCCCGAACCTGATCTAACCGCCGCATCTCATGACTCCTTTTCCGGTGAGGGTCATGGGAAACATCCCAGGAGACCCAAAAAAGCCGGCGTCCAGAAAGCCGGAGAGGGAAGGCAGCGACACCTTGGTCGTGACTGTGACGTTGGCACCACTAGTACAGCTGCCAGCATTGTGGGTAACCCCGACGGGCAGACCCGCGAGTGACGGCGCTGCAGCGAGCGTCGCTGCTCTTACATCCAAGTTCGAGTCCTTGTAATGAATGGCTGCGTATCGCGCGCCTTCACGTGCTGCCTGGGTCATAGAGATTTGGACATTAAGGACCCGGCCGAATTCGATAGTTCCCATAACTATGAGAAGCAGTAGCGGCAAAATCATAGCCATTTCCACGGCTACCGCGCCGCGTTCTTTCTGTTTCGGTTGCACAACCGTCTCCCCGGGCCCGATGCCACTAAATAGAGTTCTGGACTCCCTTTTTCTTCAAAAGGAGTTGGCCGGCTCTGGAGCCAAAGAGCTAGCAGAGCCGGCCAACGAGGCTTTTGGTTAGAGCGCGCCGGTGACGCCGACGAACATATCGTGAATGGCGGTGCCGAGCGGACCGACGGCTGCGAGGACGATGACCGCGATTAGAGCCACCATGATGCCGTACTCAACCATCGTCGCGCCCTTTTCGGAAGCGAGGCGATCCTTGATGCCGGCGATGAAAGCAGTCATTGAGACCATGAGAGAAGTCATTTTATTTTCCTTAGATTCGGTGAAATTTGATGTGAATTGATTTCAACGAATTTCCAGCTGCCCCATACTTCTTAGCGCTTGCTGGACTTCGCTAAGACGAGATTGGCATTCGGACGTTCAGCGCAACAATGCGTAGTAGTACTCGACTTTTTTCCTGGTATTTTCAGCGCGTACTCGGAACCGTACGCGACTACTCAGACGGTTGGAGGCGCTGCTACTTGGATTGCTGCTCTGGGCAGCCTGGCCTTGGGGTCGTGTCCGATTCCAGGACTAGGAAAACAAAAGCCCGATACCCACGGCGGCGCCGATCATTGACGGCCCATGAGCCACCTCTGCTGTACGTTCTTTGCGCTTTCGCGCTACCACTACAACAGTGACAACGCCATTGAGAACGAACCCCAGCAGTCCGCCATAAAGGAGTTGGCTCCAGCCTAGGTACCCCAAGTAGAGGCCTACGGGTGCGGCGAGCTTAACGTCGCCCATTCCCAGGCCTGCTGGCGAAATTAACGCCAGAGCCAGGTAAATGACGAAAAGAATTGCGGTCCCGGCCAGTGCGCGAGCGAGGCTGGACCAGGGTCCCCCGCTCAAGGCGGCCCCTAGAAGTAAGAAAAGGCATCCTGTTAGCAGCAAAAGAACCAGCGGATCCGGCAGCAAATGCAGCGAGATGTCAATTCGAGCCAGTTGCACACCCAAAATGACGAAAAGTACAAAGGCCGGCAGTGCGGGGTCGGCGCCCACACGGAGTGCGAAGGCTCCGCTGAGGGCTCCGGTGATCGCCGCCGTCGTGATCCTTGCTCCCCAACCGGGCATCGGGCCGACACGGGGGAGCATCTTTGCGATAAGCAGCTCAGCCAACGGTGAGGCGATGAGTCCTATCAGGCCGATGACGGCCACAAAAAGTGGTTCTGCTAAGCCAGCGTCGCCCCAAGTAGTCACTGCATCCCCTGTTATGTCGGGCCGGCGGAATTACTCATGGGTGTCCGGCTACCCCATTTTGACCCTGAGGCCAGGTTCAAGCTAACATTGGTAGTCGTTGTGCGTGTCCTTTCTCGATGATGCGTGCCCGCTTGAGAATCCGGTTGCAGGATGACTACTCAACGAGCACATTCGGGACCTCAGGATTACTGGTTACATAGAGCCCTCACCTCTGTTCCGGTAGCGCATAGATAGTAGGTGCACACGCTTGAGTGACACCTAAACAAGAACGCCAGAACAAGAACGAGGCAAAAACCGTGCGTACGTACACCCCGAAGCCCGGCGATATCAACCGCCAGTGGCACGTCATTGACGCCACAGACGTTGTCCTTGGTCGTCTTGCGAGCCAGACCGCAATCCTGCTGCGCGGCAAGCACAAGGCCACCTTTGCGTCCCATATGGACATGGGCGACTTCGTCATCATCATCAACGCTGAGAAGGTTGCCCTGACCGGCGCCAAGCTGGAGCAGAAGCGCGCATACCGCCACTCCGGCTACCCGGGCGGCCTGACCTCCGTCAACTACGCGGAACTCCTGGAATCCAACCCGGTCCGCGCCGTTGAGAAGGCCATCAAGGGCATGCTCCCTAAGAACTCCCTCGCTGCACAGCAGCTGGGCAAACTGAAGGTGTACCGCGGTGCAGAGCACCCGCACGCCGCCCAGCAGCCCAAGACGTTCGAAATTTCCCAGGTCGCCCAGTAGTCCTGGCCACCAAACAACTTATCTATACAAGGAGAATCGTGGCTCAGAACGAAGAGACCACCGAGGCCGTTGTGGCTGAGGAAAACCCGACCAGCTACACCTCGGAGAGCGGTCCTGCAGAAGCAGAAGCGCCCAAGAAGGAGCGCCCGGCACTGACCGTCGCCGGCGCCGCAGTTGGCCGCCGCAAGGAAGCTGTTGCCCGCGTGCGCATCGTCCCCGGCACCGGCAAGTGGACCATCAACGGCCGCGCGCTGGATAACTACTTCCCGAACAAGCTGCACCAGCAGGACGTCAACGAGCCCTTCAAGATCCTCGATCTTGATGGCGCGTACGACGTCATTGCCCGCATCCACGGTGGTGGCATCTCCGGCCAGGCCGGCGCCCTGCGCCTCGGCATCGCCCGTTCATTGAACGAGATCGACACCGAGAACAACCGCGCCACCCTGAAGAAGGCCGGTTACCTGCGCCGCGACGCCCGCGTCATCGAGCGTAAGAAGGCCGGTCTCAAGAAGGCCCGTAAGGCTCAGCAGTACTCCAAGCGCTAAACCCGCTTACGCAGAAGCCCGTCCCACTGTTGGTGGGGCGGGCTTCTGCCTTTAATGCTGTGCTCCCGCCAAGCAAAGACGGCGTCACGCTGACCAGTCGGTTCAAGCCCGCGCGTGTCCATCCTCTAGACTTGTCCACGATGTCTAGATTATTTGGAACAGATGGTGTCCGGGGCCTGGCTAACGGCCTGTTGACTGCCGAGCTGGCGATGAACCTGGCCCAGGCGGCCGCCGTCGTGCTTGGTCATGACCGCAATACCAACGGCGCCCGGCCCCGCGCCGTGGTGGCGCGCGACCCCCGCGCCAGCGGGGAATTCATCGCCGCCGCAGTCGAGGCAGGGCTGTCCAGTTCCGGTATTGATGTCTACGACGCCGGTGTTCTCCCGACGCCCGCCGCGGCCTACCTCGTGGCAGACCTTGACGCCGATTTCGGCGTCATGATCTCGGCCTCGCATAATCCTGCCCCGGATAACGGCATCAAGTTCTTCGCCCGCGGTGGCCAGAAACTCCCTGATGACGTGGAGAACGCCATCGAGGAGCAGATGGGCAAAGAGCCGGAGCGTCCCGTCGGCAGTGATGTCGGCAGGATCCAGCGCTTCTCCGACGCCGAGGACCGCTACATCGTGCACCTCCTGGGCACCCTCCCGCACCGCCTGGACGGGCTGAAGGTAGTGCTGGACTGCGCCCACGGCGCCGCCAGCGGCTGCTCACCCCAGGTCTTCAAGGACGCCGGCGCCGACGTCATCGTGATCGGCGCCGAGCCGGACGGCCACAACATCAACGACGGCGTGGGCTCCACCCATCTCGGTCCGCTCAAAGCCGCCGTGCTGAAGCACGGAGCCGACCTCGGCATCGCCCACGACGGCGACGCCGACCGCTGCCTCGCCGTCGACCACGAAGGCACCGAAGTGGACGGTGACCAGATCATGGCGATCCTGGCCGTCGCCCTCAAAGCCTCGGGCAAGCTCACCGACGACGTCCTGGTGGCTACCGTCATGAGCAACCTCGGCCTCAAGATTGCCCTCCGCGAGGCAGGCATCAGCATCCGCGAAACGGCAGTGGGGGACCGCTACGTTCTGGAGGGCATGCGCGACGGCGGCTTCAACCTCGGCGGGGAGCAGTCCGGCCACGTGATCTTCGCTGACTACGCCACCACAGGCGACGGCGTCCTCACCGGGCTTCAGATTGCCGCGCAGATCGCCCTGACGGGCAAGCCGCTCAAGGAGTTGGCCACCGTGATGACCAAGCTCCCGCAGGTACTTATCAACGTCAAGGGCGTAGACCGCAGCCGCGTGCACAGCTCCGAGGTGCTTGCAGCGGCCGTGGCCGAGGCCGAAGCTGAACTGGGCGACACCGGACGCGTCCTGCTCCGTCCGTCTGGAACTGAGCCTGTAGTGCGCGTCATGGTGGAAGCTGCCGATGAAGCGACGGCTGAGGCCATCGCCGAGCGTCTCGTCCACGTGGTCCGCACAGAACTCGCGCTCGAGCTGGTCACCGACTGACCGCTGAGCAACTGATCCAAGACAACAAAGTGTGGCCCGCCTCCTTCAGGAAGCGGGCCACAGATGGTTGCCGTGAAGTTACTGGGTTCGGCTTTGCAGCGAGTCCCGGATTTCGGTCAGAAGCGCGATCTGCGGATCTTCCGCAGCCTCTTCCTTCACATCGGGGCTGATGCCGAGGCGGCGGTTACGGAGCTCGATCATGTGGTTCATGGGAAGTACCACCACGAAGTAGATGGAGGCGGCCACCAGTACGAAAGAAATGATGGAGGAGATGACGGACCCATACATGAATCCCTCCCACTGCATCTCTTCAACGCCCTTGGCACTGAACAGACGTCCGATCAGGGGCGTCAGCAGGCCCTGGACGATAGAGGTCACGACGGAGCTGAATGCGGCACCCATCACAACTGCTACGGCAAGGTCAACGACATTGCCCTTCATAATGAAATTCTTGAATCCTGTCAGCATGAGTACCAAGCTAGCGCATCGCCGTTAACAGGGGATGACGCGCCTGCAACACACCACCACGGTGGTCAGGGGTACCCCGGCGCCGCATCCACCCCGAAGTACTCCTCCACGGTGCTGATGCCCCGGGCCGCCATGTCGGTGGCAGCGTCCACTCCGATATACCGTAGGTGCCACGGCTCGTAGTAGTAGCCGGTGACCGGGTGGAACATCCACGGGTACCGCACCACAAATCCGAAGCGGTGGCCGTTCGCCTTCGCCCACACCGCCGCGGGCTGGTCCGCGAAGCATGGCTGGAAGCCGCATGCCCCGCCGCCGTCGCCGATGTCAAAGGACCAGCCGCTCTGGTGTTCGGAGTAGCCGGGCCTTGCGCTGGCGGTGTCGGCATCGGCCTGGCCTCGGGTGGCCACATAGCCGTTGTACGTGGCCACCTGGGTGCCATACGAGCGGTAGCCGCTCGCCAGCGTTATGCTCACGCCGTCCTGCGCGGCGGCGGCGAACATCGCTTCCGCGGCAGCAGCCGTCGTGCTGTTCAACAGGGCCGCCTCGCCCGAAACAGCCAGCCGGACGTTGGGCTGGACCAGATCCGCCGGAACGTAGTCCGCCGGCGACAGCGGACGGTGCTTGTTGACCACCAGCCACGGACTGGCCGGATCCGTCAGCGAGAACTGACCGGGGAGAGTTGCCGACGGCGGCACGGGAGCCTGCGGCGGCGGCTTAACTGCCGCCGTCGTGCTTTCCACCGAGGGGGCCGCGACCGGGGATGGGACCTGGGAGGTCACCGCCGGGGCAGCGGAGGACGACGACGGCGGCACCCCGGCCGACGCCTCCGGCGTGCAGGCTGCCAGGACGGTCAGCCCCGCTCCGGCGGCGAGGAAGCGGGCAAAGGAGCGGCGGCTGGCCCCCGAAGGGCCTCCGGCCACGCAGTCGTGGCACATGTGGGTTAAACCTTCCGCAGAAGCATGCGGCGTATGGAATGGTCCGCGTCCTTGGTCAGAACCAGCTGGGCGCGGCCGCGCGTGGGCAGGACGTTTTCCTCCAGGTTAGGCTCGTTGATGCGCTTCCAGATGTCCCGGGCGGTGCGCTCGGCTTCCTCGTCGGACAGCGTGGCATACCTGTGGAAATAGGACTCCGGCTGCGCGAACGCGGTGCTCTGGAGTTTCCGGAACCGCTCCACGTACCACTCCTCGATGAAGGAGGTCTTGGCATCCACATAGATGGAGAAATCGAAGAAATCGCTCAGCGCCAGCCCCTGCTTGCCGTCGTGGCGCGGGCGGGCCGGGGCCAGCACGTTCAGGCCCTCCACAATCAGCACGTCCGGGCGGCGGACCACCACTTCCTTCTCCGGCACGATGTCGTAGGTAACGTGGGAGTACCAGGGTGCCCGGACCTCCTCCGCGCCGCCCTTGATCTCGCTCACAAAACGCAGCAGTGCGCGGCGGTCGTAAGACTCCGGGAAGCCCTTGCGTTCCAGCAGCTGGCGCCGTTTGAGCTCGGCCAGGGGATAAAGGAAACCATCCGTGGTGATCAGCTCGACGTTGGGAGTGCCGGGCCAGCGCCGCAGCATCTCCCGGAGCACGCGGGCGATGGTGGACTTGCCCACGGCCACCGAGCCGGCCACGCCGATGACAAAGGGAGTCCGCTGGGTCTGCTCACCCAGGAAGGTGGTGGTGGCCGAATGAAGCTGGCCCGCGGCCTCCACATACAGGTGCAGGAGCCGGGAAAGGGGCAGGTAGACCTCGCGGATCTCCTTCATGTCCAGGGGATCGCCGAGGCCACGCAGGCGGACAATGTCCTCTTCGTTAAGGGGCTGCTCCATCTGGGCGGCGAGCCGGGACCAGGTCTGACGGTCCAGCTCAACGAATGGGGAGGCACCCTCTCCATTCGCTTCGTTGCGTTGCAAAGTCACTATAGAGATTCTGCCCCGCGCGCGGCTCAGAGCGAAATGGAGGACCCTGAGTTTAGAACTCAACCCGGCTGCCGATAAGCTGGAGTCCATGTGTGGAATCGTTGGATATGTGGGCCATTCTGCTGGCCGTGGGATTGCCGGTCACAGTGCGTTGGATGTAGTCCTTGAGGGATTGCGCCGTCTCGAGTACCGGGGGTACGACTCCGCGGGGGTGGCAGTGGTCTCTGCGGGGTCTATTCAGTCCCGGAAGAAGTCCGGCAAGCTGAGCAACCTTCTTGCTGAGCTGGAGGAGCGTCCGTTGCCGGAGACCTTCACCGGTATCGGCCACACGCGCTGGGCCACGCACGGCGGTCCCACGGATCAGAACGCGCACCCGCACCTGGCCGACGGCGGCAAGCTGGCCTTGATCCACAACGGCATCATCGAAAACTTCGCCGAGCTGAAGCTCGAGCTCGTGGGCAAGGGCTATGTTTTCGAGTCCGAGACGGACACTGAAGTCGCTGCCGTGCTGCTGGGCGATATCTTCCGCACCAAACTTAACGGCGACGTTTCCGACGGCGGCCTGACCACTGCGATGCAGCTCGCCTGCCAGCGCCTTGAGGGTGCGTTCACCCTCCTGGCCGTGCATGCTGACCAGCCGGACGTTGTGGTCGCTGCCCGCCGTAACTCACCTTTGGTGGTTGGCCTGGGCGAGGGCGAGAACTTCCTGGGTTCGGATGTTTCCGGGTTCATTGACTACACCCGCCGTGCGGTGGAGCTGGGCCAGGACCAGATTGTCACCATCACCGCCGACACGGTGGAGATCACGGACTTCTTCGGTGCCCCGGCCGAAGGCAAGGAATACCACGTTGACTGGGACCCCGAATCCGCGGAAAAGGGCGGGTTTCCGTCCTTCATGGAGAAGGAAATCCATGACCAGCCCAACGCCGTCCTGCAGACGCTGCTGGGCCGCTCGGACCTTAACGGCAGACTGACCCTGGATGAGCTCCGCATTGACCCGCAGCTGCTGAAGAACGTCGACAAGATCATTGTGCTGGCCTGCGGTACGTCCGCGTACGCCGGGCAGGTGGCCAAGTACGCCATTGAGCGCTGGTGCCGGATCGCTACCGAGGTGGAGCTCTCCCACGAGTTCCGGTACCGCGACCCGATCGTGGACGCGAACACCCTGATCGTCTCGATCTCCCAGTCCGGGGAGACCATGGATACCCTGATGGCCGTCCGGTACGCCAAGGAACAGGGCGCCAAGACGGTTTCGATCTGCAACACCAACGGTTCCACCATCCCGCGGGAATCCGACGCCGTGCTCTACACGCACGCCGGCCCGGAAATCGCCGTTGCCTCCACCAAGGCGTTCCTGGCGCAGATCACGGCCGCGTACCTGCTGGGCCTGTACCTGGCGCAGCTGCGCGGGAACAAGTTCCAGGGCGAGATCAAGGACATCCTGGCGGACCTGAACAAGATCCCCGCGAAGATCCAGAGGATCCTGGACAACGAGGCGCAGATCAAGGAACTCGGCGTGTCCATGAAGGATGCGAAGTCGGTGCTGTTCCTGGGCCGCCACGTTGGCTTCCCGGTGGCCATGGAAGGTGCACTCAAGCTCAAGGAGCTCGCCTACATCCACGCCGAAGGGTTCGCCGCCGGTGAGCTCAAGCACGGCCCGATCGCGCTGATCGAAGAAGGCCAGCCCGTGTTTGTGGTGGTCCCGTCCCCGCGCGGCCGCGACTCGCTGCACGCCAAGGTCGTCTCGAACATCCAGGAAGTCCGGGCCCGCGGCGCCAAGACCATCGTGATCGCCGAAGAGGGCGACGAGGCCGTGAAGGCCTACGCCGAACACGTCTTCTACATCCCGGAGACCGACACCCTGCTGGCCCCGCTGCTCAGCACGGTCCCGCTGCAGATCTTCGCCCTGGCCCTCGCCTCGGCCAAGGGCTACGACGTGGACCAGCCCCGCAACCTCGCCAAGAGCGTCACCGTAGAGTAACCGCAGGCTGATGAACACCGACGAACTGTTGGACCGGGCGGGGAACCTCAAGGAAGCCCTGGTCGCCTACGCATCCTCCCCGGGGTTCGCCCGGCGTCTTTCGCAGGCCATGTCAGACTTCTCCGGGCTTGGGGGTGGGGAACGGAATCAATGGGCGGAGGCCATCGAGTCGCTGCTCTATGACCCGGACCAGGGCGGACGCGAGCCGCTGCTTGACCGCTATCTGCGCACCAACAAGAATATTGGGCCTGACGAGCGACTCGTCTACGAGGGTTGGCGGGAGCGTAATGTTATCGGCGTCTTCCGCGTCGATGCCCGCAAAGGTGCCAAGCTTAGCCTGCATAACCTCATCGATCAGATGGATTACGATTCCTACGCCACCGCCGGGGCGGAGGCAATCAGCTTCGTCCAGCGAGGCGGCTACGTCATGACGCGACTGGTGCCCATCGGGGATCTCTGGACGATCAGCGGGACCATGCGCCTGTTCGGCCCGCGGGACCTCCCCGGCGTCCGGACCCTGGCGGCGTCGCTGCTCAAACGCTTTCCCACCTTGGTATTCAATAATCCGGCGAACGTCGAGCAGGGACGCAGGATCGTCGGAGAGCACCACACCACGTTCCTGGACCTCTTTGGCGCGCATATCGTGAGCGGTACCGGGGGTGACATCATCGCGGCGTACCGCAG
The DNA here is from genome assembly GCF_014926485.1 of Pseudarthrobacter sp. AB1. Lineage (NCBI taxonomy): Bacteria > Bacillati > Actinomycetota > Actinomycetes > Micrococcales > Micrococcaceae > Pseudarthrobacter > Pseudarthrobacter sp. AB1. The sequence goes on from NZ_PZKO01000055.1 coordinate 79,149, forward strand.
TTTTCTGAATGCCTGCAGCGAGGCGTCCGTCGCTGCAAATCCCAAGGCTTCCGCGCTGGTGACCGCCGCCGAACAGATCGCGCCGGATGATTCCTTCCCGCCGGAGCTGGCAGAGTCCGGCGACGTAGCGCTCTACCATCATCCGCTGATGGGTGTGTCCTTCCTGGTCTGCTACGGGCAGGTCGAGGCCGCGTACCGTACGCCGCCAGCCAATGCGGAGGACCCCGCTGCGGAAGTCCTGCGTGGCTATGTGGAGGACAAGACGGTTCCCGGTTACGTCCTTGAGGACCTCGCGGCGAAATACCCGGACACGGTCGACGCAGCCTACCGGGCTGCCTTGTCCAGCCCCGGATTCCGCTGGGAACTTGATGGCGCGGCCCTGCTCCGCCGGCACAAGCCGGATTTCGGCGGGGGCAAGGAACTTCCTGGCGTCTCGCCGGTGCCTTCATCGCTGATCGATGAATACCGCCGGCTCAGCTAGAGCCCGGAACTGGACCCAGTGCGGCAAGGGACGGGTGCGCGCCACCGATCCCGGCGGCCTTGCCGTCCAGAAGATTCCTCGTCCCGTGGCCGATGTAGCGTGCCACTTTCTCCCCGACGGCGGATGCGTCCGCTTGTTCGAGGGCGTGGGCCAATTCCTCGAGTGTGCCGGTGACCGAGTGCCGTGCATGCCGTTCGTCGAGTCCCCAGGAGAGGCCCTCGGCGACAAGGTCATCTACGGTCACTGACGGCTGATAGGCGCGTGAATTAATCCGGAGGGACATATTCAGCTGGCCGTTCGGGGCAAGGGCGTGTGTTGACACGTCGTAGAGCGGCGCCAGAGTGACGGTTCCGTTCGGACTCCGGAGGGTGGAGAAGTTCTTGGCGTGGGCGTCGGTGTTGCCGACGGCGGTGTTGAAGGCCGTGTGCGCGAGTAGTGTCTCGCGGTCGTCGGGCCCGGCTCCGAGGATGTCCCGGCGTCGTCGCAGCAGCCCAGCGAGGGTCTTCAGGTTTGCGGTGGGATTGACGCCTTCGAATTTGCTGTCCGTGTCCCAAGGCAGTCCGAGGGCCTGGGCGCCATCCTCTTGGTGGATACGCTCCACGCTCCGACCGGCCACGCGGCGGTCGTAGCGTTCCAGCACGAGGACGGTCCGGCCGGCGAAGGAGCGCACGTCGCTGGCGAACGTGGTCAGACCGATCCGCCGCGAAAGCTCTAGACAGAACGCCTCGGCGTGCAGGGCATGCTCGTTCCCGGCGGCCACCGGCTTGATGATGTGGGTGGAGGCGGCACCGTCGATGCCGGCATGCCAGACCCCGTCCAACAGGGCAAGGGTGGTCTTGGGCTGGTAGCCCGCCAAGGAGCCGCCGCCGCCGATAGCGCCCAACGCGTAGTCGTTGATGAGGGTCAACCGCTCCGCGATCTGTTCATCCGTCAGCGACTCATAGGATTCCGTCGGTTCCCCAGGGTCCCCGCCGACGCGGATGGCGCCGGCGACGTCACGGCCGGCGTAGGATACCAACGCGAAGACATCATCGCGGCCGGCCTGCGCCTGTTTCGCTAGGTTGGATCTGCCAGATCCTTCCGGCAGCAGTCCACCAAAGAACGCGGTGGCCGCCTCCGGGGTCGAGGGGCGGGGTCCGAGGGGCAGATTGGCGGACAGGATCCGCGAGCCGATCCCGAAGCGGGCCATCCCGGCGTCGGAAGATTCAAACGTCACGGTGGACGCGCTGTTGCGGACCATGCGGCCGATGACGGTGCCGTAGAGGTGGACTTCCTGCGCTTCAGCCACGGTCGGCGCCTTCCCGGAACGTCAGTTCAATGCCCATTTTTTCCATGACGGCGAAGAACTGGTCGTTGAGCACCTTGGGCTTGCCCGTCTCCAGTTCGGAGAGGTACCGCTGGCTGACGCCGAGCCGGCCGGCAAGCTCGCGCTGGGAGAGCCCGTTGCGCTGGCGGACGCCGTAGACCAACAGGCCAAGGTCCGCTACTGACTTCATGACGCCGTGCACGCAGCCTCCTTAATGAGTTATTCGTAATAGCCGAGAAATGATTACGTTTTCGTAATCATACCAGCGTGATTACGAAAACGTAATGGCGGCCCTGTGCACTGCAAGCGCGGAGCGTCCCCGTAGAATAGCGCCATGATTGTTGGCATTGGCGTAGACGTTGTAGACATAGAGCGGTTCGGCCGCCAGCTTGAGCGCACCCCCGGGCTCCGGGACCGGCTGTTCGTGCCCGCTGAACGTGAGCTGAACACCCGCTCGCTGGCCGCGCGGTTCGCCGCCAAGGAAGCCGTGGCCAAGGTGCTCGGCGCGCCTGCAGGCATGAACTGGCAGGACTGCTGGATCGGGCTGGACCAGCATGGACCCACCATCCAGGTTAAAGGCACCGTCCTGGCAGTGGCCGAGTCCAAGGGCGTCAAGCGGTGGCACGTCTCCATGAGCCACGACGGCGGTATCGCCACCGCCACGGTACTGGCCGAAGGCTGAGCCACCTCCTGCTCAACCCGCCAACGGACCTGATGCCATGATCAGCGCTTATACCGGAACCCAAATCAGGGCCGCCGAACAGCCGTTCCTGTCTGCAGGGATGGGTGCTGTTCTGATGCAACGGGCCTCCTACGGGCTCGCCAACGCGGCGGTCCACGAGCTGAAGTCACGCGGGCGGCGCATCTACGGCGCCAGCGTGGCCGTCCTGGCGGGCAAAGGCAACAACGGGGGAGACGGCCTCTTCGCCGCCTCGTTCCTGGCGGCCAGGGGAATGCGTACGACGGCGGTGCTCGCCGCCGGAACCGCCCACCCCGAGGCGCTGGCTGCTTTCGAGCGCGCCGGCGGCCGGGTGTACCTCCTTACCGAACTCAACGCCGGCGAGCTTGCGGCACACGTGGCGAGTGCCGACGTGGTGATTGACGCAATTCTGGGAACGGGCGCCAACGGGGGTCTACGCGGGGCGGCCGCTGACCTGGTCAGGGGTCTTTCGGAACTGCGGCTCTCGTCCGGGGAGCCGGGGATCGTGGTGGCGTGCGATGTCCCCAGCGGCGTGGATGCCGATACCGGGGAAGCCCATGCGCCGGTGCTGTCCGCGGAGGTGACCGTAACATTCGGCGCAGCCAAGGTGGGGCTGCTGGCCGACCCGGGCGCCGATCACGCCGGCCGCGTCCAGGTGGTGCCCATCGGAATCGAAGAAGACCTGCCATGGCCGGCACTGCGCAGGTTTGAGCTGGCGGACCTGGCCCGGCTCCTGCCGCAGCCCGGGAGGCGCTCGCACAAGTATTCCCGCGGCGTCCTGGGCGTCGTGGCCGGATCCGCCGATTATCCGGGCGCCGCCGTGCTGGCCTGCCGCGGTGCGCTGGCTGCCGGCGCGGGCATGGTCCGCTACCTGGGCCCGCCCGAGGTAGCCAACCTGGTGCGTCAGTCCTGCCCGGAAGGGGTGTGCAGTACGGGCTCCGTGGCGGACACCCACGTCCAGGCGTGGCTCGTGGGTTCGGGCATGGGGCCCGGCGACACCGAACAGCTCCAGCGCGCCCGCGACGCCGTGGAATCCGGCTTGCCCGTCATCGCCGACGCCGGGGCGCTGCCTGCCCTGCCCGCGGTCCTGGGGCCGCAGGTGCTGCTCACGCCGCACGCCGGCGAGCTTGCCGCCTTGCTGGCGCGGCTGGGCGAACCCGCCGACCGCCCGGAGGTGGAGGCAGGAACGCTGGCGGCCGCGCGCAAAGCCGCCGGGCTGACGGGCGCCACGGTCCTCCTGAAAGGCGCCACCACGCTGGTGGCGGCCCCAGACGGAGCCGTGTTCAGCCAGGCCGACGGCGTCCCGTGGCTGGCCACGGGCGGCAGCGGCGACGTCCTGGCCGGCATCATTGGTGCGCTGCTGGCGCAGTCAGGGACCGACGTCGGGCGGTTCCAAACACTGGACATTCCAGGCCCGGCGCGTTGGGCTGCGCTGGCCGCACTGGGCGCCGCAATGCACGGCAAGGCCGGCAGGTCGGCGTCGGACGCCTGCGAGGGCGGGCCCATCACCGCCGGCAGTGTCGCCGATGCCTTACCCTACACCTGGGGTAAAGTCAGCAGGCTTAGTAACTCTGGGCCCCATTCACGTAATAGTCACAGCCTGCCGCTACGGTAGGCATACGTTCGCACCTGCAGTGGGGCGTTCCGTTTCCCCTGCTGCAGCAACCAAAGAGGAGCATCATGGAAGTCTGGCCTGGAACCGCTTACCCCCTCGGAGCTACCTTCGACGGTACCGGCACCAACTTTGCCCTGTTCAGCGAACAGGCGGAGCGGGTGGAACTCTGCCTCTTGGCCGATGACCTCACCGAGACCCGGATCGAGCTCACTGAAGTGGACGCCTACGTATGGCACTGCTACCTGCCCCACATCCAGCCCGGCCAGAAGTACGGCTACCGGGTCCACGGACCTTACGATCCTGCAGGCGGCAGCCGGTTCAACGCCAACAAGCTGCTGATGGACCCCTACGCCAAGGCCGTTGAGGGCCAGATCGACTGGGACCCTGCGCTCTTCTCCTATGAATTCGGCGACCCCGATTCCCGCAACGACGCCGACTCGGCGCCGCACACCATGCACGGCGTGGTCATCAACCCGTTCTTCGAGTGGGATGGCGACCGCCAGCTCCGTATTCCCTACCACCAGTCGGTCATTTACGAAGCACACGTCAAGGGCCTCACCCAGCTGCACCCCGAAATTCCCGAGGAGCAGCGCGGCACCTACGCCGGCGTTGCCCACCCCGCGGTCATCGAGCACCTCAAAAAGCTCGGCGCCACAGCGATCGAACTGATGCCGGTCCACCAGTTCGTCAATGACGGCACCCTGGTGGAGAAGGGCCTGAACAACTACTGGGGCTACAACACCATCGGCTTCTTCGCCCCGCAAAATACCTACAGCTCCGCCGGGGACGTGGGAAACCAGGTCCAGGAATTCAAGGCCATGGTCCGCGACCTGCACCGTGCCGGCATCGAAGTCATCCTGGACGTGGTCTACAATCACACCGCCGAGGGCAACCACCTGGGCCCAACCCTGTCCTTCAAGGGCATCGACAACCAGGCCTACTACCGCCTTGTCGACGGCGACAATAAGCACTACATGGATTACACCGGCACCGGCAACTCCCTGAACGTCCGGCACCCCCACTCCCTGCAGTTGCTGATGGACTCCCTGCGGTACTGGGTCACGGAAATGCACGTTGACGGCTTCCGGTTCGACCTCGCCTCCACGCTGGCCCGCGAATTCTACGACGTGGACAAGCTGTCCACCTTCTTCGAACTGATCCAGCAGGACCCGATTGTCTCCCAGGTCAAGCTGATCGCTGAGCCCTGGGATATCGGTCCGGGCGGCTACCAGGTGGGTAACTTCCCGCCCCAGTGGACCGAATGGAACGGCAAGTACCGCGACACAGTCCGTGATTTCTGGCGTGGCGAGCACGCCACACTGGGGGAATTCGCTTCCCGGCTGACCGGCTCCGCGGATCTCTACGAAAGCTCCGCCCGCCGGCCGGTGGCCTCCATCAACTTTGTCACCGCCCACGACGGCTTCACCATGCGCGACCTCGTGTCCTACAACGAGAAGCACAACGACGCCAATGGTGAAGGCAATAACGACGGGGAGTCGCACAACCGGTCCTGGAACTGCGGCGAAGAGGGCGACACGGACGACGAGAAAGTCCTGACGCTCCGCGCCCGCCAGCAGCGGAACTTCCTCGCCACCCTCCTGCTCTCCCAGGGCGTGCCCATGGTGCTCCACGGCGACGAGCTGGGCCGCACGCAGCAGGGAAACAACAACACCTACTGCCAGGATTCGGAACTGAGCTGGATCCATTGGGATGCCATGGACCAGCCCCTGGTCGAGTTCACAGCCTTTGTGAACAAGATCCGGCGCGACCACCCCACGTTCCGCCGCAGCCGCTTCTTTGACGGACGTCCTGTCCGCCGCGGCGAAGGTGAGAAGCTGCCGGACATCGTCTGGCTGCGGACCGACGGCACCGAGATGCTGCCCGAGGACTGGGGGAACGGCTTCGGCCGGACCATCGGTGTCTTCTACAACGGCGACGGTATCCAGGAGAAGGATTTCCGCGGCCGCCGGATCACCGACGACAGCTTCCTGATGGCGTTCAACGCCCATGACGACAGTGTGGACTTCCTCCTTCCGTCGGAGGAGTACGCCCAGTCCTGGGAGGTCATGATCGACACCGCCACCCAGGCAGACGCTTACGAACCGCTCAAGGCCGGCGCCACGCTGACCCTGCATGCCAAATCCATGGTGGTCCTGCGGGCCTACTCCGGCCCCGAAGCTGACGTGGACCTGTCCGCCGCCGCGTCCCTGGCTTCCATGGCCGATCATGAAGAAGCGCAGGAAGAAATGGTGGAGGCGCAGACCCAGGCAGCCAAAGCCAGCGAAGCGAGGGCAAGTGAAGCGAAGGCGGACGAAAAGTGAAGGTCCCTGCCTCCACCTACCGGCTGCAGATCCGGCGCAGCTTCACGCTCTTCGACGCTGCAGCCACCGTCCCTTACCTGAAAGACCTGGGTGCTGACTGGGTCTACCTGTCACCCATCCTGACGGCAGAGGAGGGATCGGACCACGGCTACGACGTCACCGACCCTTCCGCTGTGGACCCCGAACGCGGCGGCCCCGAAGGTCTTCTGGCGTTGTCCCAGGCCGCCCGTGCCCACGGCATGGGTGTCCTGGTGGACATCGTGCCGAACCATGTGGGTGTTGCCACTCCTGTGCAGAACCCGTGGTGGTGGTCCCTGCTGAAGGAAGGCAAGGACTCTCCATACGCGGACGCGTTCGACGTTGAATGGGACCTCGCCGGGGGCAAGGTGCGCCTGCCCATGCTGGGCTCGGACGATGACCTGGCCCAGCTGGAAATTGTGGACGGCGAGCTGCGGTACTACGACCACCGGTTCCCGCTGGCCATCGGAACGTACTCGGCCGGGGACTCCGCGCAGGACGTCCACAACCGCCAGCACTACCAGCTGGTGGGCTGGCGGCGGGCCGACGCCGACCTGAACTACCGGCGCTTCTTCGCCGTCACCACCCTGGCGGGCATCCGCGTGGAAACCCCGAGCGTCTTTGAGGAAGCCCATGCTGAAGTGGGCCGCTGGTTCACCGAGGACCTGGTGGACGGGCTCCGCGTGGACCACCCGGACGGCCTGGCCGATCCCGGGGGATACCTGCGCTGGCTCAAGGATCTCAGCGGCGGTGCGTACATCCTGGTGGAGAAAATCCTCGAACCCGGGGAAGTCCTGCCCGGCGAATTCGCCTGCGAAGGGACCACCGGCTACGACGCCCTGGCGGACGTGGACCGGCTCTTTGTGGACCCGGCCGGCCAGCCGGGTCTTGATGATCTGGACGCATCCTTGCGCGGCGGTAGCCCCGCCGACTACGCCGGGATGATCCTCGGCACCAAGCGCATGATCGCGGACGGCATCCTGCGCTCCGAGGTGCTGCGGCTGGCCCGGCTCGTGCCGGAGGCCGCCGGGTTGTCCGTAACCGAGGCTGCGGACGCCCTCGCCGAAATCATCGCCGCCTTCCCGGTCTACCGGACCTACCTGCCCACAGGCGCCGAAGTGCTGAACGAAGCAGCCGGCGCCGCAGCAGGCCACCGCCCCGAGCTGGCAGGCGCCGTGGACACGCTCCTGCCCTTGCTGCTGGATCCGGACAATGCCATCGCCGTCCGGTTCCAGCAGACCTCCGGCATGGTCATGGCCAAGGGTGTGGAGGACACCGCCTTCTACCGGTACACCCGGCTGGGCACGCTCACGGAAGTGGGCGCCGAACCCACCGAGTTCGCCCTGGAGCCGGCGGAATTCCACCGGCGGATGGAGCGGCGCCAACGCGACATGCCGCTGTCCATGACCACGCTGTCCACCCATGACACCAAACGCAGCGAGGACGCGCGGGCCCGGATTTCTGTGATCGCCGAACTCCCCGCTGAATGGGCCGACACCCTTGGTACCCTCCGCCGGCTGGCCCCCATTCCGGACGGCCCGTTTGAAAACCTGCTGTGGCAGGCCATTGTGGGCGCGTGGCCGGCCAGCCTGGAGCGGCTGCAGGGCTACGCGGAGAAGGCGGCCCGCGAGGCCGGCAACTCCACCACCTGGACTGAACCCAACGAAGCCTTCGAGGCGGCCGTCACGGCAGCCGTGGATGCGGTCTTCGACAACACCAAGGTGGCGGCAGCCCTCACGTCGTTTGTGGACCGCATCGATGCCCATGCAGCGTCCAACTCCCTCTCGGCCAAGCTGGTCCAGCTGGCCATGCCGGGAGTCCCGGATGTCTATCAGGGCAGCGAGTTCTGGGAACGGTCCCTGACCGATCCGGACAACCGCCGCCCTGTGGACTTCGGGCAGCGCCGCGACGAACTGGCAACCATCGACGCCGGCACCCTGCCCGCCGCGGGCACGGAGGCCAGCAAGCTCCTGGTCACCTCGCGGGCACTGCGGCTGCGCCGGGACCAGCCGGAGCTTTTCGGCGGCTACAGCCCGGTGCAGGCAGCCGGCGCGGCGGCCGGCCACCTTGTGGCCTTCTCCCGCGGCGCGGCGGCGGACGCCCCCGGCGTGCTCGCCCTGGCCACCAGGCTCCCTGCGGGACTGGCGGCCGGCGGCGGATGGCGCGATACCGCCGTCGAGCTTTCCGTTCCGATGCGTGATGAACTCACCGGTGTCGGGTACCGGCCCGGCAGCGTTCCGGTGGCCGAACTGCTGGGCACCTATCCGGTGGCCCTGCTGGTACCAGCGAATGGAGAAACACGATGACCCTGGCCAACGTGGGAACCGGCCGTTTTGATGTCTGGGCGCCGGACGCCGCCGCCGTGGTGCTCGTGGCTGACGGCCGGGAGTACCCCATGGAGAAGGTCCGTTCCGCTCCCGGCTCTGAAGGCTGGTGGTCCGCGCCGGACGCGCCGGCCGGCGGCGAAGTGGATTATGGTTACCTGCTCGACGGCGACACCACCCCCGTGCCGGATCCCCGGTCCCGGCGGGTTCCGGACGGCGTCCACGGTCTCTCGCGAACCTTCGATCCCGCCGCGCACCGGTGGCAGGACGCCGGCTGGCAGGGCAAGGAACTGCGCGGTTCGGTCATCTACGAACTTCACGTGGGAACCTTCACCCCCGAAGGAACGTTGGACGCCGCCGCGGATAAGCTCGGTTACCTCGCGGACCTCGGCATCGACTTTGTGGAGCTGCTGCCGGTCAACGGATTCAACGGCACCCACAACTGGGGTTACGACGGTGTCCAGTGGTTCGCGGTCCACGAAGGCTACGGCGGGCCTGCGGCCTACCAGCGCTTTGTGGACGCCGCCCACGCCGCCGGACTGGGCGTCATCCAGGACGTGGTCTACAACCACCTGGGACCCAGCGGCAACTACCTGCCCAAATTCGGCCCCTACCTCAAGCAGGGGGACGCCAACACGTGGGGCGATTCGGTCAACCTCGACGGCCCGGGCTCCGACGTCGTCCGTGAATACATCCTGGACAACGCGGCCCTGTGGCTGCGCGACTATCACGTGGACGGGCTGCGACTGGATGCCGTCCACGCACTCCGCGATGAGCGGGCCGTGCACCTCCTGGAGGAGTTCGGCGCGCTGGGCGATGCCATCTCCACGGAGACAGGGCTTCCCAAGACCCTCATCGCCGAATCGGACCTGAACAATCCGCGGCTGGTCTATCCCCGCGATTCCAACGGCTTCGGTCTTGCCGGGCAGTGGAGCGACGACTTCCACCATGCGGTGCACGTCAATGTCAGCGGCGAGACTGCTGGGTATTACGGCGATTTCGCGTCCCTCGGCGTGCTGGCCAAGGTCCTCAAGGATGGCTTCCTGCACGATGGCAGCTACTCCAGCTTCCGCGGACGCCACCACGGCCGGCCCATCGACACCTCGCTGGTCCACCCCGCGGCCCTGGTGGTCTGCAGCCAGAACCACGACCAGATCGGCAACCGTGCCATCGGCGACAGGCTGTCCCAGTCCCTCCCGTACGGCCCGCTGGCCGTGGCCGCAGTGCTGACCCTGACCGCGGCGTTTACGCCCATGCTGTTTATGGGCGAGGAATTCGGGGCCTCCACCCCATGGCAGTTCTTCACCTCGCACCCCGAACCGGAGCTGGGCAAGGCGACGGCGGAGGGCAGAATCCGAGAGTTCGAACGCATGGGGTGGGATCCCGCCGTCGTCCCCGATCCACAGGATCCCGAAACGTTCCTGCGCTCCAAACTCGACTGGGCGGAGGCCGCTGAGGGTGACCACGCGCGCCTCCTGTCGCTCTACCGCTCGCTGACGGCGCTGCGGCGGGCTTACCCGGAACTGGCCGGGCTGGGGTTCGAGGAAACGGACGTGACGTTCGACGACGACGCCGGCTGGTTGCGCTTCCGGCGCGGGTCGATGGAGGTGCTGCTGAATTTCTCGGCATCGCCGGTGCGGCTGGACGGTTTGGGCGGCTCGGTGCTGCTGTCGACGGACGAGGCCACCCTGCTCCACGGCGATTCGTTCGTGCTGGCGGCGCACAGTGGGGCGGTTCTTACTACAGGGGCAGAAGTAACCTCGAGTTAACGTAGACACTGGAGTGACACGGGCGTACTATTCGCGTACTGACCAGCCGTGATGGGCGGCTCGGGCCGGCCGTACTCGCCACGGCACCGGTGGGCCGGACAAAACTCACCGCGGCCGTAATCCCGGACGATGAGCGCATCATCACGGGCGAACCGACGGTTCAGTTCGATGTGAATCTCAGCCACGTCCTCGGCGCCGGCCCGAATCGATGGGTGAATCTCTACCGCAAGACCGATTACCTCGGTATCCCGGTTCTTACCTCCAGACGCCTCAGTACCAAGAGGCGATTGACGACGTCGTGAGTGGATTGCCTCAGGCCGGACCTCAGCCCCGGGCTTAATAGTTCGCTTTTGTGCTGTTATGTGAGACGGGGCTGGCAGGATAGTCAACATGACTTACATCGCTGCGGAGAACCGCTACGACACCATGCCCTACCGCCGCGTCGGACGCAGCGGACTGAAGCTGCCAGCCATTTCCCTGGGCCTCTGGCACAACTTCGGCGACGACAAGCCCTTCGAAGTGCAGCGCGCCATCCTGCGCCGCGCCTTCGATCTGGGCGTCACCCACTTCGACCTCGCGAACAACTACGGTCCGCCCTACGGCGCCGCCGAGACCAACTTCGGCCGGCACTTCAAGGACGACTTCAAGCCGTACCGCGACGAACTGATCATCTCCAGCAAGGCCGGCTACGACATGTGGCCTGGCCCGTACGGCAACTTTGGCTCGCGCAAGTACCTGCTGGCCAGCCTGGACCAGTCCCTGGAACGAATGGGCCTGGACTACGTGGATATCTTCTACAGCCACCGGCCGGACCCGGAAACGCCCATGGAAGAGACCATGGGCGCGCTGGACCACGCAGTCCGCTCGGGCAAAGCCCTTTACGCCGGCATCTCGTCCTACACCCCGCAGCAGACCCTCGAAGCGGCCCGGATCCTGAAGGAACTGGGCACGCCGCTGCTGATCCACCAGCCCAGCTACTCCATGCTGAACCGCTGGACCGAGAACGGCAGCCCCAACCTCTACGAGGCGCTGGAGCAGGTGGGCGCCGGCTGCATCGCCTTCTCTCCGCTGGCCCAGGGGATGCTCACAGGCCGCTACCTCAACGGCGTGCCCGCAGATTCCCGGGCAGCGCAGCACAAGTCCCTGGACCAAGCCATGATCAGTCCAGAAAACCTGGACCGCGTGCGCGGGCTCCACCGCATCGCCGAGGGCCGGGGCCAAACCCTGGCCCAGATGGCGATCGGCTGGATCCTGCGTGAGCAGGGTAAGGGCTCCTCCGTGACCTCGGCGCTCGTCGGCGCATCCAGCGTCCGGCAGTTGGAAGACACCCTGTCCGCCATCAACAACCTGGACTTCACCGCCGACGAGGTTGATGCCATCGACGAGTTCGCCGTCGAGTCGGACATCAACCTGTGGAAGCAAAAGTAACCACGTAACGCTTCGACAGAGGGGGCCGGGAACAATCCCGGCCCCCTCTTGGTTGGGTAAGATGAAATGGCGCCGAATGGCGCACTGCCAGCGTGCCGCCGTCGTACCTTTCCGGTACTGACCGTCCTGGCGGCTGAAGTTTTCTTCAAAGGAGTTCCGTGTCTGCAAATCCGATTCGTGTTGCCATCGTTGGTGTAGGTAACTGCGCCGCCTCGCTCGTCCAGGGCGTGCAGTATTACCGTGACGCCGATCCCCAGGCCACGATCCCGGGTCTGATGCACGTAGAGTTCGGCAAGTACCACGTCAACGATGTCCAGTTTGTTGCCGCTTTTGATGTTGACGGCAAGAAAGTGGGCGTGGACCTCGCCGACGCCATCCTGGCCAGCGAGAACAACACCATCAAAATCGCCGACGTGCCCCCCACAGGTGTGATCGTCCAGCGCGGCCACACCCTCGACGGCCTCGGCAAGTATTACCTCGAGACCATCGAACAGTCCGCCGAAGAGCCCGTTGACATCGTCGCAGCCCTCCGCGAATCCAAGGCAGACGTTATGGTCTGCTACCTCCCGGTTGGTTCCGAGGACGCTGCACACTTCTACGCGCAGGCTGCCATCGACGCCGGCGTGGCGTTCGTCAACGCCCTTCCCGTGTTCATCGCCGGTACCAAGGAATGGGCCGACAAGTTCACCGCCGCCGGCGTCCCGATCGTGGGCGATGACATCAAGAGCCAGATCGGTGCAACCATCACTCACCGCGTGATGGCCAAGCTCTTCGAAGACCGCGGCGTCACGCTGGACCGCACGTACCAGCTGAACGTCGGCGGCAACATGGACTTCAAGAACATGCTGGAGCGGGACCGCCTCGAGTCCAAGAAGATCTCCAAGACCCAGGCGGTGACGTCCAACGTTGAAGCTGACATTGCACCGCGCAACGTCCACATCGGTCCGTCCGACTACGTCCAGTGGCTCGATGACCGCAAGTGGGCCTTCGTCCGCCTCGAAGGCCGCAACTTCGGTGACGCCCCCGTGTCGCTGGAATACAAGCTGGAAGTCTGGGACTCACCCAACTCCGCCGGCGTGATCATCGATGCCATCCGCGCCGCCAAGATCGGCCTGGACCGCGGCATCGGCGGCCCCTTGCTCTCCGCCTCGAGCTACTTCATGAAGTCCCCGCCCGAGCAGTTCAACGACGACCTCGCCCGGGAAAAGGTCGAGGCCTTCATCCGCGGCGACCTGGAGCGCTGACCCGCTCTACCCTGCATGGCGGACGCTCCCTCACCTGCTTGGTGGGGGAGCGTTTGCGTTCATGCTCCGGAGTGACACGTGCTCACCTGGCAGCGGAACCAGACATGACCTTCCGGATCTGAAAGGAGTCTGAAATTTAGCTGGACATTGGAAAAAGGCACGTTTAGGCTGAGCGCCATTGGGGGGTCCCAAAAAATCACAGCCGGAGGCAAACCATGCTACAACGCAGTAGATTGGTTGTTTGTGCAGTATTGAGTACCTTGGCGCTATCAACATTCGGACTGACCGGTGCCATCGCGGACCCTGACGGTCAGGACGGCACCGACGACGGACATCTCCTCGGAGACGGAGAGTCCGGAAAAATTCAACTCGTGGACGTCGTCAGACTGACCAACACGCCCGACCTGATCGCAGATGTCGCCGTCTCACCCGACGGCAATACCGCTTTTCTCGCCAACTGGGGCGAGCCCGACTGCGCCGGACCGGAAACCGGCGGCCAAACCAGCCCCGACGCCGGGGTCTACATTGTAGATATTTCCAGCGTGGACCAGTCGGATTCCCCGCCCGGATCCGAACCGAAACAGGTCGGATTCATCCCATCGCACCAGGACACCCGACCAGGCGAAGGCCTGCAGGTTGTGGAGATCACCACCGCACGCTTCAGCGGCGATGTCCTCGTCGTGAACAACGAACAGTGCGGAAAGAACGGCAAGGGCGGCTTATCCCTCTTTGACGTCACCAACCCGCTCAAGCCGAAGAAACTGTCCGAAAATTTCGGTGACCGCGAACCGGGCAGCCGGGACTCTAACGAAATCCATAGCGCGTTCGCCTGGGATGCCGGCGACAACGCCTACGTCGTGGTAACCGACAATGCAGAAGCCACGGATGTGGACATCTTCGACATCACCAACCCACACCGGCCCCGTCTGGTCGCGGAATATGACCTGAATGATTTCGGCGTGCAACAACCCGACCTGGGACTCACCGACTCTTTCCTGCATGACATGGTGGTCAAGGAAATCAACGGGAAATTCATCATGCTGCTCTCTTACTGGGACGGCGGCTACGTTCTCCTAAACGTCGATGATCCCGCTAATGCCGTGTTCCTTGGTGACTCCGAATTCGCCCCAGTTGACCCCGAGTTGCTGGAATCCCTCGGCGTATCGCTGACTCCGGAGGGTAACGCCCACCAGGCTGAATTCACCACCGACAACCGGTTTATCATCGGAACCGATGAGGACTTCGCGCCCTACCGCACTGACGACTTCACGATCACCAGCGGCGCCTTCCAGGGCATCTACCCATCGGCGATCGTCTCCGGCGGGCAGGCCCCGGCGATTCTGGCGGACCGAACCCTGAACGGTCCGGTTGTATACGGTGGCTACGGCTGCCCGGACTCAGCGCCAATTCCCACCCCTGCGAGCGTCCCCGGCTATCTGGAGTCACTGGTAGCCGGCCAAGAGACCATCCTGGTGCTCCAGCGGGGCCCCGTTGGTGACGCCAGTGCCCCGGAAGGCGCTTGCTTTCCTGGCGAGAAGGCCCATGAAGCGGCCCTGGCCGGTTGGGACGCTGTGGTATTCGTGAACCACCACAGCGGCGAGGCAGTCGGCGGCGAGCCGTTTTGCGGCTCCGGTGCTTTCGTGGATGAGATCGTTGCCATCTGCACCACACACGCAGCATTCCACCGGCTCTTCGACCGGGCTCCGGTCGACGGACCCTGGACCTACCCTGAAGACTTGTCCGTCGGCACAATCGGGGCGGAGATTGAAGTCGGCTCCATCTTTGATGGCTGGGGCTACGTCCACCTCCTGGACGCCAACACGCTCGAGGAACTGGACACATACGCCATCCCGGAAGCGCATGATCCGGCATTTGCGTTCGGCTACGGGGATCTGAGCGTCCACGAAGTAGCGGTGGACCCGCAGGATCCGTCCCTCGCCTACCTGTCGTACTACTCCGGCGGTCTGCGGGCCGTCCAGATCCAGTGCAGTAACCCTGCAGACAACTCCACCTGTGAACTTGTGGAAGTTGGCAGTTACCTCGACCCGGAAGGAAACGACTTCTGGGGAGTGGAAACGTTCATCGGTGAGGACGGCATGACCTACATCCTCGCCAGCGACCGCGACAGCGGCCTGTGGATCTTCAGGGACCCGTAGGGGGCCCGGAACAACCGGCGAAGGGGGCGGCAATGCCCCCTTCGCCGCGTCAGGGAAGTATCAGGAGAGGCCTACCGGGTTGCCGGCGTCGTCCACGTCCATACGCATGGCGGCGGGGGCGGCGGGGAGGCCGGGCATCGTCATGACGGCACCGGTCAGTGCCACGATGAAACCCGCTCCGGTCTTGGGAATAAGGTCGCGGACGTGCACGGTGAAGCCTTTGGGAGCCCCCAGCCGGGAGGCGTCGTCGGTGAAGGAGTACTGGGTTTTGGCCATGCAGACGGC
This sequence comes from Pseudarthrobacter sp. AB1, assembly GCF_014926485.1. NCBI lineage: Bacteria > Bacillati > Actinomycetota > Actinomycetes > Micrococcales > Micrococcaceae > Pseudarthrobacter > Pseudarthrobacter sp. AB1. The sequence continues at coordinate 94,796 of NZ_PZKO01000055.1, forward strand.
AAGCTCGGTCCAGCCGTTCTTTTCGATCTCGGCCAGGCGCTTCAGGGCAGGGACGGAGAAGTCCACACCGTCCGCGCCGTAGATCTCCTGCGCAATGGTCCGGATCTTCTCCTCCACAGGCAGGTCCAAGGGATACAGATGGTGGAAGCTGCTCGGCCCGGCAACCGCAGCGGCGACCTTCGCGGCCAGTTCGTCGCCGCCGTCGCCACCGCCGCCCCGGCCCCACACATCCGCCACCGCAGCCTGGACCCCCTCCGCCGCGCACCACTCCAGCAGCCAGTCCAGCTCCTCTTCCGTGTCGGACGAAAACCTGTTGATGGCCACCACGGGCGCCACCCCGAATTTCTCGACGTTGTGCACGTGCCGCCGGAGATTCGCGACGCCGGCCTGCAGCGCCTCAAGGTCGGGCTCCGTCAGCCGGTCCTTGGGCACGCCGCCGTGCATCTTGAGCGCACGGACGGTGGCCACAACCACGACGGCCGACGGCGCCACGTCCGCGATCCGCGCTTTGATGTCCATATACTTCTCCGCGCCCAGGTCTGCGCCGAAACCGGCCTCGGTGACCACAATGTCCGCGAGCCGCCGCGCCGTCTGGGTGGCAATCAGCGAGTTGCAGCCGTGCGCGATGTTGGCGAACGGCCCGCCGTGCACCAGCGCGGGAGTGCCGGCAATGGTCTGCACCAGGTTGGGCTTGATGGCTTCCTTCAGGAGCAGGGTCAGGGCGCCCTGGACTCCGAGGTCCGCCACGGTGACCGGAAACCGGGAATACGTGTAGCCGAACGTGATCCGGCCCAGGCGCTCGCGGAGGTCAGCAAGGCTGGAGGCCAGGCAGAAAACCGCCATGATCTCCGAAGCCACGGTGATGTCGAAGCCGTCCTGCCGGGGGACACCCTGGGTGGGACCGCCGAGGCCGATGATCACCTCGCGGAGCGACCTGTCGTTCATGTCCAGGACCCGTTTGAACGTCATCCGCCGGGGGTCGATGTTCAGTTCGTTGCCCTGGTAGATGTGGTTGTCCACGAGCGCCATGAGGGCATTGTTGGCTGAGGTCACGGCATGGAAATCACCGGTGAAGTGCAGGTTGATCTCATCCATCGGCAGCACCTGGGAGTAGCCGCCGCCGGTGGCGCCGCCCTTCATGCCGAGGATGGGACCCAGCGAGGGTTCCCGCAGCGCGATCATCACCTTGTGCCCGGCCCGGGCCAGCGAATCGGCGAGCCCCACCGTGGTGGTGGACTTCCCTTCACCAGCAGGCGTGGGCGACATCGCCGAGACCAGCACCACTTTCCCCGCCGGCGCGGGAGCGGTCAGCAGTGCCGGGTCAACCTTCGCCTTGTAACGCCCGTACAGTTCCAGCGCGGCGGCGTTGATGCCCGCGGCCGCTGCGATCTCCCCGATGGGCCGCATCGTAGCCTGCCGTGCGATCTCGAGGTCGCTGAGGGTATTCCGTTCAGACATCCTTGTCCTTTGGTTGGGGCCGGGTACTGAAGGCCGACGGCGGTTGCCCGCCGCTTACGGTGCCGGCACCGCCGGGATCAGCCGGCTGGCCAGCTGCTGTTCGACGGCGGCGTGGTAAGTCTCGAGCGTGATCGCGGCAGTGCGGTTCCACCCCAGGTTCTCCGCGCGGATGGCCGCGGCCCGCCCCATATCGGCGCGGGTGTCCGGATCGTCGTACATGGCTTCGAGCGCGTCCGCCCAGTCCGAGGCGTGGTGCCCGTCCACCAGCAGCCCGGTCCGGCCATGGCAGATGGCGCGGGACAGTCCGCCCACCCGGGTGCCCACCACGGGGGTTCCGCAGGCCTGCGCCTCAATGGCCACGAGTCCGAACGATTCGCTGTAGGAAGGCATCACCACAACGTCCGCCGCCCGGAACCAGGACGCCAGGTCAGCCGCGCTGACCGGGGGAAGGTGCGTGACGACGTCGTCCATTCCGGACTCCGCGATCAGGTGCCGGAGGTTGAAGTCCTTGTTGCCGCTGAGGGCGCCCAGGATGGTGAGCCGGAGATCGATCCCCGGCCGCCGGGCGCGAAGAAGGGCCGCGGCCTTGAGCAGGATCTGCGGGCCCTTCAGCCGCTGGATCCGGCCGGCGAACACCAGGTGGAACGTCTCCGGCGAAACACCGCGTTCGGCCCGGGACCGCGCGCGGAACGCGGGTGTAAAGGTGCTGAGGTCCACGCCCGGCGGCGCCACATCGATACGGTCGTAATCTGCACCGTAGTGGGACACCAGCTCTTCGGCTTCGGCCGTGGTGTTGGCAATCAGGCGGGCGGCGCCGTCGACGATCCGGTGCTCGCCCTCCTCACGCCGACGTGGCTCGGGCAGTTCGCCGGACTCCAGCAGGAGGTTCTTGACCTTGGCCATGGTGTGCATGGTGTGGACGAGCGGCACACCCCAAACTTCCGAAAGCTCCAGGCCGGCGATCCCGGACACCCAATAGTGCGAATGGATGACGTCATAGCGGCCGTGCGGCTGGCGCCGGCGGATCTGGTCGATCTCGGCCACCATGCTGTGGAGCAGCGCGGGCAGTTCTTCCTTGGGGATCTTCCGCGGCGGCCCGGCCAGCACGTTGTGGACGCACACGCCGGGGAAGGGATGTTCGACGGCGGCCTGCTTGGCTGAGGTGGAGCGCGTGAAGATCTCCACCTCCACGCCAGTCTCGGCCAGCGCCGAGGCCAGCTCCCGGATGTAGACGTTCATCCCGCCGGCGTCGCCGGCGCCGGGCTGCTCCATCGGGGAGGTGTGGAGGGAGAGTAAAGCGACCCTGCGGATCAATGTCATGGCTTCTCCTTCCCACCGCTGGCGCGCGGCGCGGGACCTGATGTTGCCCGCTCGGTAAAACACTACTCCAGCCGCTCCGGGGCGGCCTCCCGGCACGTGATGTACCGGAAACTTTAGCTGCGCCAAAGCTCCAGCAGCGCAGGGAACGCACGCTCGTAGCCGGCCAGCAGCTTGGCCCCGAGCGCGGGTGAGTCCACGAGCGGGTGCCGGCTGAAGGCGTCGGCGGCGGCCGCCCGGTCTCCGTGCATCGCGGCCCGGACGGTGAGCCGCTCGACCTCCTTGATGCGCCGGAGCAGGGTGAGTTGCTCCGGCCCCGGGGCTGACTGTGGAAGCGGCGCCGCGCCGTCGGGCGTTACGGTGCAGGGGACCTCGACGACGGCGTCCGCGGGGAGTCCCGGAATGGCCGGTTCCGCGGGGATGCCCCCGGGGGCGGTCGCCCCGCCAGGATCGGACGGAAGTGAGTTGGGGGTGTTGAGGATGAGCTGGGAATCCCCGGCCCCTGCCAACGCGCGCATCACGGCGAGGGCCACGCGTTCGTAGCCGCCGCCGGCGAGGTCGTCCTCGTCGCGCTGCTCGCCGTGGATCCGTGCCTCGGCGAGGTAGCCTTCCTCCCGCGAGCGGCGGGCGGCGTCCCACAGTCTGTAGGCGTCCGCCCCGGCAGTGGCGAGCCGCGGGTACAGCTCTGTCTGCTGGTGATGGATGGACTCTCCGCGGGTCCGCGCCATCGCGCGCATGGCCGCGGCGGCGCTGTCCCGCCGGTAGTAGTAATAGAGGTATTCGTTCGGCAGGGCGGCGAGGCCCTGGAGGAAGGGCTGCGGAAAGAGCCGGCCTTCCTCGAATGTGCCGAGGGCGGCCGGGTCGGACAGCAGGCCGGGCAGCAGATCGTGGCCGCCGGACTCCAGCTGGTAGAGCCAGCCCAAATGGTTCAGACCGAAGTAGCCCACGCCGTCGAGCTTTCCGTCCGGCAGCGACAGGCCGGCCGCGCGGGCCGCCCGGTGCACCAGGCCGCCCGCAGAATCGCAGATCCCGATGACCTTCCGGCCCAGGACGGGCAGGAGGGCTTCGGTGACCATGCCGGCCGGGTTGGTGAAGTTGATCAGCCACGCGTCCGGGCAAAACTCCCGCATCTGCCGCGCCAGGTGCAGCATCTCCGGAACGGTGCGCAGCGCGTAGGAGATGCCGCCCGCGCCGGTGGTTTCCTGGCCAAGAAGGCCGAGGTCCTGGGCCACCCGTTCGTCGTGGATCCGGCCGGCTGTACCGCCGGGGCGGATCGCCGCGAACACCATGTCTGTCCCCGCCAGGGCCTCGGGCAGGGACGTGGTGGAACGCACGGCAGGCGGCCGGGCACCGGTGTGATGGCCAGCGGTGGGGCCGCCGGCAGGGCCGCCGGCAGGGCCGCCGGAATCCGGCATGGCATGCAGAACCGCGTTGATGGCTCTCAGGCGGGCGGGATCGACGTCGAACAGCACCAGTTCGCTGACCAGCTCCGCGAACGCGCCCGAGGACAGCGCCCGGTAGACAAGCGGCACGCGGAATCCGCCGCCGCCGGCAATCATAAGCCGCATAGTCAGCAGTGTAGGCCTCCGCGGGGCGCGCCCCTACCGCGTGGCGTCGACAGGGCGTAGTGTGCCGGACATGGACGCCATCCCGGACCGTCGCTTCGATCCGCTCTCGTCCGTCCGCGCGCAGTCCGGCGGCGGGTTCGACCTGATCCTCGCCGGAACGGTCTTCCAGGACATCATCTTCACCGGCCTGCCCCACGCGCCGGAGCCGGGCACGGAAATTTGGAGCAACGGCATGGGCAGCTGCCCCGGCGGCGTCGCAAACCAGGCTATTGCGGCGGCGAGGCTGGGACTGCGCACCGGATTGGCCGCCGCGTTCGGCGACGACGGTTACGGGGACTACAACTGGAAGATATTGGCCCGGCAAGAGCATGTGGACCTGAGTATGTCGCGCAAAGTCGAGGGGTGGCATTCGCCGGTCACCGTCTCGCTCTGTGTGGAGAAGGACCGGTCGCTGGTGACCCACGGCCACCCGGCCCCCGTGACGTCGTCCGAATTGATTGGTTCACCGCCCCGGGCGCTCGCCGGCATTGCCGAGCTCGGCGTCGAGATTGAACCCTGGGCCGTGGCCGCACAGAAGGGGGGCGTGAAGCTGTTTGGGGATGTGGGGTGGGATCCCAGCGGTGAATGGTCACCGGTCCGGTTGGACAACCTGCAGTACTTCCATGCGTTCCTGCCCAACCAGCGCGAGGCCATGGCGTTCACCGGGAAGGACAATCCGTGGTCCGCGCTGTACGCCCTCGCCGATCGCGTGCCCGTGGCCGTGGTGACGCTCGGCGCGCAGGGTGCCATGGCCGTGGACTCGGAGACGGGGGAGGAGGAGTGGGTACCGTCGCCGCCGGTCACTGCTTTGGATCCCACCGGCGCCGGAGACTGCTTCGACGCGGCCTTCATCGTGGGCAGCCTGGCTGGCTGGCCGCTGGGCAACAGGCTTCGTTTCGCAAACCTCTGCGCCTCCCTCGCCGTGCAGGAGGTGGGCGGTTCGTTGGCGGCACCCGGCTGGGGAGACATCGCGGACTGGTGGCAGCGGGCCAACTCCAGGCCGGAACGCCAGAGCAGTCAGTGGCTCCGCCGTTTCGGCTTCCTGGCCGACATTCTCCACGACATACCGCTCGCGGCCCAGCGCCGGGCCACCGCCACGATCGCGCACCTTTCCGATGCCTGAGGGCGCCGCGATTATCCCGCCCTGAGCGCCCGCACTAGAATCACTAGCGTGACTTATCCCGTAACAACAGGTGACTTCCGCGCGGCCTCAGGACCCGATCCTCGGTACGAGCGGTCCGCCGTTATCGACCTGGACGCAATCCGCCACAACGTGCGACGGCTGGCAGACGCGGCCTCGCCCGCCAAGGTCATGGCCGTGGTGAAGGCTGACGCGTACGGACACAGCGCGGTTCCTGTAGCCCGGGCCGCCCTGGACGCCGGCGCGTCCTGGCTGGGCGTCGCACACATCTCCGAGGCGCTGGCACTGCGGGCGGCGGGCATCGAAGCTCCGCTGCTGGCCTGGCTGCACACGGCGGAAAGCAACTTCGCCGCAGCCGTGGCTGCCGGCGTCGACATCGGCTGCTCCGGGTGGGAACTGGACCGGATTGTGGCCGCCGCGCGTGACCAGGAGCGTCCCGCCCGGATCCACCTGAAAGTGGACACCGGTTTGGGCCGGAACGGCGTAGCGCTCGATGCCTGGGACCAGCTGCTGGGCGAGGCCATGGAGTACCAGGACCAGGGCCTCCTGCGGGTGGTGGGCATCTTCTCCCATCTGTCCGTGGCCGATGAACCCGAACGGCCGGAAACCGATGATCAGCTGGCGGCCTTCCGCGAGGTGCTGGCTGTGGCTGAGGACGCGGGCGTGGACCCCGAGGTCCGCCACCTGGCCAACACCCCGGCCACATTGTCCCGCCCCGATACCCACTTTGACATGGTCCGCGTGGGTTTGGGCATCTACGGTCTCTCGCCCTTTGAAGGCCAGACGTCCGCCGAACTGGGCCTCCGTCCCGCGATGACGCTGCGCACCCTGGTGTCCCAGTGCAAGCAGGTCCCTGATGGGCAGGGCGTTTCCTACGGCCTGCGCTACCGCACCAGCGGCCCCAGCACCCTGGCGCTGATCCCGCTGGGCTACGCGGACGGCGTGCCCCGCATTGCCACCGGCGGTCCCGTCCGGGTGGCCGGCCGGACCTACCCCGTGGTGGGCCGGATCGCCATGGACCAGATGGTCATCGACCTCGGCAACATCGGCCCCACCGGCGCAGACCTCTTCGGCGCCGAAGCGGTGCTGTTCGGCAACGGGGACGACGGCGGTCCCACGGCGGACGACTGGGCGGTCGCCGCCGGCACCAACAACTACGAGATCGTGACCCGGATCAGCCCGCGGGTGCCACGCCGGGTCATCAACGAAAGTCCCGCCGTCGGCCGTCCTGCCGTGGGAAATCCCGACGCCGGGCAGGCAACGCCGTGAGCATGGCGCCGGCAGAGATGCCCCACTGGGAAGAGTCGCTGAGAGTCACGACGGCGGACCAGACCCACGCGCTCGCCGCCGCTCTGGGGGCGGAGCTGCAGGCCGGGGACCTGGTGGTACTGACCGGCGAGCTGGGTGCCGGGAAAACCACCTTCACGCAGGGCCTTGGCGAAGGCCTGGGCGTGCGCTCGGGCATCATCTCGCCCACGTTTGTCCTGGTCCGCATCCACCCCAACCTGCCCGACGGCCCGCGGCCCGGTGGCCCCGACCTGGTGCACGTGGACGCGTACCGGCTGGGATCGGCGTCGGAAATTGACGACATTGACCTGGAAAACACGCTGGACTCGGCCGTGACCGTGGTGGAGTGGGGACGCGGCCGGGTGGAGCACCTGAGCGAGAGCCGGCTGGAAGTGGACCTGCACCGCGCGATCGGGCTGGAACCGGTCGGGCCGGACGGGGTGGCGGACGCGGCGGAACGGAAACCCAACCCCGCCCACACTGAAATCCTGGACTTCGACACCGAGGACCTCGACGAGCCGCGCACCATCGTGCTGCGCGGTTTCGGTCCCCGCTGGAGCACCATCCCTGCCCTGGGCGGGGCCTTCGAAGGGACACCCTGATGCTTATTCTTGCCATCGACACCTCCGCCGTAGCCAGTGCTGCGCTGGTTTCGGACGACGCCCTTGAAGGCGTTGTGGCCAGCTTCTCCACCGAGGACACCCGCAGCCACGCCGAAGTACTGGCCCCCGGCATCGAGGACCTGCTGGCTTCTGCCGGCGTCACCGGCCGGGACATTGACGCGATCGTGACAGGCGTGGGCCCAGGCCCGTTCACCGGCCTGCGCTCGGGGATCGCAACCGCCCGGACGCTCGCCTTCGTCTGGGACAAACCGCTGTACGGGCTGATGAGCCTGGACGCTGTGGCGCTGGAAGTGGCAGAGTCCACTGATGCCGCGGCCGAATTCCTGGTGGTCACGGACGCCCGGCGCAAAGAAGTTTACTGGGCACGGTACAGTCTCGCCGACGGCCAATTGCCGCAGCTCGAGGACGGCCCGCACGTCAGCTTCGCCGCCGACCTCCCGCACCTCCCGGCCTACGGCGCAGGCGCCGGACTCTACAGTGACGTGCTGCGCGCAGACCCGGGCTTCAGCAACGAGCAGCCCGACGCTCTCTACCTCGGACAGTTCGCCCTGGCCCGGCTCGCCTCCGGCGGGCAACTGCTCGACTCCACACCCCTGTACCTCCGCGAGTCGGACGCCCAGGTCCCCGGCCCACGGAAGCGGGCCCTGTGAGCATGCCTACCAGCGCAGACGGAGTGGTCTTCCGGGATATGACCCTGGAAGACGTGCCCGCAGTGGACGCTCTGGAGCAGCGGCTGTTCCCGGCGGACGCGTGGCCGCTGCACATGTTCCTGTCCGAACTGTCCCAGCACGAAACGCGCCGGTACCTGGTGGCGGAAAGTGGCGGGGACATTGTGGGCTACGCCGGCCTGATGTGCATCGAGCCCGTCGCGGATGTCCAGACCATCGCCGTGGTGCCTGAATTCGAAGGCAGGGGTGTCGGCTCAACACTCCTGACCCGGCTGGTTGACGAAGCCCGGCACCGGGGAGCAGCGGACGTCCTCCTGGAGGTCCGTGCGGACAACCCCCGGGCGCAGCAGCTGTACGTGCGGTTCGGCTTCGAACAGATCCATGTCCGCCGCGGGTATTACCGCGACGGCGTTGACGCCCTGATCATGCGGCTGCAACTGGTCCCCGAAGGCACAGCCCCCGCACCAGCCGACCCGGCACCAGCCCCGGACCCCACAACAGAAGCAGGCAAAGCATGAACCGCTCGCAGCCCCTGGTGCTGGGCATCGAATCCTCCTGCGACGAAACCGGCGTGGGCATCGTCCGCGGCACCGCGCTGCTCACCAACACGGTGTCCTCCTCGATGGACGAGCACGTCCGCTTCGGCGGCGTGATCCCCGAGATCGCCTCCCGCGCACACCTTGATGCCTTTGTGCCCACTCTGCGGCAGGCCCTGGCCGACGCCGACGTGCCGCTGGAGGACGTGGACGCCATTGCCGTCACCTCCGGCCCCGGGCTGGCAGGCGCCCTGATGGTGGGGGTCTGCGCCGCGAAGGCGTTGGCCGTGGCCACCGGCAAGCCGCTGTATGCCATCAATCACCTGGTGGCGCACGTCGGCGTCGGGCTACTGGACGTAAACCCCGACGGCGGTGCTGCTGCGGGTGCTGCGGTTGGGCTCGGCCACGGCGGCCGTCTCCCGGAGAACCTGGGTGCCCTGCTGGTCTCCGGCGGGCACACCGAGATCCTGAAGATCGACAGCATCACCAGCGACGTCCAGCTCCTCGGCTGCACCATCGACGACGCCGCCGGCGAAGCCTACGACAAGGTGGCCCGCATCCTGGGCCTCGGCTACCCGGGCGGCCCGGCCATCGACAAGCTCGCCCGCACCGGCAACCCCAAAGCCATCCGTTTCCCGCGCGGCCTCAGCCAGCCCAAGTACATGGGCACCGCCGAGGAGCCTGGAAAGCACCGCTACGACTGGTCCTTCAGCGGCCTGAAGACGGCAGTGGCGCGGTGCGTCGAGCAGTTCGAGGCCTGCGGCGAAGAGGTGCCGGTGGCCGACGTCGCCGCAGCCTTCCAGGAAGCGGTGGTGGACGTCATCACGTCCAAGGCCGTCCTGGCCTGCCGCGAGCATGGCATCAAAGACGTTCTCTTAGGCGGGGGAGTGGCCGCCAACTCCAGGCTGCGGGAACTCACCGGTCAGCGCTGTGCGTCCGCCGGAATCAAGCTCCATGTGCCGCCGCTGGAGCTGTGCACGGACAACGGCGCCATGGTGGCGGCCCTCGGTGCCCAGCTGGTGATGGCCGGGATCGGGCCCAGCGGCATCCGCTTCGCCCCCGACTCCTCGATGCCGGTCACCGCGGTGTCACTCCCCGCCTGACCGCCCAGCTGACTGCCCCGCCTGACCGCCCAGCTGACTGCCCCGCCTGACCGCCCAGCTGACTGCCCCGCTGATAGAGCAACGGGTGGGGATTACCCCGTGGGCCCGTTCCGCATCTGCTTGACCAGGTCCAGCACCACGGCCTGCAGGTCGCCGCCGTGCTCGGCAGCGACGCGGCGCTGCCGCTGGTACCCTGCGCCGCGGCGGATGATCTTTTCGACGTCTGCCAGTTCGTCGGGGCAGCCGAGCTTCGCGGCCACTGGCTCAAGCCGGTTCAGGGTCTCCAGGAGGTGGTCGGTGACCAGCCGTTCGTTGCCGGCGGCGTCGAGGATGATGATGGCCTCCATGCCGTAGCGGGCGGCACGCCACTTGTTCTCCTGGACGTGCCACGGCGGCATAGTGGGGATGGTGCCGCCGTTGTCCAGGGTGGTGGAGAATTCATCCACCAGGCATTGGGTGAGGGCGGCAATCGCGCCCACTTCCTCCAGGGTGGCCAGGCCGTCGCAGATGCGCATTTCGATGGTGCCGAGGTTGGGAACCGGCCGGATGTCCCAGCGGATCTCGGACAGGGTGTCAATGACGCCGGTGGTGAACATGTCCTGGACGTAGGACTCGTATTCGCCCCAGGACGGGAACTGGAAGGGCAGGCCCGCGGTCGGCAGCTGCTGGAACATCAGGGCGCGGTGCGAAGCGTAGCCGGTGTCCTCGCCGCCCCAGAACGGGCTCGACGCCGAGAGAGCCTGGAAGTGCGGGAAGTAGTTGACCAGGCCATCCAGGACGGGGAGTGCCTTTTCGCGCCGGTCCAGGCCCACGTGGACGTGCACACCATAGATGACCATCTGCCGGCCCCACCACTGCGTACGGTCGATCAGCTTGGCGTACCGGGCTTTGTCCGTCACGGGCTGCAGCTGCGGCGGGCTGAACGGGTGGCTGCCGGCGCAGAAAGCCTCCACGCCCATGGGGTCGGTGATTTCGCGCACCGCGGCCAGGGACCGGTTGAGGTCCTCCTTGGCTTCGGCGGCAGTTTCGCAGATGCCGGTGACCAGCTCCACGGTGTTGAGCAGGAGTTCCTGCTTGATGTGCGGGTGCTCGTCGTCTTCGTTGAGTTCGGGGTGCTTGGCAACCACGCCGCTGAGCACTTCGTTGGCGACCGATGCCAGTTCACCGGTCTGGCCGTCCACCAGCGCCAGCTCCCATTCCACACCAAGAGTTGATTGCTTCGATGAAGCGAAATCAATCTTCATGCGTTCCCCTAACTGTTCGGATATCACTGGGCACGCGCCGCGTTCAAGTCTAGTCCAGGGGTAGCATCGTCTTGATGGCCTTGTTCATATGGAGCCGTGAGAGTATTCACAAATCCACCCTCTTTTTCGCGGCCGCCGCCGTGGCCGCTACGACGGCATGCACGGCGGTTCCCACCACCACCCCGGCGACCTCCAGCCCCGCGCCGGCGTCGACCCCGGGATCAGAGCGTCCGACGGCGGCACCTCCGTCCGCTTCCCCTTCACCTGACACCGGGCTGCTGCCGCTGGGCTGGGGCCCTGAACAGCGGGACCAGGATGCCGCCGCTGCCGCCGTGGCGGCGATGTCGGTGGAGCAGAAAGCCGGTCAGGTGCTGATCCCGATGTATGCCGGTACCGACGCCGAAGCCCAGGCCGCAACCATTGAACGCCTCCATCTGGCCGGGTCCATCATCATGGGCGACAACGTCCCGCTCGACGCCCGCGGTCAGGCGGATCCGGTTGCCATGGCGACGGTCAACGCCCGGCTGGCCCAGTCCACAAAAGCCGACGGCAGGCCCTGGCCCGGGCTCATCGGCGTCGACCAGGAGGGCGGGATCGTAGCGCGGATCGGTGCGCCCCTGACCGAATGGCCAACAGCCTTGAGCTACGGAGCCGCCGCAAATGTGCCGCTCGCCAAGGATGCAGGCCGCGGCCTGGCCGCGGAGATCGGGTCGCTGGGCTTCACCGTGGACTTCGCGCCCGTTGCTGACGTGACCATCGGCCCCGCAGATCCGACCATCGGTGCCCGGTCAATGTCCGGCAACCCGGACGCAGCGGGAGCGCTGGCAGTGGGGTTCTCACAGGGCATGCAGGAGGCAGGCGTCCTGCCGGCCCTCAAACACTTCCCGGGCCACGGCTCCGTGACGGTTGACTCGCACCAGGACCTTCCTGTGCAGCCCGCGGGCATTGCGGAGCTCGAGGCCCGGGACTGGAAGCCGTTCCGGGCAGCCATCGTCGCCGGTGTGCCGATGGTTATGACCGGGCACATCGCCGTACCGGCCCTGGAACCGGGCGTCCCGGCGTCGTTGTCCGGCCCCGCCTACGCTGCCTTGCGCGGCATGGGTTTCAAGGGTGTGGCCGTGACCGATGCCCTCAACATGGGGGCAGTTCAAAAGCAATACCCTGGCGGCTCCGCAGCAACGACGGCGCTGGCTGCCGGCGCGGACCTGCTGCTGATGCCGACGGATGTGGGGCAGGCCCACGCGGCCATCGTGAGCGCCGTGGCGGCCCGAACCCTGCCCGCGGCGCGCCTGGACGAAGCAGCCATCCGGGTGGCCACCATGATGATTTGGCGCGGCCGCGTCACCTCGCCGCCCGCCGGCTCGGCCCCCGCCAGCGCAGCCCCCGGCAGCGGCGGCGATATCTCGGCGCGGGTCTCCGCGGGCGCCGTCACAGTTCTGTCCGGACACTGCGGCGCGCCAATAGTCCAGGGAAGCATCCGGATCGCGGGCGGATCACCGCAAGACAGGGCACGGTTTGAGGCTGCCGCGGCGAAGGCCGGGCTCGGCACCGGGGCGGGCCCACTGGTCAGCCTCATCGGTTACGCCGGCCGTCCGGTCGGGGGCGATATCGCCGTCGCACTGGATGCGCCGTGGCCGCTGCAGGATTCCAGCGCTCCGGTGAAAATTGCGCTCTACGGCCGGACACCGGGTGCCTTTGACGCCCTCGTTGCCGTGCTGGCAGGCAAGGCGACTGCACCGGGAAAGCTGCCCGCCGCCGTCGGAAGCTATCCGGCCGGGACAGGCTGCCCGTAACTTGGCCCGCAACACATCGCCGAATCGGTCAACGGCGGTTTAATGGACAGGTGCCCATTCTAAATAAAGACATGACCTTGTGTATTTCGCTGTCGGCCCGGCCCAGCAATAACGGGACGCGGTTCCACAACCACCTGTACGACCAGCTGGATCTGAACTGGATCTACAAGGCCTTCGCCCCCACCGACCTGGCCCAGGCGATCGCCGGCGTCAGGGGCCTGGGCATCCGCGGCTGCGCGGTGTCCATGCCGTACAAGGAGGACGTCATGGCCCTCGTGGATGAGCTGGATCCCTCCGCCAAAGCCATAAATTCGGTCAACACCATCGTGAACACGGACGGACGTCTGTTGGCCTACAACACCGACTACACCGCCATCGAACAGCTCCTCGCCGGCAACGCCGTCCCTGCGGATTACTCGGTGCTGGTCCAGGGCGCCGGCGGCATGGCCAAGGCCACCGTCGCGGCCCTGCGCGACGCCGGCTTCACGGACGTCACGGTCATCGCCCGGAACGAAGACGCCGGCCGGGCGCTCGCTGAGCAGTACGGGTTCCAGTGGCGGGCAACGCTCGACGGCGGCACCGCGGACCTGATCATCAACGTCACTCCCATTGGTATGGCGGGCGGTCCGGAGGCGGACTCCCTGTCCTTCCCGGAAGATGCCATCGCGGCAGCCAAAGTGGTGTTCGACGTTGTGGCGCTGCCCGCCGAGACGCCGCTGATCAAGGCCGCCCGGGCCGCCGGGAAACAGGTGATCACGGGCGCAGAGGTGGCCACCATCCAGGCGCTCGAGCAGTTTGTGCTCTATACCGGCGTGCGGCCCACCGACGAGCAGGTCCGGGCCGCCGAAGACTTTATGCGCGCCCAGTAGGGCCCGGTCTCGGGAGCGTTGGCTGCCTCAGGCTGGTTCCACCGAGATGGCCACCCGATCCTCCCCAATACGGGTCAGGACCAGGGTGGCTGTTTTTTGTCCGGCCTTCTTGCCGGCACCTTTGTTGCCGGCGAACAGCTGCTTGCGCAGTTCCTCCGGGGTTACCGACGTGCCGCGCTTTTTGATGTCCAGTACCGTGATGCCGTTCTCCTTCACCCAGGCCTTCAGTGCCTTGACGTTGTACGGCATCACCTCCAGGACCTTGTACGCCCGGGCGAAGGGCGTGTCCACCAGTTCCGGAGCGCAGATGTAGGCGATGTGCTCGTCCAGCAGGTGCCCGCCCAATTGCAGCGCGACGTCGGCCACCAGGCCGGCGCGGATCACCGCACCATCGGGCTCATACAGGTAGCCCGCAGCCGGACCCACCGGCGCCGCGGGACCGCCGTCGAAGTCGTCAGCGCTGGTCAGCTCGGCGGCACCCTGCGGGCCTAGCAGCAGCGCGGCCCGGCGGATTCCGGGCCGGCGCACGGAGTTGAACCACAGGGCCACCTCGGTGACGTCGCCGCCCACCGATATCCACTGCGCCTCGCAGCCAGCGGGAACCGACTCGTGCGGCATGCCGGGGCCCATTTTGACGCCAACGGCGCGCCCGGTGGCCGCGAGTGATTCCACAAATGACAGGGGCGGTGAGAACGCCTCAGGATCCCAGATCCGCTTGGTACCCGAGGTGGAGGTGACGCGGCGTGCGGGATCCAGCCAGACGCCGTCGACCCCGTCCAAAGGTAGGGTGGTGGCGTCCGAATGCACCACCGTGGCGTTGGGGAAGGGGATCAGGTTGACCGTGGCGCAGGCGGCGGTGGTTTCGTCCATTTCCACAGCCGTGACCGTGATGTCCATTGAGGCCAGGGCCAGGGAATCCGCGGCAAGGCCACACCCGAGGTCGGCCACATGGCGGACGCCGGCCTGCGCAAAGCGCTCGGCATGCCTTGCCGCGACCGTAAGACGCGTGGCCTGTTCCAGCCCGGCCTGCGTGAAGAGCATGCTCCGGGCGAACTCGCCGAACTTCAGCTCGGCCTTGGTGCGGAGCCGGGACTGGGTGAGGACGGCGGAGACCAATGCAGGGGAGTGGCCGGCCTTGCGGAGGGCCGCGTTGAGCTCGAACGCCTTGTCCTCCCGATACGGGCCCAGGGACGCCAGGAGCTCCCAGCCTTCGCTCGTGAGCAGTGGGGCGATCTGGTCCTGCGGTGCTTGAGCCATGGGTTCAAGCCTAGTGGAGGTGGCCCGGTGGCCAGATCCCGCTAGGGTTGAAGGCATGGAAGACAGCGCAGGCACCCAGCCGTCCGGACTACCCCAAGCCAGTAAACCGGACCTGGTGAAGTTCGCCCGCCCCGCGCTGATTGCAGGATCCGCAGTGGCCGTTGTCTGCGTCGCACTGCTCGTGATCATCTTCTTCCTGGACACGTTCAACGCCACTGTCTACTCAGTGGGCGGCAAGAACATCCAGGACGCCACGGACGAAGCGGGGGAGATTCGCGGGCTCTACGCCGGGGCACGCGTAGGCGGCATCATCCTGCTGGTGGTCTCACTGCTGGCTGCCGTGGGCGGCGCCGTGGTGCTGTATCTGCGGCGGGGCACAGCCGATGAAGGGGACGACGGCGACGAGGACGTCGATCTCGAGGACCTCACCGGCCGGTAACAGGCTGTTCGCCTGAGACATAATTCTGGCACTCGCCTTGACCGAGTGCTAACCAAAACATAGAGTCATCATTAGCACTCTCCCTAGGAGGGTGCTAACACATGACGAGCTGCCAGCCAGGCTGCTGCCGGCACCGCGACGACGGTTAGCCAGCCACGGCGAAACAGCTCAACTGTCCACAAATTTCGCTGACGTAGAAGGAGAGGTCCGAGTGTCGGTCTCTATTAAGCCTCTTGAGGATCGTATTGTTGTCCGCCCGCTCGAAGCCGAGCAGACCACGGCTTCCGGCCTGGTTATCCCGGACTCCGCACAGGAGAAGCCGCAGGAGGGTGAAGTTGTTGCAGTAGGCCCCGGCCGCTTCGAAGACGGCAACCGCGTCCCTGTCGACGTAGCCGTTGGCGACGTTGTTATCTACTCCAAGTACGGTGGAACCGAAGTCAAGACCGGTGGCAACGAGTACCTCGTGCTGTCCGCCCGCGACGTTCTGGCGATCGTCGTAAAGTAACTCTTTGGATCCCCGTGCCGCTGATCATGCATTCCGCTGGTCAGCTGTGCGGGGTTCTGTCTTGAAAGGACAAAACCATGGCAAAGCAGCTTGCGTTTAACGACGCTGCCCGCCGGTCGCTTGAAGCCGGCATCGATAAGCTCGCCAACACTGTCAAGGTGACGCTCGGCCCCCGCGGCCGCAACGTTGTCCTCGACAAAAAGTGGGGGGCACCCACCATCACCAACGACGGCGTCACCATCGCGCGCGAAATTGAGCTTGATGACCCGTACGAAAACCTTGGCGCGCAACTGGCCAAGGAAGTCGCCACGAAGACCAACGATGTTGCCGGCGACGGCACCACCACGGCCACCGTGCTCGCCCAGGCCCTGGTCAAGGAAGGCCTGCGCAACGTTGCGGCGGGCGCCGCTCCTGGCCAGATCAAGCGCGGCATCGAAGTTTCCGTAGAAGCCGTTGCAGCCCGCCTGCTCGAGAACGCACGCCCGGTTGAAGGCACCCAGGTTGCCAGCGTTGCAGCCATCTCGGCCCAGAGCGACGAAATCGGCGAGCTCCTCGCCGAGGCATTCGGCAAGGTCGGCAAGGATGGTGTGATCACCATCGAGGAGTCCTCCACCACGCAGACCGAACTGGTCCTCACCGAAGGCATGCAGTTCGACAAGGGCTACCTGTCCCCGTACTTCGTGACCGACTCCGAACGCCAGGAGGCCGTCCTCGAAGACGCCCTTATCCTGATCAACCAGGGCAAGATCTCCTCTGTGCAGGACTTCCTGCCGCTGCTGGAGAAGGCGCTGGCGAGCTCCAAGCCGCTCTTCATCATTGCGGAAGACGTTGAGGGCGAGGCCCTGTCCACGCTGATCGTCAACCGCATCCGCGGCACCCTGAACGTTGTTGCCGTCAAGGCTCCGGGCTTCGGCGACCGCCGCAAGGCCATGCTGCAGGACATTGCCACCCTCACCGGTGCGCAGGTCATCTCCGCGGAACTGGGCCTCAGCCTGGATTCGGTAGGCCTTGAGGTGCTGGGTACCGCCCGCCGCATCACGGTCACCAAGGACAACACCACCATCGTTGACGGCGCCGGTTCCGCAGAAGACGTCGCAGCCCGGGTTTCCCAGCTGCGCGCCGAGCTGACCCGCACCGACTCCGATTGGGACAAGGAAAAGCTCCAGGAACGCCTGGCCAAGCTGGCCGGCGGCATCGGCGTCATCAAGGTCGGCGCAGCCACCGAAGTTGAGCTGAAGGAAAAGAAGCACCGCATCGAAGATGCAGTGTCCTCCACCCGCGCTGCCCTCGAAGAGGGCATCGTGGCCGGTGGCGGTTCCGCTTTGATCCACGCGCTGAAGGCCCTCGACGAGGATCCTGCAGTCAAGGCCCTCGAAGGCGACGCCGCCGCTGCTGTGGGCATCGTCCGCCGCGCGCTGGTGCAGCCGCTTCGCTGGATCGCCCAGAACGCCGGTTTCGATGGCTACGTTGTCACCGCCAAGGTTGCCGAACTCGAAACCAACAATGGCTTCAACGCCAAGACGGGTGAGTACGAGGACCTGATCGCCGCCGGTGTCATCGACCCGGTCAAGGTCACCCGTGCAGCCCTGCGCAACGCGGCATCCATCGCTGCGCTGGTTCTCACCACCGAGACCCTCGTAGTGGAGAAGCCCGCAAACGAAGACGAGCACGCAGGCCACAGCCACTAGTTCCCGCGTCTCTTCATAAAAAACCGGTCCAGCCTTTGCTGGGCCGGTTTTTTGTGCTCACAGCCCACCTGCGGCCCGCTTTGCCGCCCTATGCGCCCGGCATGTCCGTGCGCGTTTCATGGCAGCGGATGGAGGAGGACGCCGTTGCCGAACGTGGCAGACTGATGCCATGTTGCTCGATGAGCTCGTGAAAACCTCGGATACCGTCGCGTCCACCCGCTCCCGGCTCGCGAAGGTCGACGCACTGGCCGATCTCCTGCGCCGGCTCGAGCCAGTGGACATCGCGACGGCCGTCGGCTTGCTTATCGCCCAGCCTCGGCAAGGCCGCGTCGGAATCGGCTGGCGCGGCATGACGGCAGCCATGGGAGAGCCGGCCGCCGAGCCGAGCCTGACGGTGGCCGACCTCGACGCTGCCCTGGACCGGCTGCTTGCCACCTCAGGCGCTGGATCAGCCGCGGAGCGCGCCGCGACCCTCCGGATGGTCACTGCGGCGGCCACCGAGCGTGAACAGACCTTCATCGCCGGCGTGCTGCTCGGTGAACTGCGAACGGGTGCGCTTGAGGGCGTGCTGACGGAGGCTGTTGCCCGCGCCGCCGATCGGCCCGTCGACGCCGTACGCCGCGCCGCGATGCTCTCCGGCAATCTCGGCGAAACCGCCCTGCTGGCCATCACGGGTACGGCGGCCGAGCTTGACGACGTGGGCCTCGTCGTCGGCCGTCCCGTGCAGCCCATGCTCGCCGCAACGGCGGCCAGTGCCAGCGCGGCGTTTGAGGTAACAGGGGAAGCATCCGTGGAATACAAGCTCGACGGGGCGCGCATCCAGGTGCATCGCGCCGGCGACCATGTGCGCATTTACACGCGCACCCTGGCCGAGGTGACCCACCGGCTGCCCGAGGTGGTGGAGGTGGTGCGCGGACTGCCGGTACGTGATGTGATCCTGGACGGCGAGACCCTCGCCCTCGACGAGGACGGCGGCCCCCGACCGTTCCAGGAGACCATGTCGCGGTTCGGGGCGGATGCCGTGCGCGCTACAGTGCTGCATCCGTGGTTCTTCGACGTGCTGCACATTGACGGGCGCGACCTGCTTGAGGAGCCGCTGTCGACGCGCATCGGCGTGCTCGAGCACATCGCCCCCGGGTACCGGATCCCGGGGGAGATCACGGCGGATGCGGCCGTTGCTGAGAGGGTCTCGCGCGATGCGCTGGCCGCGGGCCATGAGGGCGTGGTGGTGAAGGCGGTCGGATCGGCCTACGCGGCCGGCCGGCGTGGCTCCAACTGGATCAAAGTGAAACCGGTGCTCACCTACGACCTGGTGGTGCTCGCCTGCGAATGGGGATCGGGACGCCGCACCGGGCTGCTCTCGAACCTGCACCTGGGAGCCCTCGACCCGAGCGGCGAGTTCGGCGAACCCGGCGGCTACGTGATGGTGGGCAAGACCTTCAAAGGCCTCACCGACGCGCTGCTGGGCTGGCAGACCGAGAGGTTCCAGGAACTTGAGGTGCGGCGAACGGCGGGCACCGTCTGGGTTGAGCCCATCACGGTGGTTGAGATCGCGATCGACGGCGTGCAGCAATCCTCGCGGTATCCGGGCGGAATCGCGATGAGGTTCGCACGCGTCAAGCGTTACCGCGACGACAAAACGGCGGCGGAGGCCGACACCATTCAGACGCTCCGCGCGCTGCTGCGTTCGTAGGTTGTGCCGGTTCTCGAGCGGGCGTACCGTGGCGCTTAGGCACCGTCTCGTCGAGCGTGCGGCGGCCAACAGGTGGGGCGGTTGATATCCGAAAGGGGCCAGATGTCAGCTGAAACAGGCATTGACCGGGGAAGGTCAGCCTTCCAGGAACATCGCTGGACCGAGGCGTACCAGAACTTCCGTGAAGCCGACAAGCGCGGTGGGTTGCTGGCAGCCGACCTCGAACGGTTGGCCACGGCCGAAGTCCTGACCGGCGAAATCAGCACGGGGATGCAGACACTCACCCGTGCCCACGAGGAGTACCTGGTGATGGGCGACGTCCAGAGCGCCGCGCGGTGCGCGGGCTGGATGGGCATGCAACTGATGTTCCTGGGGGAGCAGGCTCGGGCCGGAGGGTGGTTGGCGCGCGGCCAGCGGCTCGTGGATGAACTGGCCGAGCCGGGCGCCGTGCAGGGCCTCCTGCTCCTCCCAGAGGGCTTGGGCAAACTTTACAGCGGTGATCCGGCGGGCGCGCTTCAGGTCTTCTCCCGCGTCGCAGAGTTCGGCCAGCGGTTCCACGACAAAGACGTGTCCGCGCTGGGCCTGCTCGGCACAGGCCAGGCCACGCTGATGCTTGGTCACCCTGAGAAGGGACTCAAGATGTTCGACGAGGTCATGGTGGCCGTCACGGCAGGTGAACTCTCCCCGGTCCCCTCAGGGATTATCTACTGTTCAGTAATCGGCAACTGCCATTTGGCCTTCGACCTGGAGCGGGCCCTGGAATGGACGGCGGCCCTCGATAGCTGGTGCAGTGCACGCCCTGACATGGTGTCATTCAGCGGCCAGTGCCAGTCACACCGCGCCGAACTCTTCATGCTCCACGGGGCCTGGGCCGAAGCACTGATGGCCGCCGCGGCTGCGCAGGGACTTTCCGTAATGGGTGATCCCCAGGCGTTTTACGGAGGCTACTACCAGCAAGGAGAGGTGGAACGGCTGAGTGGAAGACTGGACGACGCCGAAACTTCCTACCGGCAGGCTGCCCGCTCTGGCTATGAGCCACAGCCTGGCCTCGCGCTGCTCTGGCTTGCCCGTGGAAATGCGCAGCAGGCGCAGGCGATGATCCGCAGGGCAGCCGGCGCGGCAGACGTCGCTACCCGCCGGAACATGTTGCCGGCACTGGTGGAGATCGAGCTTGCCGCTTCCAACCTGGAAGCCGCGCGGCGAGGTGTTCAGGAGCTGGAAGCCCTGGCCCGAGAGTGCCAAATGCCCATGATCAGGGCCGTTGCCGGCCAGGCGGACGGGGAGTTCCGGCTCGCCGACGGCGACCCCTCCGCGGCCCTGAAACCGCTCCGTGAGGCGTGGATACTGTGGCAGGAGCTGGGTGTGCCGTACGAAGGGGCGCGCTGCCAGGCGCTGGCGGGTCGCGCCTGCCGCGTGCTCGGTGATGAGGCCTCTGCGCTGATGTACCTGGAGGCACCCCACGCCGCGCTCCTGGACCTGGGTGCGGCGCCGGCCGCAGCCTGGGCCGCTTCGCTGCTGCACGAAGAGATGGTGGACAGCGGGGCCACTCCCGTCTCCGCGGGTCCTCTCACCCGCCGCGAGCTTGAAATCCTTCAGTCGGTGGCAACCGGAAAGGGCAACCGGGCCATTGCCGGCGAGCTGTACCTGAGCGAGAAGACTGTGGCCCGGCATGTCAGCAACATTTTCCTGAAACTGGGCCTGTCTTCACGGGCAGCCGCCACCAGCTACGCCTACGAACACGGACTCGCGGGCTGACGTCCTACGCAGTACCTCGCCGGCTACATAGAAATACCCAGCTGCGCGTGGCCCACTTTGCATGATTCGGCCGACGCGGCCACCACGGCCGCGGCCATAGCCTCAAAGCATGAACCTTCCAGTCCTCGCCGGCACACTTTCGACGGTGCTCTTCGCCGCCGGAATGCTGCCGATGCTGGTCAAGGCGGCCCGGACAAGGAACCTGGCGTCCTACAGCCTCGGGAACCTGATGCTGACCAACATTGCCAACGCCGTCCACTCCGTGTACGTCTTCAACCTACCCGCCGGACCCATCTGGGCCCTGCACCTGGCCTATCTCCTGGCATCCGCGCTGATGCTGGCATGGTGGCTCCGGTACCGGGAAGCCGGACAGGGCAGCGATGACGCGCACGGCCGGGACAGCGGACCCACGGAAGGTTCTGCCATCACCATCCCCATGGAAAGCAAAGGAGAGCAGCCATGAACAACAGCGACGTGACCGGCACGCTGGACACCCTGATCATCGGTGGCGGGCAAGCAGGCCTTGCCCTGGGCTACTACCTGAAAGCGCAGGACCGGACGTTCCTCATCCTGGACGCGAGCCCCCGAACCGGGGACGCCTGGCGCCAGCGTTGGGATTCACTGCGGGTCTTCACGCCCGCAAAGTACGACGGACTCCCGGGCCTTCCCTTCCCGGCGGACCGACTGTCCTTCCCCAGCAAGGATGAGGTGGCCGGATACCTTGAGGGGTACGCCGCCAGGTTCGACCTGCCCGTCCTTAACGGGGTCCGGATCGACCACCTGTGGCGGGAAGATGACCGTTTCTTCGCCGCTTGCAACGGCCGCCGCTGGGAGGCGCATAACGTTGTCGTCGCCACCGGCTGCAGCCAGGCGCCAAAGATACCGGACTTCGCCGCCGAACTGGACCCCGCCGTCGTCCAGTTCCATTCCAGCGAGTACCGCAATCCCGGGCAGTTGCAGGAAGGACCTGTCCTGGTAGTGGGGCTGGGGAACTCGGGAGCGGAGATCGGCCTCGAAGTCTCCCGCAGCCATCCCACTGTCCTGGCCGGCAAACCCGGCGGTGAGATTCCCGTAAAGCACGGCCCGACGGCGGCCCGGTACTTCCTGCCGGTGGTGCGGTTCGTCGGACTCCACGTCCTCACCCTCAATAGCCCGATCGGCCGCAAAGCGGCACCGTCCTTCAAAACACACGCGGCGCCGCTGATCAGGACGAAGTCCAAAGATCTGGCCGCCGCAGGCGTCAGGCTTACGCCGCGGGTTGCCGGGGTTGAGAGCGGGCTTCCTGTCCTCGCGGACGGGACCCTGTTGGAGGTCTCAAACGTGATCTGGTGCACAGGATTCCGGGATGACTTCAGCTGGATGGATCCGGCAATGCTCGACGGCGACGCGCTGCCCAGGCAGCGGCGCGGAGTGGCCCTGGATACTCCCGGACTGTTCTTCCTGGGCCAGGAATTCATGTACGCGGCGGCGTCGGCGACACTTCCCGGAGCATCCCGTGATGCGCGCTATCTGGCGGCGCAGATACCTGTTCCGTCCCGCCGCGTAGCGGCACGCGCAGCGACCTGAAATGCCCCACGGGGCCGGACCCTGATTGGCCATCGGCCCTGCGGCTCCGTAGGCTTGATGCTTTGCTTACCCGCTTGGAGAGGTCTCTGTGTCCAGTGCACCAGCCGAGGCTGCCCCGCGCCCTGCGCTGGACGCAAAGACCGGCACGCGGACGCCCGTCCGGAAACTGACGTTCCGTCCCGAAGTCCAGGGCCTCCGCGCGCTCGCCGTACTGATGGTGGTGACTTACCATGTGTGGCTTGGCCGGGTGTCCGGCGGGGTGGATGTCTTCCTCCTGATCTCGGCCTTCCTGCTGACGCTGTCCTTCGTCCGGAAGGTGGAAGCCGGGGCCTCCCTCAATCTCCTCCGGCACTGGCTGCACCTCTTCAAACGGCTGCTGCCCGCCGCCGTCGTGGTAATCCTCGGGGTCCTGGCAGGCACCTGGCTCATCCTCCCGCAAGGCCGCTGGCCCGTAATCCTGGACCAGGCCTGGGCGGCGCTGCTGTACCGGCAGAACTGGCTGCTGGCGGACACCGCCGTGGACTACTACGCCCAGGACCACGCCGCGGCGAGCCCCCTGCAGCACTTCTGGTCCCTGTCCATCCAAGGGCAGGTCTTTATCCTGTGGCCGCTCGTCTTTGCCGCTTCCGCTGTACTGTGGCGGCTCCTCCGGCACCGGTACAACGCCAGCTATCGGGCCGTGGTGGCAGCCGCGTTCGCCGGGATCCTCGTTGCCTCGCTCGCGTTCTCTATTGACCAGACGGCCACGAACCAGGCGTACGCCTACTTCGACACCCGGACGCGGCTTTGGGAATTCGCGCTGGGCTCGCTGCTGGCGCTTGTCCTGCCGTACCTGAAACCAGGGAAACTCCTGCGTGTGGTGCTCGGCTGGGCCGGCCTGGTGGCCATGGTCTCCTGCGGTCTGTTGCTGACCGTGGACCGGGCGTTCCCCGGTTTCGTGGCGCTGTGGCCCACGCTGGCTGCCGCGGCGATCATCGTGGCTGGACAAAGCGGGAGCCCGTACGGCGTGGACCGTCTCCTGAGCTGGAAGCCGCTGGTCTCGCTGGGCGACAACTCCTACGCCCTCTACCTGTGGCACTGGCCCGTCCTGGTGCTTGCCCTGGCAGCTACCGGCGTCGAGGCGCCCACCCTCATCCAGGGCGCGGCAATCATCGCCGCCTCGGTGTTCCTGGCCGTCCTCACCACCCGCTTTGTGGAAAAACCCCTCCGGGAGTGGCGCTGGCCGCAGGTGCGCACCTGGCGCACCGCCGTCGTCGTCGTTGCCAGCTGTGCCCTGCTGGCCGGACCGGTGGCGGTCTGGCAGACGAGCCTCACAGCGGAGGAAGCCGCCACTGCCGCCCAGCCCCGCGAGCTGACGCCGGGAGCCGCCATGCTGGCCCCCGGCAACGCCGGGGCGTCCGCTCCGCAGGGGAGGATCATTCCGGGGCCCGCGGCGCTGGACAACGACTGGGCCGGCATAGATGCGCCCTGCGTCGGTCCCAACGCCACCGAAGACCCTGTGCTGGAAGGGTGCCGGCAGGCGCTCCCCGAAGGCGACCCCACCAAACGGATCGTTGTCCTGGGCGACTCCCATGCCCAGCAGTATCTTGCCGCCCTGGCTCCCATCGCCGAAGCCCGCGGCTGGGAGCTGGTCACCCTGCTGATGCCGGCCTGCCGGTTCGGGGCCGAATCCGCGACCCGGAACGCCGAGTGCAACGCCTACAACCGGGCCAGCGCAGCGTACGTGCTGGAACACCGGCCCGATGCCGTCTTCACCGTGGCCACCCTGACTCATGAGGAAGCACCGTTCGAGACCGAGGTGCCCGCGTACCTCGAAGGAATCCAGCCCATCGCGGACGCCGGCATAGAGATCGTCGGTATCCGGGACAACCCGCGCTTCACCATCAACATGCCCGAGTGCGTCCAGCGCCACAGCTTGGACGCCCCGGCCTGCAACCCGCCGCTGAACGAATCGCTGGCGGAGCCGTCCCCGCTGGACAGTTACCGCGGGAAAGTGGACGGGTTGTACCTGATGGACCTTAGCGACTTCATCTGCGCCGGCGGTATCTGCCCGGCAGTGGTAGGCAACGTCTACGTGTATAAGGACGACAACCACCTCAGCAGGACGTATGTGGAAAGCATGATTCCCATGTTTGAGGACCGGCTGCTGGCGGCGACGGGCTGGAGCTGACGTGCGCCCTGCGTGCCGTTGCTCACAATGGACTCCCGGAATAGGGGGATCGGCGTCGAGGTTCTAATATTTATTCAAAGCTTTCTGCACGGTGTCCGCGCATGAGGCACCCGCATGTACTAAGGCCCTGCACGGACCAGTCCCGTAATGACGGGCTGGTCATTAGCTGCAACCCCTACCCGTGACCCCATAACCAAGGTAAGAGGCGCACTCATGACCCAGCCCGAGCACAATCCTTTCGGCTTCATCGGCCTGACCTACGACGACGTCCTGCTCCTTCCGGGCCACACGGATGTCATCCCGTCCGAGGCTGACACGTCATCGCGGATTTCGAAGCGGATCACCGTCCACACACCGCTGCTGTCAGCGGCTATGGACACGGTCACCGAATCCCGGATGGCGATTGCCATGGCGCGCCAGGGCGGCCTCGGTGTGATCCACCGCAACCTGTCCATCCAGGACCAGGCGGACCAGGTGGATCGCGTGAAGCGCAGCGAGTCCGGGATGATCACCAACCCGCTGACCATCGGCCCTGAAGCAACGCTGGCGGAACTGGATGAGATCTGTTCGCAGTACCGGGTTTCCGGACTCCCCGTTGTGGACGAGGGCATGCGGCTCCTCGGCATTGTCACCAACCGCGACACCCGTTTTGTGCCCGAAGCCGACTTCCCGCTGCGGTTGGTCAGCGACGTCATGACCAAGATGCCGCTGATCACCGGTCATGTGGGCATCAGCCGTGAGGAAGCCTCCCACAAGCTGGCCACAAACAAGATCGAAAAGCTTCCGCTCGTTGACGAGCAGGGGCGGCTCAAGGGCCTCATCACCACCAAGGACTTCACCAAAGCAGAGCAGTACCCGCTGGCCACGAAGGATGACGAGGGCAGGCTCCGCGTAGGTGCCGCCATCGGCTTCTTCGGTGACGGCTGGGAACGCGCCATGGCACTCGTCGACGCCGGCGTGGACGCATTGTTCGTTGACACCGCCAACGGCCACTCCCAGGGTGTGCTGGACATGATCCGCCGCCTGAAGTCCGATCCCGTCACGGCGCACGTGGACATCATCGGCGGCCAGGCTGCCACCCGCGAAGGCGCCCAGGCCCTGATCGACGCCGGTGCCGACGGCATTAAGGTGGGCGTGGGCCCCGGCTCCATCTGCACCACCCGCGTGGTGGCCGGCGTGGGTGTCCCGCAGATCACCGCCATTTACGAGTCCGCAAAGGCAGCCATCCCTGCCGGCGTACCGTTGATCGCCGACGGCGGCCTGCAGTACTCGGGCGACATCGGCAAGGCGCTGGTTGCCGGCGCCGACACCGTCATGCTGGGTTCCCTCCTGGCCGGGTGCGATGAGTCCCCGGGCGAGCTCATCTTCGTCAACGGCAAGCAGTTCAAGAGCTACCGCGGCATGGGCTCGCTGGGAGCCATGCAGTCCCGCGGCAAGAACACGTCCTATTCCAAGGACCGCTACTTCCAGGCGGACGTCTCCGGTGATGACAAGCTCATCCCCGAGGGCATCGAAGGCCGCGTCGCTTACCGCGGCCCGCTCGCCTCAGTGGCGTACCAGCTGGTCGGCGGCCTCCGCCAGACCATGTTCTACACCGGCGCGCCAACCATCCCGGAGCTCAAAGCCCGCGGTAAGTTCGTCCGCATCACCCCGGCCGGCCTCAAGGAATCGCACCCGCACGACATCCAGATGACTGTGGAGGCCCCGAACTACGGTTCGCGCTAATCCCCACCGGCGTGGGTCCACAGCTGGGAACTAGGCTGAAGCCATGTCCCATCCACGCCATCCCGCCGAGCTGAACCAAAAAAAGGACCCTCAGCGGCGGTTGGCCCTGAGGCCTTACGCCCGGGCTGTGGCGCAGGTGCTGCGGGTCAGCTTCCGGGCCTCGCCAGCCGCCGTCGTGATGAAAGTAATCGGTTCGCTCATTTCGGCGACGCTGCCATTGGTGACCACCTACTTCGCAGCGCTGTCCACCACGGCGCTGGCGGCCGCTTACTCCGGTGATTCCGCAGCAGGCCAGCAGGCCATTGTGTACGTCATCATCACGGCTGCCCTGGGGCTCTTCTGGGGCGGCTTCAGCAGCGTGGACCGCTACATCCAGCAGCTCATGAGCTTCAAGGTGGGCGCCATTGTGGGCGACCAGATGTATGAGCGCTTCCTGGCCCTGGAGTTCTGGCGGTATGACGATAAAGTAACCGTCGACCTCTACGACCGGGCCAAGCGGTTCTCCGATTCCTATGCGCGCGTGCTGGACCGGATCGCCGCCATCTTCACCCAGCTGGTCTCGGTGATCCTGGCCGTGGGAGCCCTGCTTCTGGTCAGCTGGTGGATTGCGGTGATTGTCCTGGTGGCCATCGTGCCCAGCGTCTACCTGCAGTTCAAGCTCTCGCGCGAACAGATCGCCCACTGGAACACGCAGGTGGACTCCCGCCGGCAGCGGCGGATGATCGAAACCAACCTGCTCCGTCCGCAGCACATCGCCGAGATGCGGCTCTACGGGATTGTCGGTTACCTGATGGATCTCCGCTCCCGGCTGCGCGATGCTGATGAGCGGCGCCGCCTGGACTTCCAGAAGCGCTACATTCCCAAGCAACTCGCCGCCGAGGCCCTGCAGTACGGCGCCGAGGTGATCTCCCTGATCTGGGTGGTGGGCCAGATCATCGTCCGCGCCCAGCCTGTTGGCCAGTTCCTCTATGTCCAGCAGATCGTCAGCCGCGCATTGTCCACAGCCAACAGCCTGGTCTCCTCCCTCAGTTCGATTGACGAGGACCTCGCCAATCTCAAGGACTACGAGCTGTTTATGGCCATGCTCGTGCATTCGGACCATTCGCCGCCGCTGCTGCAGGCACCCAAAACAGTGGAACTGCGCGACATCCGCTTCACCTACACAGGCAGCGACACCGAGGTGATCCGCGGCATCAACATGACCATCCACGAGGGCCAGCACATCGCCGTCGTAGGTGAGAACGGGGCCGGAAAGTCCACCCTGATCCGAGTCCTCGCCGGACTCTACCGGCCGGACTCAGGGCAGGTAATGCTCGACGGCGTCGATCTGGCTGCCGTCGACGTGAAGTCCTGGCACCGCCACCTGGCGGTGCTGAGCCAGGAGTTCCTGAAGTACGAGTTCGCCACTGCCGCCGACAACATCCGCTTTGGCGACGTCGAGTCGCCCCGGGATGATGAACGGATCCGCCGGGCGGCCAGCGACGCCGAAGCGTTGGAGTTCATCAATAAGCTGCCCAACGGCCTGGATAACTACGTCAGCAACTGGATGGAGGATCCGCGCGGCCGGAAGGGGAGCGGGCTCTCCGGCGGCCAGTGGCAGCGGCTCGCGATGGCCCGGAACTTCTACCGCAACGCCACCTTCATGGTGATGGACGAGCCGACATCTGCCATTGACGCGCTGGCCGAGCACCGGATCTTCACCCGGCTGTTCGCGGACCGCAGCAGCACCATCATTGCCATCAGCCACCGGCTCGCCACCATTGAGAAGGCCGACATTGTCTACATGCTCGAAGACGGTCAGATTGTGGAACAGGGGACGCACAAGGAGCTGGTGGCCTTGCGCGGCCGCTACTTCAGGATGTTCGAATCGCAGTTGACAGCCGTGGAGGATAACCTAGAGCAGTGACTTACGAGATCGAGATCGGCCGTGGCAAGCGTGGGCGTCGTGCCTACTCCCTGGATGACATTGCGATTATCCCCAACCGTCGTACCCGCGACCCCAAGGACGTTTCCGTTTCCTGGCAGATCGATGCCTACAAGTTCGACATGCCCGTGATTGCCGCCCCCATGGATTCGGCCATGTCCCCGGAGACGGCCATCGCCTTGGGCCGGCTGGGCGGACTCGGCGTGCTGGACCTCGAAGGCCTCTGGACCCGCTACGAGGACCCGCAGCCCGTCCTCGACGAGATAAGCGCCCTCCAGGACGAGGTCAACAGCCCCGTGGTGACCGGCCGGATGCAGGAGCTGTACCGTGCCCCCATCCAGCCGGAACTGATCACCTCCCGCCTCGCCGAGATCCGCGCGGCCGGCGTTACGGTGGCGGGCTCACTGACCCCGCAGCGCACCCAGGAACACTACAAAACCGTGGTGGCTGCCGGCGTCGACATCTTCGTCATCCGCGGCACCACAGTGTCAGCCGAGCACGTCTCGAAAGACCACGAACCCCTGAACCTCAAGCAGTTCATCTACGAACTGGACGTCCCCGTGATTGTGGGCGGCGCGGCCGGCTACACGCCCGCCCTGCACCTCATGCGCACCGGCGCCGCCGGCGTCCTGGTCGGCTTCGGCGGCGGAGCCACCGCCACCACCCGGCGCGCCCTGGGCATCCACTCGCCCATGGCTTCCGCCATCTCCGACGTCGCGGCCGCCCGCCGTGACTACATGGACGAGTCCGGCGGACGGTACGTCCATGTCATTGCCGACGGCGGCATGGGCACCTCCGGTGACATCGTCAAGGCAATTGCCATGGGCGCCGACGCCGTGATGCTGGGCAGCGCCCTCGCCCGCGCCGAAGAAGCCCCCGGCAAGGGCTGGCACTGGGGCCAGGAGGCCCACCACCTGGAGCTTCCCCGCGGTGACCGCGCCAACGTCGGCACCGTCGGACCGCTCGAAGAGGTGCTTTTCGGGCCCGGCCATCACACTAACGGCACGTCCAACCTGATCGGCGCACTCCGCCGTTCGATGGCGACCACCGGCTACTCGGACCTCAAGGAATTCCAGCGCGTCGACGTCGTAGTTTCTCCATACACCGGTAACTGACAACCTCAAACAGTGAGCGGCGGATACCGCTGACGTCATCCGGAGCGCCTCCGTCGGTGGACCCTGCCCTGCCCAACCGGGCAGCAAAGAAGTAGTGTTGATGAACTACCGGCAGCAGCGGCAAGGGAGGCGTTCAGTGAACAATGTTCCAAACGAAGGCGGGGTCCTTGGTCCCGCGGCCAGGGAAGCATCGATCGCCAGGCTCAGGGCTACCTCGGAACCCGGCAACGAACTGGACATCCTGATCGTCGGCGGTGGCATCGTGGGCGCCGGGGCGGCGCTGGACGCCGTGACCCGAGGCCTCAGCGTGGGGATTGTGGAGGCCAGCGACTGGGCGGCCGGCACGTCGTCGCGTTCTTCCAAGCTGATCCACGGCGGCCTGCGCTACCTGGAGATGCTGGATTTCGGGCTGGTTAAGGAGGCGCTGCACGAACGCGGCCTGATTCTTTCGGTCCTGGCACCGCATCTGGCCCGGCCCGTGCCGTTCCTGTATCCGCTGACCAAACCGTTCCTCGAGCGGCCCTATGTGGGCGCCGGGATCGCACTCTATGACGCCATGTCCATTAGCGGCGGGCACAGCCGCGGCGTGCCGTTCCACAAGCACCTCAGCAGGCGGGGCACCCTCAGAGCCGCCCCCAGCCTGAAAAAAGACGCCTTTGTGGGCTCCATCCGCTATTACGACGGCCAGGTGGATGACGCCAAGTACGTGGCAAACCTCGTCCGGACGGCCGCACACTACGGCGCCCATGCGGTGAACCAGATGGCGGTGGTGGACTTCCTGCGGGAAGGTGAACGCGTGGTGGGGGCAAAAGTGGTCAACCACGAGGACGGTACACACTTCAACGTCAAAGCCAAGCAGGTCATCAACGCCACCGGTGTATGGACTGACGAAACCCAGGCGATGGTCACGGACCGTGGGCAGCTCAAAGTCCGGGCGTCCAAGGGCATCCACCTCGTAGTGCCCCGCGACCGGTTCCAGTCCACGGTTGGGCTGATCCTGCGCACCGAAAAGTCCGTGCTCTTCGTTATTCCGTGGGGCAGGCACTGGATCATCGGCACCACGGACACTGAGTGGAACCTCGACAAGGCCCACCCGGCGGCCTCCAGCAAGGACATCGACTACATCCTCGAGCACGTCAACCGGGTCCTGAAACGCCCGCTGACCAGGGAGGACGTTGAAGGCGTCTACGCCGGGCTGCGCCCCCTCCTGGCGGGGGAGAACGATTCCACGGCGAAACTGTCGCGTGAACACATCGTGGCCCACCCCGTACCGGGCCTGGTGGTGGTGGCCGGCGGCAAATGGACCACCTACCGGGTTATGGCCAAGGACGCAGTGGACGAGGCCACCCGCACCATGGATGAGCGGGTCCCGGCGAGCTGCACCGAAACCATCCCGCTGCTCGGTGCCGGCGGATTCAAGGCCGCCTGGAACCGCAGGAGCAGGACCGCCGAAGAGTCCGGCGTACACGTGGCCCGGGTGGAGCACCTGCTGAACCGCTACGGGTCCATGACTCCGGAGGTACTGGACATCATCGCCCGGAATCCCGAATTGGCGGAGCCGTTACCGGGTGCTGACGATTACCTGCAGGCCGAAGCCGTGTACGCCGCAACCCACGAGGGCGCCCGGCATGTCCATGACGTCCTGACCCGGCGGACACGCATCTCCATCGAGGCCTGGGACCGTGGTGTATCGGCCGTGCCGGTTGTCGCTAAACTTATGGGCGAAGTCCTTGGCTGGAGCGATGTACAACGCGAAAGCGAAATAAAGCACTACATAGCACGCGTTGAAGCTGAACGGCTGAGCCAGCAGCAGCCGGACGACGAATCCGCAGACGCCGCACGGGTGGGTGTGGAGGACATTGTCCCTTTGCGCTGAGGCGGCACCGCATACCAGCATTTCTCCTGACTGAAGGGATACGCCTTGGCGGAACCACTTGACCGGTACGATGCCGATCTCACCACCTCCGATCTGGTGATTCTGGAGTTGGAAGCAACGGGCAAGTCGGACGCCGCGGCGCAACTCGCAGAACGTCTCTTCGCCGCCGGGCGCGTCACAGACCTGCCGCGGTTCCTGGAGCACGTCAACGCCCGCGAACACCAGCTCGCCACCGGCCTGCCGGGCGGGATCGGTCTCCCGCACGCCCGCAGCGAATTCGTCTCGCGGACGTCCATCGCCGTGGGCATCACCAAGTACGGCCACTCCCTGGACTTCGGTGCCGCTGACGGTCCGGCCACCGTCATCCTGCTGATCGCCACCCCGGCAAGCTCGTTTTCCGATCACCTCGAAGTCCTGGCCACGCTGGCGCGCTCCCTGTCCAAGGAATCCTTTCGGGAGTCGCTGCGCCGGGCCTACGATGCCGAAGTCATCGCCGAACTCATCAACTCCAGCCTGGTGTTCTTCGACCACTGAGATTGGGGCAGGCCCTTTCGTGTCGACTCCGTCGCCACGTAGGGACCCGGCTGCCCCACTCTAGGTGTGGGCTATTAGTTGTTCTACAGAGGAACGAAGTACGGTTAAGACGTGTGGAAAACAGCCCTTAAGCCCCGATGGATCGCAGGCCTGGTCTTCGCGATCGTTGTCTCCGGGGTGTTTGTCCTGCTCAGCCAGTGGCAGTTCGGGCGCTCCACGCAGCCCGAGGTTGCGGTGAATCCCGACACCGAGGACGTGAGGGTGCTGACGGAGACGCTTGTCCCCGGATCATTCTTCCCCGGGTCAGTGTCAGACCAGATGGTCTCCGCCGAAGGAACCTACGACCCCGCCAAACAGGTTCTGGTGCCAGAACGCCTGAAGAATGGCGAGAACGGCTACTGGGTGGTTTCCGCCTTCGCCGTGACCGGAGCGCCCGCGGTCACCGGTGTCGCGGCTTCCCCGCAGACCTGGATTCCCGTAGCCCGCGGCTGGGTGGCAGATCCCGACGACGCCGGCGCACCGCCGTCGGGCATTGTGAACCTGACCGGACGGCTGCTGCCGTCTGAATCGCCGCTGCCGTCCACCGCGCCGGACGCCGGACGCGCCTCTGCCGTGTCGGTTGCCGAACTCATCAACTACTGGCACATCAGCATGTACCCGGGATTCGTGGCCGCGACCTCGGAACTGGCGGCCGGGTCCGACCTGTCCGCGGCGGCCGTTGACGGAGCCCTGAAGCCCTTGGAAATCGGTCCCCAGCCGCCCGCCCAGCAAGTCAACTGGCTCAATCTCTTCTACTCGCTCGAGTGGGTGGTGTTCGCTGGCTTCGCCCTGTTTATCTGGTGGCGCCTCGTGAAGGACGACTACCGGCGGGACCTCGAAGAGGAACTCGACGACAATCCTCACCATGATGCTCCGCCCGCCGAAGCAACCTCTGAACAGCTCCAACAAAAGGTAAAGCCATGATCGAACCGAAACCGGCCATCCAGCAGGGACCTGCGCAGGGCAAGGGCAAGAAGCGCCGCTTCGGCGGTACCGAGCGGCAGATCCGTTCCGCCCTGAAGTTCTACAAGGTGCTGGCGTACCTCACCGGCGCCATGCTGCTGCTGCTCTGCGCCGAACTCATCGCACGTTACGCCTTTGGCCAGTACCTTTTTGCCGGCGGCACCAGCGCCGGCACGGGGCAGCCGTTCGGCCTGGGTTTCGCCGACGCCGAGCCCAAGGGCGTGGAGGGCGGCGTGAACATCTCCGTCGCCGTGCTGATCCTCCACGGCTGGATGTACGTGGTTTACCTGATCTCCAACTTCCGCCTGTGGTCGCTGATGCGGTGGCCTTTTATGAAGCTGATCCTCCTGGCACTGGGAGGCGTGGTGCCTTTCCTTTCCTTTATCGTGGAGAAGAAGTTCCACGCCGAGGTGGAGGCTGAACTGGCGGCGAACCCCCAGGCCACACAGCGCTACTGAGACGGCGTAAACGGGAGCGCCGCCGGGACGGGGAGAGTCTGCTCCGTCACAGCGGGGCCCGCCAAGGTGCGGCAGGGCGACCACGCAAGTAGGCTAGTGCGGTGACTACTCCCACTGCATCCCAGACTTCCCAGAAGCCGGTGCTGGTTGTTGACTACGGTGCCCAGTACGCGCAGCTGATTGCCCGCCGCGTCCGGGAAGCGAATGTGTATTCGGAAGTGGTTCCGCATACCTTCACCACCGAGCAGCTCCTGGCCAAGGACCCCGCCGCCATCATCCTTTCCGGTGGTCCCTCCAGCGTTTACGCGGACGGGGCACCCGCCGTCGGCGCCGACCTGTTTGAGGCCGGCATTCCGGTCTTCGGCATCTGCTACGGCTTCCAGGCCATGGCCAATGCCCTGGGCGGGAAGGTCGACAAGACCGGCCTGCGCGAGTACGGCTCCACCGAAACCACCATCCTCGGTGAGGGCCGCTCCGTCCTCGAAGGGATGCCGCAGCACCAGAACACCTGGATGAGCCACGGCGACTCTGTGCACGAGGCCCCCGAAGGCTTCGAAGTGCTGGCGACGACGGCCGGCGCTGAAGTGGCTGCCTTCGCCAACGAAGAGAAGGCCCTCTACGGCGTGCAGTGGCACCCCGAGGTCAAGCACTCGGCCTATGGCCAGCAGGTGTTGGAAAACTTCCTGTTCAAGGGCGCAAAGCTGGAGCCCAACTGGACCACGGGGAACATCCTCGAGGAGCAGGTGGACCGGATCCGTAAGCAGATCGGCGACGCCCGGGTTATCTGCGGGCTCTCCGGCGGCGTTGACTCTGCCGTTGCGGCGGCGCTCGTTCAGCGGGCCGTTGGCGACCAGCTGACCTGTGTGTTCGTTGACCACGGCCTGTTGCGCGAAGGCGAAGCCGAACAGGTGGAACGCGACTTCGTTGCCGCCACCGGCGTCAAGCTGTACGTAGCCAACGAGCAGGAGCGTTTCCTGTCGGCCCTGGCCGGCGTCAGCGATCCGGAAACCAAGCGTAAGATCATCGGCCGCGAGTTCATCCGCGCGTTCGAAGAGGCCGAGCTGGCCATCATCGCCGAGGCCGCGGCCCACGGCGAGAAGATCAAGTTCCTGGTCCAGGGCACGCTGTACCCGGACGTCGTCGAATCCGGCGGCGGCGAAGGTGCCGCGAACATCAAGAGCCACCACAACGTCGGTGGCCTTCCCGAGGACCTGCAGTTCGAACTGGTTGAACCGCTCCGCGCACTGTTCAAGGACGAGGTCCGCGCCGTGGGCGCCCAGCTGGGCCTGCCACAGGAAATCGTCGGGCGCCAGCCGTTCCCCGGCCCCGGACTGGGAATCCGCATCGTCGGCGACATCACCCAGGAGCGCCTGGACCTGCTCCGCAAGGCAGACGCCATCGCGCGTGCCGAGCTGACCGCAGCCGGGCTGGACAACGAGGTGTGGCAGATGCCGGTAGTCCTCCTGGCCGATGTCCGCAGTGTCGGCGTCATGGGTGACGGCCGCACGTACGGCCACCCGATTGTGCTCCGTCCCGTTTCGTCCGAGGACGCCATGACGGCGGACTGGTCCCGCCTGCCGTACGATCTCCTGGCCCGGATTTCGAACCGGATCACCAACGAGGTGGAAGGCGTCAACCGGGTGGTGCTGGACGTGACCAGCAAGCCGCCGGGAACCATCGAGTGGGAATAGCAGTGTGAGTGGCCGGTCTCCGTCAGCGGAGGCCGGCCATTATTATCATCCGTTGGAATCCACCGCAATTTGGCCTGATTCAGTGTTGCGGTCTCTCATCCCGGCTTCTTTGCGGCTACGCTCGAAAGTATGCCGGTATGGTCCAGGGCGTCACGTGCAAACGCAGAAAAGAAGGCAGTAGTGTCAGTTGGTCAAGGCCACCCGGAGGGTTCTGAGGAGCTTGGAAAATGGCTGTCCGGGCTTAAGCCCGTCACCGGGGCAGACACTATGCTGCGCTTCACCAAGACCCCCGAAGGTTCCATTGACCTGACCCATGCGCACCCTTCCGGCCTGGCCCAGCTTATGGCCGGCCGCCGCACACGGTTGTCCACACTCATCCGCGACCACCAACAGTACGTCGTCGCGGCCCGGGCATCGCGGAACATCCGCTCCAAAATCTTCGAACTCGGAAATGACCGGGGCATTGATGCCGGTTACCTATCCGCAGGCACCGTTGTGTGGACCTCCGCCGTTGGCGGCAAACCCCAGCGGATTTCCGCGCCGGTGATGCTAACGGCAATTTCGCTTACGGTCCGGCCGGGTGAGGACGACTACGAACTGCAGCTCACCGAGCAGGCCAACATCAACCCGGCCCTGGTCCGGCACCTGAAAACCGTCCACGGCATCGTTTTTGACGTTAACGCCGTGACCCGCCTCGCTTACAGCACCGCGCGCTTCGATCCCCAGCCTGTCCTGGACAGGCTCGCAACGCTCATCCGGCCCATCCACGGCGCCGAAGCCCAGCACAATCTGTTGGTGTCCACTTTCGCGGACCTCTCCGGCAACCTGGACGATCCCTGGATCAATGAGGGCAACCCGCTGGTCGCCGCCCTGGCCAAGGCAGCCGGCGGTGAGGTCATTGAAGTACCTGTGCCGGACCCCTCCCGCTTCCCGAGTGTGGACGCGCGCCACCCGGACGACGAACTGCTCCTCCTCGACGCCGATCCGGCCCAGCAATACGTTATAGATGCCGCCCGTGCAGGCGACTCCCTGGTGGTCAGCAGCCCGCCGGGCACAGGACAGACCCAGACGGCCATCAACACCATCGGTGCCCTGGTGGATGCGGGCAAGTCTGTCCTGGTGGTGGGCGACCGCCGGGCCAGCCTGAACGAAGTATCGGCGCAACTGGAATCGCTTGGACTTGAATCCATCCTGTTCCAGCTCTCCGGCACAGCCACCCCCCAGCAGCTCAAGGCCCAGCTGGTGCGGGCCATTGTGAGGAACGAAAAATCACTCGAGCCGCAGCTGGGGAATCTCCACCGGACCTTGACCGAGCACCGGCACGCGCTGATGGACCACGTGGCGTCTCTGCATAACGTGCGCCAGCGCTGGGGCTGCTCGCCGTATCAGGCCATGCAGTCACTGGCCGAGCTGACGTCCATCCATCCGGCTCCCGCCACCACGGTGCGTCTCAAGCGCAGTGTGCTGGACAGCATCCGCGACCGCAATGAGCTCGCCGGCCGGCTCCGCCGCGCCGCCGAGCTTGGCAGCTTCAGCCGCGCGTCCACCGCCAGCCCGTGGCACGGCGCCCGGCTGCTCACCCGCAAGGAGACCGAGGAAGCCCAGGAGCTCGCCCGGTCAGTGGCGAAGAACCTGCCTATTCTGCGTGACCGGATGAACAGCGTGGCCGAACATGCCGAAATCCGGCTTGGCTCGTCCTTCTCGGAATGGGGGGAGCAGCTCGAACTCCTCATGGCTGTCCGCGAAAGCCTTGATAAGTTCACCCCGGACATCTTCGACAGGCCGGTCAACGATCTGATTTCCGCCACGGCGTCCTCCGTCTGGCGCCGGGAGCGGAACGTCGACATGGCCTCCATGCAGCGTTCCCGCCTGCGCCGGGTCGCGAAAGAGTACGTCCGCCCGGGCGTCCACATCAGCGATCTCCACAGCTCGCTGGTGCTGGTGCAGGACCAGCGTGCCCTCTGGTCCGGGTACGCCACTTCGCAGCGCCACCCGGCCGTCCCCTCGGGCCTTGCCGAAATGAATGTGATGTACCGGTCGCTGGACCGGGAGCTGACCCAGCTGGGCGAGGCCCTCCGGCACACCCAGGCCGGTGGCTCGCTGGCAACGGCCCGCTATGAGGAACTCATGGAGCGGCTGGAGCGGCTCGTGGCCGACACCCACACGCTCAAAACGCTTCCCGAGCGCACGCTGCTCGTGGAAAACATGCGCGAGCACGGCCTGGGGGAGCTCCTGGCCGATCTTGCGGACCGGGAGGTTCCGGCAGGTTCCGTCGCAGCAGAGCTTGAACTGGCCTGGTGGCAGTCCGCGCTGGAAGCGATGATCAGCGGCGACGATTACCTTGCCATGTCTGACGGGGACGCGCTCCGGCAGCTTGAGGCCGAATACCGGCTCGCGGACAACGCCCATATTGCCAGCGGCGCGGCGCGCCTCCGCTGGGAACTGTCCGAACGGTGGGGGACCGCGCTTGCGGAACACCCGCGCCAGGCCCAGCTGCTCAGGAGCCTGCTCAAGGACGGCAGGGTTACCCTCGCGGCGCTGACGGCCCAGGCCCCCGAGCTGGTTCCCATGCTGGTGCCGGTCTGGTCGGTCAGCCCGTACCTCATGACCGGGCTCTTGCCGGCCGAACGGCACTTCGACGCCGTGGTCATCCTGGACGCCGAAGCGACGTCGCTCCAGGCCGTCCTGCCTGCCATCGCCCGAGCCGGGCAGGTCATTGCCTTCGGTGATGCCAAGATCGCCAGCCCCCGGACTTTCACTGTTGGTGTTGAGCGGCTGGCCGCCGGTGAAGCGGCCCACCATCGCGTCGAAAGCGCGTATTCGGCGCTGTCTGCGGTCCTGCCTGTCTGGCGGTTGAATTTTGTCTACCGCGCGGTTGACGAGGACCTGGTCCTGCAGCTGAGCAAGAACTCCTACGACGGCGCCCTCCGCAGGCTCCCGGAGGGGCAATCGGCCACGGGACTGGACAGGGCGCTCCTGGTCGAGTACCTGCCCGACGGCACGGGGCTGCCCAGCGCCGACCACGAAGGCGTGGAATCCGTGGTGGCCGAGGTTAACCGTGTGGTCCAGCTGGTCTTTGAGCACGCCCGGACGCGGCCGCGGACGTCGCTGGCAGTGGTCACCGCCAGCCTGCGCCACGCTGCCCGGATCGGTGAGTCAATCCGTCTTCAGCTCCCGAACCACCCGGGGCTGGCCAGCTTCTTCAGCGCAGGACCTGAGTCCTTCCGGGTGGTTGACCTTGAGCGTGCGCAGGGCCTGGTCCGTGACCACGTGATCTTCTCACCCGGTTTCGGCCGCACTCCGCATGGCCGGGCGCTGCACAACTTCGGACCCCTGTCGGCTGAGGGCGGGCGGGAAAAGTTCGCTTTGGCCATGACGCGTGCCCGCCGATCGCTCCACGTACTGACGTGTTTCCAGCCCGAAGACCTTGACCACACGCGGCTGTCCTACGGGGCGGTGGACTTCTACGAGCTCCTCAACCGTGAAATTGCCGGAAAGACCGATCTCGGTACCCCGGCCTCGCGTGCGGCCGCCAGCGAGCAGGCGCTTGGGGCAGATCCCCTCGTGGCCGATCTTGGCGACCGGCTGCGTGCCCGCGGCGCCCGAGTTTGGCACCAGTACGACGGCGTGATTGACGTGGTGGCTGCAGCAGACCCGCTCAGCACCATGGGCCAGGACGACGCCGAGATTCCGCGACCGGTGGCCATCGAATCGGATGGCACGGAGCAGTACCGCACCATGAGTGTCCGCGAGCGGAGCCGGCTCCGCCCTCAGCTGCTGGAACGGATGGGCTGGCGGTACATGCCGCTATGGACCATCGAAGTCTTTACGGACCCGTCCGCCTGCGCGGACCGGATCGCGGGTTACCTGGGCCTTGAGAATGTTCTGCCGCCCGGACGAGGAACAGCCTCGGGCGGATTCTTTGACGAGGACATGGACGCGCTCGCGCTGGGAAATATTGAAAACGACAGGAACGAAGACCAGGCCGGACGCCTGGCCAGTGAGGAGGCGGTTGTTGTGACGCCACGAAATGCCGATCAGGCCGAGACACGCGGTAACGGCCAGCCAGATGAGGCAGGAAACGGGACGGCCGCTGCGCCGGACCGCCAGCTGCCAGGGGCAGCTGGCATCTTGCCCAACAAGGCTGCGGAGGATGACCCGAAGCGCTGGGGCGATGGCCCCGACAACGATCACGATGCTTGGCTGAAGGAAAACAAGCCGCCGCACTGGGGCTGACCTGCAAGCTGCAACGGCTTCACCCCGCCCCGCCTTCGGGTCCCACCAGAACGAAAAACAGTTTGCCCTGGGTGGAGGCCCCGGCCAGCCGCGCAGCCTGCTCCGGGGCCGCCGCCACGACAATCAGCCCGTCGGTTTCGCCGGTGCCCAACCACTGACCCGTCTTGCCGCCCTGTCCTGACGTCCACAGGACGGGAACGGACGTTGCCAGCACTTCTGAGGGGGACTGCTGATCGTAGCCGTTCGCCCGGGTTAGTACCACGTTGACCAGTTGCCCGGGCGATACCAGCTGGATGGAGGAAGGATCGGCCATCCTCAACGGCACGGCCGCGGATCCCGGAGGCGTGCCTGTCAGGAGTCCGGGTCCCAGAAGCAGGGAGTCCGTCACCAGTTGGCCCTGCCGCAACGGCGCTGCCAGCTGTTTTCCCGCGGCTTCACTGGTGTCGGACATGGACCCTTCAGTGAGCATCCCCGGCGGGATATGCATTGCCGTCAGGTCTGTGGCCCACAACGCCGTGCCTGCGGGGATATCCCGAGCCGCCGCCAACACTGAGACCGTATCAGCGGGCGGGGGAGTGAGCTGATGGACCGTGATGCCGGCAGCAAGGCTGAGCAGGAGGGCTATCGCAAGTCGCCGGTTCCGGCCAAGCCAGGACAACAGCCTGGGGCCGCGCGCGCCCCGGGGGCGTGCTGGCGGAAGCGGGCGGCGGACCTGGCGTCCCGGCGGGGCGGATCCGCGGCCGGAGCGAAAGAGGGTTGCGGGCATGGGAACCACGCTACGGAGCGGCAAGCGAACCCGATAGAACCAAAGGTGCCTATGTGGACAACCGTGCTGCCGGCGTCGTACGTCTTGTCAGACCGGAGGTCAGCTGGCGACAGCGGCGGTGGCAGGTGCCGGCGCCGGTGCGGCCGCGGGGGCGGCGGGAGCAGCCGAAACGGTGCTTCCCTTGGCATCCCGGGAGTCGGTCCGGTAGAAACCGGAGCCCTTGAAGACCACACCCACGCTGTTGAACTTCTTGCGCAAGGCGCCCTGGCACTCCGGGCACGACGTCAGGGTGCTGTCGGTAAACGACTGGAAAACGTCGAAGGCGTGGCCGCAATCCTTGCAGGCGTAAGCATAAGTGGGCACTGGTGATCCTCCTCGGGGGCAAACGAGAGGTCCTGTGCCGCGCTGAACGCAAACCGTCCATTAGCAGTCGCAGGGCCTGAGTGCCAATTCTATCACCCCCGGAAAGTAGCCCTCCGTCAGGCAGGGTCCGGTAGCCGGATCAAACCTGACGGCGTCAGGGCAGCCGGCACCCTCCGGTCAAAGACTTCGGCGGGAATGCTTCCGGCCGGAAGCAGTTCGGCATCGAAGACGACGGCCGCAAACGGGATCTCAAGTCCGTCCCGGCCAAGGGAGCCCAGCAGGACGTCGTAGTAGCCGCCGCCCTGGCCTATGCGGTTGCCGTCCCTGTCCACGGCCGTGGCGGGGATGAAGAGTGCGGCAACAGACGTCATGACGCCGAGGCCAAGGCGAGGTCCGGCCGGTTCCAGCACCGGCGCATAACGGCTGCGGACAAACTCGACGCCGGGGGTCCACTGCGTCCAGCTCAGCCGGCGTCCGGGCTCACAGACAGGGAGCAGGACTGCGTGGCCATGCCGATGGAGTTCGATGATCAGGGGCAGTGTGGGTGGTTCGGGTTCTACGCCCAGGTATGCGCAAAAGGTCGACGGCGTCCCGCCGGTCAACTGTTCGGCCCACGCGGCGCCGTGGGCGGCCAGGGCGGCACCGGCGGCGTCGCGGTGAGTGGGATCCGTCGCGGCACGGCGCGCACGATGGCGTGCGCGGATGTCCGCCTTGGCTGCGCTGCTGCCTTCGGACATGCCGCTCCTTCGTTGCCGTTCACTGTGGCCGTCGCAGTCGCTGCGGCTCGTTGGCCCGGGAGCCACCAATAATTACTGAATGATCAGCCCCTCCGTTAGATTAGTCCAGTGACTACCACTCAGCAGACAGTACGCAAGGCCGTTATTCCCGCTGCCGGACTCGGCACCAGGTTCCTGCCGGCCACCAAGGCCATGCCCAAGGAAATGCTCCCGGTGGTGGACAAGCCGGCCATCCAGTACGTGGTTGAAGAAGCTGTCAGCGTTGGCCTGAACGACATCCTGATGATCACGGGACGCAACAAGCGTGCCCTGGAGGACCACTTCGATAGGGTTCCTTCGCTGGAGGACACCTTGGAAGCCAAAGGCGACCTCGCCAAACTTGAGTCCATCCAGGCAGCAAGCAACCTCGGTGACATCCACTACGTCCGGCAGGGTGACCCCAACGGCCTGGGCCACGCAGTGTTGCGTGCAAAGCAGCACGTTGGCAACGAACCGTTTGCTGTCCTCCTCGGCGATGACCTGATCGATGCCCGGGACGAACTTCTCAGCACCATGATCGATGTCCAGTCCAAGACCGGCGGATCCGTGGTGGCCCTCATCGAGGTGGAGCCCTCCCAGATCAGTGCCTACGGTTGTGCCGACGTGC
This sequence comes from Pseudarthrobacter sp. AB1, assembly GCF_014926485.1. Classification (NCBI taxonomy): domain Bacteria; kingdom Bacillati; phylum Actinomycetota; class Actinomycetes; order Micrococcales; family Micrococcaceae; genus Pseudarthrobacter; species Pseudarthrobacter sp. AB1. Next base: position 136,588 of record NZ_PZKO01000055.1, read on the forward strand.
AGGAGATCGACGGTGAAGGCTACGTCAGGATCAACAAGCTCGTCGAAAAGCCCAGCGTGGAGGAGGCGCCCTCCAACCTGGCCGTCATTGGCCGCTACGTCCTCCACCCGGCAGTTTTTGACGTGCTCGAGCGCACCGGCCCGGGCCGGGGCGGGGAAATCCAGCTGACGGACGCCCTGCAGGAACTGGCGGCCGGCGAAGGCGAGGGCTATGGAGTTTACGGCGTGGTCTTCCGAGGCCGCCGTTACGACACCGGTGACAAGCTCAGCTACCTCAAGGCCTGCGTCCAGCTCGCCATCGACAGCGACGACCTCGGCCCCGGCCTTCGGGAGTGGCTGCCGGGCTTCGCGGCCGGCCTCACTAAATAGCTGCCGTGCGCCCCGGAGCCATCTGGCCCGTGACACTCGAATGCGGCGACCTGATCCTGCGCCCCATCCGGTACCGGGACAAGAGGGAATGGACCCAGGTCCGGGGGCGCAACAGCGAGTGGCTGGCGCCCTGGGAAGCATCCAACCCGGCGTCAGGCGGTGCGCTGCCTGACTACCGGCAGATGGTGCGGTCCTTGAAAATCCAGGCCGCCCAAGGGACGGCCTTGCCGTTCCTGATCGCCGAGCGCACACCCAGGTTGGCCGCCCCGGTCATTGTTGGCCAGCTGACCGTGTCCTCGATTGTGTGGGGTTCCGCCATGATGGCCACACTGGGTTACTGGGTTGACCAGGCCCGCGCCGGTCATGGCATCGCACCTACCGCCGTGGCCATGGCCACGGACCATTGCTTCCAGGCCCTCGGCCTGCACCGGATGGAGATCAACATCCGGCCCGAGAACGGCCCCAGCCTGCGCGTGGTTGAGAAACTGGGATTCCGCGACGAAGGCTATCGTCCACGCTTCCTTCACATCAACGGCGAGTGGGCGGACCACCGGACTTTCGCGCTGACCGCTGAAGAGGTCCCGGAGGGGCTGCTCGCGCGGTGGCTCGCGTCCCGGTCCTGACCCCCGGCAGCTGAACCCGCCAGACGTACTTCCAAAGTCATAAATCCAATCAATTGCCACGTTGCCCGCGACACACCGTGGCTAATGCGGGGGCGGCTGCCGTAATACTCATACGGTTTTGATTGTGGACTTCCCCCTAAGCAGCTCAGTGATCCTAGTGGTTGCCGTTGTGCTCTGGATCGTGTGGGTTGCGCCCTACGTTCTGCGGAACCGCCGGCACCAGGCCCAGGCCGCTGGCGATTTCCTGGCAGAAGTACCAGCCATTGAATCATCGGAACCGAGAGCCGGGACGGTACTGAACATCACCGCCCAGCAGGAGAAAGCCATGGAGATCAGGAAGAGCCCCGAGACCGCAACGGAAACGTCCGGCAGTTCGACGACGGGCGGCGCGTTCCGGATCCGCTATGGCAGGACAGCGATCGCCCTCGTCGGTGTTCTGTCGCTGCTGACCGCGTTTGTTTCGGGTGTTCTTCTGCCGTTCGGAATCGGAAGCGCGCTGCTGCCGGTGGCCGGCCTGGCCGCCACCGTCGCAGCTGTGGCGGTGCTCCGGTCCCTGGCTGTCCGGGACCGCCAAGCGAAGGTGAACGCCGCGTTTCGCTCAGCGATGAGTGCCCCCGTGCGGCGTTCAGGATCTGTCGCCACGGATACCGTGGCCCGTCCCGCCGCCCGGCCGGAAAGCCGGCTCTTTGACGCCGAGGCCCACCAGCCCAAACCGAAGCCCAAGCCCCTGACTGCGATGGAACTCCGGGAAGCGGCACTGGCTGTTGCCGTTGCCGCCGGAGATACCAGCGCCGCCGTATCGCTGAAGCCGGCTGACACCACCTGGGAACCGGTAGACGTGCCGAAGCCGGTCTACGTTGAAGCCGCCAAGGCAGAGCGCCCGGCTCCCCAGCCGCTTGATCTTCCTGAGGCACCCAAAGCCGTCGGCAAGCCGTTCCTGAAGCAGGGCGTACCCGCTGCCACGCCTGCCGCGAAGCCCCTCACCAAGGCGCAGAGCGCCCTGAGCAACCTCGACGACGTCCTGCAGCGCCGCCGCGCCTGATAGCTTGCCAGAGCAGCCCACGCCGTTTGCCCGCCCGTGTGCGGAGTGTCAATTCGCAATGCGGGACGAAAATTTGTAGCCTAAGGTCACCGGTACCGCCCGTTCACCAGGGAAGGCGGACTGTTCCGGGGCTATAGCTCAGTTGGTAGAGCGCTTCGTTCGCATCGAAGAGGTCAGGAGTTCGAATCTCCTTAGCTCCACTAGTAAAGCCCTTTGACCTGCGGAAACGTTGGGTTGGAGGGCTTTTTCTTTGCCTCGCGATGGCGCAACCACACGGAAACCACACGATTTCGAAAAATTTGGGTTGGACTTGAGGTATTTCATTCCGTGCGTCCGGACTAGGTGACGGTGGCCGTTATTCATCTGGACATGCGTTCCGGACCGGATGGTGATTCTGTCCCAAACTTTTGCAGGGCTGCCGTGAGATCCGGTGACTCGGTTGCCTTGGCGATGTAGTGCTTCTCTGTGATTGCGGTTCCTGAATGACCGAGCTGGGCGGCAGCTTGCTTGGAACTGTATTCCTGGTCGATGAGGGTGGCAACGGATTTGCGGAAGACATGCGGGGTGACCCATTCATAGTCAGATCCGGCCCGGGCGTCCCGCCACTGCCTGCGGAAGTTATGTGGGCTGCGAACAGTTCCTGTGGAGGAGGGGAATAACATGTCTTCGGGTTTGGGCTGCTCGGCTGAATGCCTGCGTTGGAGTGTTGGCACGGCAAAGGGCGGAACTTTCATGGTGCGGAAGCCGGCTTTTGTCTTCGGATGGTCTTGGCGGTAGGCGCCGCGGCCTTTCTCCAGGACTACAGTTCCCGAGATGGTGATGGTTGGCGGTTCGGCTTGGAGATCAACGTCCTGCCACCGGATGGCCAGGACCTCACCAATCCGGGCGCTGGCGGCAAGGAAGATATCGAGAGCGTCCAGTATGTCTGCTGCGCGTGGCCGTCCTTGGTGTGTGGGGTCCTCCTGCCACTTGCCAATGACAGTCCGGAGCTTCTGAACGTCTTAGACTGAAAAGGCCTTGACGTCCTTCCTTGCGATTTTGATGGGTCCGACATCCCGGACTGGATTGCTGTGCAGGGCATCATGCCGGACCGCGAGACCGATCATGCCGGTCAGCACGATTTTGGAATGACGTGCGGTGGCAGGGTGGTCTGCGGCGACGTTCTTGAGGAACCGGTCAATACGGCCGATGCTCAGCTCGTGGAGGCGGAGACCGGCCAGCGCGGGTTTGATGACACGCCGGTAGGTGTCGCGGTAGCCATCGATGGTCCTTCGGCCTGCTCGACCGTTGTTCTCGATTTCGTCGGAGGATCGCACGGGACGGAATGCGGCGTTGGTCTGGCTGGATTGGGTGGCACTCAAGGGGAGCCGGACGCCCTTCTTAGGATCGCCGTCGTACTGTGACACCGTCTGATCTCCGACGAGGAGTCCTTCCCCGATGGTGAGTCCTCGCCCGGCCAGGGCGCCCGTGAGCGCAGCGATAGTTGCCGCGTGTGGCTTGTGGCCGCCATTCATGGGCTCCGAGGTATAGACGGCGAGGATCACACCTTCGGCGCTGGTGTCGTGGCCGAGGTATTCGGCGACCATCTTTGCGTAACTGATTTCGGCGTCTGGCTTCCGCAGGTCGACGCGGAGGGTTGCCCCTACGTGGTTGTCGGCGAGGGTGATGAAGACCAGGCTTTCTTGGGGCCAAAACCCAAGGTGTGGCCAATGAAACTGAGGACGTCGGCGGGGGTTTTGATGGTGAGCGGTTCCATGTTCTTTCTCCTTCAGCGGCTGGCCGGCACAGGGCGCGTCAGTCAGATGTGTGCGCCGTTCTGATAGACGAATCACCGCGGGTACGAGGGGCCGGAGTGCAACTTGGGGAACCGGGAGCGAGCCAAAATTTCGCGAGGAGAATAGGCGACGGAGGAGTGCCGAACGAAAATCTGGTTCGTGACCGGCGCTGCGCGCACTGGTTTCGCGGAGGACCCGCCCGGCGATGATGGGGATCAGAATGACAAACAGCGATGATGCTTCTGACCATTCATGGCTCGGCTTGCATGGCGCGGCATGATGCCGGGGCGTCGTTGCTGATTGGCGTTAACCCTATTGTGTCCGCTGAGTTCCGGAGCGGGTTTGCGTGCTTGAGTACGGTTAGTCCGACTCCGCCGTGGTCTTTTGCACCGAAATTGAACGCTTGTGACTTGGGTTCAGGGACATTATGGGGGGTATCCACGCGCGGTCCTGCGGATTTCAGGGCTGGGCGGCGGCATTCTGTTTTCGCTGGTCCATGTCCAGGCCGGTGAGGGCGGCTATGTCCCGGACGGGGACCTGGAAGGTCCGGCGCGGACCCCGCGGGGGGCCTCGTCCACGGCCCCGGGCCCTAGTACGTCTGGCAGCTGCGGTGTCTGGTCCGCGATCTAGCCGGTGGCCGCGAGCTCCCTGCCGTGGAGGAATACGGCGACTTTGAAGAAAACCAGCGGAAGGTTCACGCCCCGGTACACCGGATCGGTGTCCCTGAAGACGGCCCCGGAATCCTCAGCGAAGTACGAGAATCATGAATGAATCACTGAATTTCACCGGCCCCCACGGACATACGTCGGATGCCCACGCGAGCATCCCCCGGACTCCGAGCCGGGGCCGGAGGCCGGGTTGTCGAAGCATTGGGGCGCACGCAGTGAGTCATGGAAAACGCAAACGAGCGCACAGCCAAGGCGCAACGCCTAATACTTTCCATTGGTATTTAAGTACGCGTTAACAAGGGGTGTAACAGTTCATTTATGAGAACCTTCCTTTCCTTAGGAAACTAAGATACAGTGTTGGCATGTACAAAGAGTCACACCTCACACAGTTGGGGGACAGCGAACGGCGCGCCCTCGAGCTCATAGTTTCCGGGCAGGTTTCCAGTCGAGCGCAGGTAGCACAGGCTCTTGCCCTCTCGAATGGCCGTGTCAGTAAGTTGATAGCGTCCTTGATCTCTCATGGGTATCTCGAAGAGTCGGAAGAGATACTCCGAGGCACAGGCCGGCCAGCCCGTATTCTCCTCCCCGTGGCGGATCGGATCATTACTCTAGGCGTCAAGTTAACGCCGGATATGGCCTTTGGCACGTGGATTGACATGCAAGGAAAACAGCTGCATTACGCTGAGCTTTCGATTGAAGAGGCGAGCATTGACGCCGCTGTTAAAGCAACGGCTGAACTGATGGAGCGCACGCCATTTGAATATGATGTGGCGGCAATCGGTGTGGGCTTGCCAGCCACCGTCGATCCAGATGGCCGTGGGGTTCATGATGTTGCTTACCTTGGTTGGAGTTCAGGGCGGCTCGCTGACGCGGTCGAGGCGAGAACAGGGCTCAGGACGGTTCTAAGCAATGACGTTAACGCAGCGACGACCTACGAGCATTGGTTCGGTCTCGGGCGGGGATGCAAGGACCTTGCGGTGCTGACGCTGGGAACGGGTATCGGATGCGGGCTGATTGTCAGCGGCGAGATTGTGCATGGTGTTGAGGGTCGTTCAGGGTTGCTGAGCCATTTGGAAATTGATCGATCTGGGCCGATATGCGATCTCGGACACCGCGGGTGCCTGTCTTCCTACGCGTCCATTCCATCAATTCTGAGGCAAGCGTCACCGTATTTTCCGGGCCGCTCATTCGAGGACTTGCTTGAGATAGCAGGAACGGGCAATGCCATTGCCGATCGGATTTTCAATGACGCGGCTATTGCCATCGGTCGGGCGCTGGCGTTGGTAGTAAACATGCTTGGACCTGAACGCGTAATCGTCACCGGTGACGGCATCGCCGTCTACACGACCTACGGGCACGCAGTGGATCGCGAATTCGAACGCGCGCGGCACTGGCGGGCCGCGAAGTCAGAAACACTCGTTGACCACCTGCCACTTGCAGGATGGTCCAAAGGCGCCGCAGCAGTGGCATTAAGGAGCGTCATTCGTGACAGCGCAGCACCCATCAACTGAAGTCGAAGAAGGGTCCACGGCTGCAACCCAGGACTCAGTATCTGAGCTTATTCACCTCTCTAGCGGAGGCGTCTCCCTCGTCTTAGACACTTCCCAGCGTCGATCCCCAGCTGTTGTCCATTGGGGCCGTTCCCTGACATCGCCGATTCAAGAGTTGCGGCTGTGGGCCCAACTCGATGAAATGCCATCGGCGAACAGCACCGCTGACACACCTACGCGACTTGCGATACTCCCATCTCATCATGAGGGATGGATGGGGCGCTTCGGTCTGAGCGGACACTCGAACGGCTCTTCATGGTCTCCTCGATTTCATGTCCAGTCGGTCTCTTTGAATGGTGAACAAGTACATCAATCTGAGATCGAAGCTCCCGGGGGACACGTCGAGTACGACCTTGTTGACAGCAACAGTGGCCTCCGGGTTCGGCTCGAAATCGAGATGACAGCGTCCGGCCTGGTACGAACCCGCGCAACGGTCGCCGTTCCTCACCAGACCGCGGGAAGTTCGGAACCCTTCCCGAGTTACTCCCTTGACGAGCTCGCCATGGCTTTCCCCGTGCCGCTCAGGGCCTCGGAGCGGCTGGACTTCTCTGGCCACTGGGGTTACGAACGGGCACCGCAACGGGCACCGATCAGTATCGGTTCGCATGTAAGGGAGAACCGTCGCGGCCGTACGGGTCACGACAGCGCATATGTACTGCATGCCGGGGTGCCAGGCTTTGGCTTCGAATCGGGCGAGGTTTGGGGGGTTCATGTAGGGTTCAGCGGAAACCATAGGCATTTCCTCGAACGGCTGGGAAATGGAGTCCAGGTCCTGGGTGGCAGTGAGCTTCTGCTTCCGGGGGAGGTCACTATCCGGCCCGGCGATGACTTCGCGACTCCGTGGGTCTATTGGACATATGGCGACGGCCTGGATGCTGCGGCGTCCAGGTTCCACGAATTTCTGAGGAATCGTGAACAGCACCCTTGGAAGCCGCGTCCCGTGGTTCTTAACGTGTGGGAGGCGGTGTACTTCGACCATTCTCCCGAACACCTGATATTTCTCGCGGAGAAGGCCGCGGGCATCGGAGTCGAACGCTTCGTTTTGGACGACGGTTGGTTTAAGGGCCGCGTGAACGATAAGGCGGGTCTCGGTGACTGGGTTGTGGACGAGGAGCGGTGGCCAGACGGTCTCCGGCCCCTGATCGAGTCCGTAAAGCGTCTCGGCATGGAGTTCGGTATATGGATTGAACCTGAGATGGTGAACCTGGATTCGGACCTGATCCGCGCACATCCTGACTGGCTCCTCCAGGCATCGGCCGAACTTCCCCGAAGTGCACGCACCCAGTATGTACTGGACCTCACGCGCGTAGAGGCTTACAACCACATCTTGGCGCAGTTGCGTGCGTTGCTGCGCGACAACGACATCGCATACATCAAATGGGACCACAATCGAGACCTCCTCGAAGCCGGGTCGTCGATTAATCATGCGCCTGCCGTGCACCGGCAGACAGTTGCGGTGTACCGCTTGATGGCCGAGCTTAAGCGCGAGTTTCCCGGAGTTGAGATCGAATCCTGCAGCGCCGGCGGGGCGAGAATCGATCTCGGTATTGCCGAAACCACAGACCGATTCTGGGCCTCTGACAACCATGATGCGTTGGACAGGCAACTTATTCAACGCTGGACGGGGCAGCTCGTTCCTCCGGAACTTATCGGCGCACATGTAGCACGTCCGCAGTCAACCACGACCGGACGGACACATTCACTTGCCTTCCGGGCGGGGACGGCACTGTTCGGGCACTTTGGCATCGAGTGGGATATCTCGGAGATCGACGAAACAGAACGGCAGGGGCTGGCGAGATGGCTCGAAATCTACAAGACGTGGCGCCCCTTGTTGCATAGCGGCCGGGTGGTCCGAGCTGACATGGACGATGACTGCCAGCTCCTGCACGGTGTCGTGGCTCGAGACCAGTCGGTGGGTCTTTACGCACTTGTTGGGATGCGTCAGTCGGCCAGTGGCGTTCCGGGACGTATCAGGTTTCCGGGCTTGGCTCCCGACCGGCTCTATCGCATTGATTTGGTGGATTCGCCGGATTTCGTTGGGCATTGGCGCAACGTGCGCTGGCTCCGAGATCTTCATGGTGGTACAGGATCCCCGACGATCTCGGGTGAGCTGCTCTCCACGGTGGGGCTCCCTGCTCCGTCTCTCCAACCCGAATCACTCGTGTTATTTGAAGTTACCTGCTCTAACTAATGTCCGCTATGAAAACAGCGGCGATACAGATAGGAACAAAATGAGGAAACGAATTCTTGCAGCAGCGACAAGTATTGTCGCAGCCATGGTCCTGGGAGGCTGCTCCACCGGGGCGACAAGCGCCAAGGACGAACCGGTGGAGCTCACATACGCAATGTGGGACACCACCCAAGAACCAGTCTTCAGAAAAATGTTCGACGAATTTTCGAAAAAAAATCCGAACATTACGGTTAAGACCCAGGTCCTCGCTTTTGGTGACTACTGGACCAAACGCCAGACAGAAGCCAGCAACGGCACTCTTCCTGACGTGTTCTGGACGAACCCGCAGAACTTCCCCATCTACGCATCGCAGGGAATACTTGCTCCTGTCAAGGAAGGGGAAGGCGTCACGGCCGATGCCATCCCTGCGACAATGCGCGGGCTGTACACCTGGAACAACGAACTGTACACATTCCCGAACAACCGGGATGCTATCGGGATCTGGTACAACAAGGATCTGTTCGACGCGGCCGGGGTCAAGTACCCGGCGGATAACTGGACTGTGTCTGACTACGCTGCAACAGCCAAGTCGCTCGCAAATTCAGGGACACAGGTATGGGGAACGACGGCACCGCTGGATAGCCGCGCCACTTATGGTGCAACTATCCACAACGAAGGCGGCCACATCATCAATTCGGACGCAACGAAAGCCGAAATTGACTCGCCCGCGGCCATTAAGGGTATTCAGTTCTGGACAGACCTCATCGCCCAGGGCAGTGCACCAACCCTTACCCAACAATCAGAGACGGATCCGATCAGTCTGTTCCTCTCTGGAAAAGCGGCAATGCACCCTGACGGATCCTGGATGAGCCGCAGCTTCGCAGACTCACCTCTTGGTAAAGCCGGACGTATTGGTGTTGCTCCCTACCCGAAGGGGTCAGCGGGAACCAACGAAACTTCCACATCCTCGCTTGGAAACGTTATGCCTCAAAAGGCAAAGCATCCGGCAGAGGCCCTGAAGCTCGTCCAATTCCTGGGTTCAAAGGAGGCTGCCAAGATCTACGCAGATAGCGGAATTGGTCTCACCGCGTATCCGGAACTTGATCAGACCTTCATTGATCACTTCGCCAGCACAATTGATGTGCGTAGCTTCTCCGATGCGGTTGCGAAGGCTTACCCGATCGAACGTTCAAACAACACCTCAGTGTGGTCCAGGAAGATGGCCACCGACCTCACGCCGGCATTTGAAGGAAAAACATCGGTTGCTGATGCTGCGGCGAAGGCGAACAACGACATCCAAGCGGCGCTGGACGCGGAGAAGAAGTAGCATTCCATGCGCGATACGACTCTAGCGGAGCCTTCCCGGCCTCAGGGCCGGGAAGGTGCCCGGTCCAAGACCGCCAGAAAAACGATGATGACGGTGAGTTCACGGCGAAAAAGGAACGAAGCGCTCACTGCCTACCTGTTCCTGCTGCCACTATTTATCGGTGCCATCATCTTCAACTTCTATCCGATAGTCCGCAGCCTCTACTTGTCCCTGACAGAAACCGGCTTTTTCTCCGGGGAAACCTTCGTGGGTTTGGAGCAATACACGAAGCTGCTGCAGGACCCGGAGATGTGGCGCGCCCTCGGCAATACTCTTACCTACGCCGTCGTGGGTCTGCTCGGAATACCAATTGCGGTGATGATCGCGGGACTCCTCAACCGCAAAGGACTACGCTTCGTTTCCGGCTATCGGATCATCTACTTCATACCGGTCGTCACCATGCCGGTTGCCGTTGGCCTCGTCTGGAAGTTCCTTTTCAGCACGGAGTATGGGCTCGTGAACCAATCACTGTCGACAGTCGGCATTCCACCCATTGCCTGGCTGACAGATCCAAACACCGTAATGATCACCATCGCGCTGGTCGGCATTTGGGCCTCCCTGGGACAGAACATCGTGCTGATGATTGCAGGACTCCAGACAGTCCCGTCCGACCTTCTTGAAGCTGCAGCCCTCGACGGTGCGGGATCCATCCGACGGTTCTTCCGGATCAGCGTTCCGATAGCGAGCCCGACAATATTTCTCGTATCAGTGCTCACCGTCATCGGATCGTTGCAGGTATTCGATTTGGTGTTTGTCATGATCGGTCCCACCAGCCCGAATGTGCGCAACGCGGAGACTATTGTTTATTACTTCTATCAGACTGCCATCGTCGAACAGAACCGTGGTTACGGTGCCGCGATAGTATGCGTCCTGCTCGTCCTGACTCTCCTTCTTACCCTTGCTCAGTTCAGACTTCAAAAGAAATGGGTTCATTATGAGTAGCCTAACGACTCAGGAGAGCCACACCATTAGCTCTCGAGGACCTGTCCGTAAGCCGATTAATTGGGAGAGCCTGGCTGTCCATGTGGTACTCATTGCAGGCGCCACTGTCATGCTCTTCCCGTTCATCTGGCAGTTTCTGACTTCTTTCAAGACGACTTCGGAATCCTTGTCAGTCCCTGCCACGCTTTTTCCGTCCGAGTGGCGCCTTGACAATTACATCTCAGCGACGACTCTTATCCCATTTTTTGACCAGCTGCTTGTCTCGACAATCTCTGTTCTGTCGAGAACCGCGGTCGTGTTGATCCTTTGCTCGGCCGCTGGCTATGCTTTCGCAAGGCTTCGATTCCCGGGCCGGAACATCCTCTTCTTTGCACTGCTCGGCATTATGATGGTGCCCCGCGAGCTCTACCTGCTACCTCAGACTGAGATACTTGGGTCACTGGGGCTCCTCAACACCGTCACCGGCCTGGTACTGCCGGGCTTCATCAGCGCATTTGGCGTCTTCCTCATGCGTCAGTTTTTCTTATCCTTGCCGGCATCACTCGAAGAGGCTGCCCGCATCGATGGTGCAGGGCCCTTCAGAATATTCTTCGCTATCATGCTCCCGCTTGCTAAACCCGGGCTGATTGCACTTGCAATCTTCACTTCCATCTATTCCTGGAATGAACTGCTGTGGCCCTTGATCGTCAACTCAGACCCCGAAAAGCTCAATCTGGCGGCGGGACTCTCCACCTTTGGTGGAGAATTTATCACGCCGTATCCACTCCTTATGGCAGGCTCTTTTCTCGCGCAGCTGCCGCTCATTGTTCTCTTTTTGTTTATGCAGAAACAGTTCATCGAAGGAATTGCTTTTTCGGGAGCTAAATCGTGAGTACCGAAAAGCCTAACGTCATCGTGTTCATGACGGATCAACAACGCGCCAGCACCGTCTTCGGCGACGGCCCCACGAGGGCAATCACCCCCAACCTTGACCGTTTTAGAGAGGGAGCGGTTGCCTTCACGAACGGGTATGCACCATCACCCCACTGTTGCCCCTCGCGGGCCAGCTTCTTTTCAGGGGTGTACCCGTCTGAACACGGCGTGTGGAACAACGTCAACGTCACGAATGCCCTCAGCAGAGGTCCGCGCTCCGACACGCCGTTTTGGTCCCAAGAGTTCCTCGACGCAGGCTACGCGCTGGGAATCAGCGGTAAATGGCACGTGAGTAACTCGGAACCCCCGGCATCCTATGGGTGGAAAGAGTTGCAATCGAAGAAGTACGTCAGGGACGACGGCGGGACCCTTGAGGAGCAACGGGCAGCAGCACGCGAGCGAGAACTGGGTGTTCTTCGAACAATGCCTCAAAGCCCGGACCCGGGGCTCCGAGGCAGGGGCGAAATCATCCGCCCCGGCTGGCCGGCCTACCACCTGTACGGCTCGGAAGAAGACCCGTTCGGTGATTCATCCATCGTGAACGCCGGCATCGAATTCATTCAGACCACAGGCGACGAACCGTGGTTCCTCTACGTAGGCACGCTCGGCCCGCACGACCCCTATATCCCGCCACAGCAATTCATTGACCTCTACGACCTGGACTCAATCGAGCTTCCGGCGAGCTTTCACGATCCCATGACAGACAAGCCGAATCTCTATCGACGGACACGCGATCGCTTCGATCAACTGACCGTGAAGGAACATCAGGAAGCCTTGCTGCACTACCTGGCGTTTTGTAGCTACGAAGACCACCTTTTCGGCCGATTGCTGGAGGCTCTGGAACGGTCCGGTAAGGCAGAGAACACCATCGTCGCGTACCTCTCCGATCATGGCGATTACACGGCGGAGCACGGACTCTGGGGCAAAGGACTTCCCGCCTTCAGCCCGGCGTACGAGATTCCGGTCATCCTCCGCGATCCAAGGCCACAGCAGGACGGGCGCCCGACAGTCGCTACTTCGCCCATCACCCTGGTGGACATCGGCCCAACGCTGATGGAGATTTGCGGCGTGGAATCGGCCCGGGAGCGTTCGGGGCTGGATTTGAGTGGAATCGTACGAGGAACACATGACCCACACACCCCAAGAGATGTCTTCTTCCAAACCAATGGGAACGAGACATATGGGATACAGCGGGCAGTCATCTCAGGGAAGTGGAAGCTCGTCGTCAACCTCTTCGATTTCGACGAGCTTTACAACATTCATCAGGACCCGGACGAACTCACCAATCTTCTAGCGATTGAGGAGACCGGACGCGAAGTCGGGAGGCCGCCACTTGCCAACGTGCCACATGAGTATGTGCCGATCGTTCATGAGCTCTATGAAAAAATCTGGCGATTCGCGATCGACCACGACGACGAGGTAGTCAACGAGTATATTTTGACAGCTCTCGCCACGTTTGGCCCGATCCCGCAGCTGGTAGTAAATCCGAGCTGATGTCCAGGCAATGCGGATGTTTTGGCCAGCAGGTGCGGCTAATACGGCAGCACAACTCGGCCGTAGACATTATTCGGGCGGATCGTCGCGGACGGAAAAGGACTGGCACGAGAGGGACGAAAAATCCGGCTCGTAGAGCAGACGTTGACTTCCACGGGACGTCCTTAGTATCGCAATATTGAATCAAGGGAGAGACTTTGCTGCAGGAACTTTTTCAAGGAAATCTTAGCCACGTCGCAGACGTGCGAAACGCCAGGATCTTTACTCACGGCGTGGAAGTAACCGGGCGAATTGATGACGACAAGCTTGCCATATTCCGGCTTCGAAACAACAGCGCGAACCCTGGCGTAGTGGCCATCGAAGTACCGCTGGGGGATTCTGCTGGCTTCTGGAACGCTGGTTCTTCAGCGCGGAATCATCGCTCACTCGATCCCGACTGGATGGGACGGCAAGTCGCGAGCATCGTGAACTCGGTGCCACTCGGCTGTCTCTACGACGGGGGCGGCCACTCCCTGCTTTCTTTTGCTTTGGATGAAACCGTGCGTGAAGTGACAATGAAATATGGGGTCTCGGAGGAGGGAAAATCATTTGTTGTGCACTTGGTGCTCCCGGAAGGAAGTGCCACCCATGAGCTGGCTCTTCGATCATCGGACGGCACGCTAAATGAGAGTGTTCCCCACCTCGCCAGCTGGCTAGCCAGTAAACACGCCGATCCGATGAACGCACCCGGCTTCGCGTCGGAACCCGTTTACTCGACGTGGTATGCCTATAACCAACGCATCTCTGAAACCAAGATTCTCGCCGACGTCAATGTTGCTGCGGACCTGGGCATCCGAACGCTCTTCATCGACGACGGCTGGCAAAACTTCGGAAACGGGCGGGGCTACCAAGGATGCGGTGACTGGACAGCCGACCCGCAGAAGTTCCCTGACCTAAAGGGATTAATCGAAACCGTCCACAAAAAGGGAATGCGGGTAGTCCTATGGGTGGCACCGCTGCTGTTGGGCACCGAGAGCGCGGACTTCGCCGAACTGTCGGACCTGGCGCCCGCTTTCAAACCAAGCCTCAACTGCCACATTTACGACCCCAGGATCGCTGCAGCTCGAAAGCACATTGTTAGCACCTGCGTCCGCCTCATCGAAACCTTCGATCTTGATGGACTCAAGATCGATTTCCTCAACGAATCAATGATCTATGCGTCCACGCCAACCGACGGCGATATCCCCGACGTCGGGCAAGCGATGCAGCAGCTTCTTGCCGACCTTAATAGCGCTTTGGAGCTCCGGGGACTCAGCGACCTCCTTATCGAGTTCAGACATCCCTACGTAAGCCCCGCAATCGCACCCTTTGCAAATGTTCTACGCGCCGACGACTGCCCCGGAGACGCCTACATGAACCGGGGCGCTATCATCGATGCCCGCATGCTTGCCGGCAGTCGTATTGTTCACTCAGATCCCATCATGTGGGATCCAACAGCCGACCCGGCTGTCAGCACACGCCAACTCATGAATGCGTTCTTTGGTGTTCCACAGATCTCGATGCCCCTGTCAACACTTGACCGCGGGCACCTGGATACGATCAAGGCGTTCCTCGGGTTGTGGAAACACTGCAGTGCGACCGTCCTGGAAGCCCAACTGGAACCCTCGCTTCCGATCGATGGATATACAACCGTCCTGGCACAACGTCCCGGTAAACAAACCGTTATTGGGCTCTACGCGCCGTCAGTGGTTAAGTACAACACGCAAATCGGTGAGGAATGCCTGATACTCAACGTCACGGCCGAGGACATGGTCGTGATAGACGTTGAAGGATCGGCGCCGACTCTCGTCGAAGTTTTTGATGCAGCGGGAGTCAAGCACAGCACAGAGAAGCAGAACTTGACGGGCCTTATCAAACTCAAAATTCCGCGCTGCGGATGGGCACGACTGACTCAAATGACACCCTGAAGGGAATGTGGCCATAGCTTAGGCATGTTCGGCACAGCCCCAAATGGGCATCGCCGAAAGCATTGGTAGCTACAGAGAGTCGAAAGCTCATGACAAAAAGACGAACTGCAGTCTCAGACGGCAACCCTGCAGACCGGCCCAACTGCTGTGTCCCGGCATCGCAACCGCGCCGCGCTGCACCCGCTTGGGGTGCAGCGCGGCACATTGGCAACGGGGCACACCCTATTGAACAGATCCATATCCCGGCAGGCTATTTCGATATGGGCGACTCACATCGAGACGGCCTAAACGCAGACGGTGAAACTCCCGTGCATCGGGTGTTCACGGATTCGTACTCAATCGATGCAACGACAGTGACCAATACGGCGTTCACCGAATTTGTCTCGGCAACCGGATACCGCACTGAAGCGGAGGTATTCGGCTTTTCCGCCGTTTTCCACCTGGCCGTGCAGGCACACCCGTCAGACCTCATCGGTACAGCAGCCGGGACACCATGGTGGGTAGGCGTCCGCGGCGCGGACTGGAGACACCCCCACGGGCGGCTGTCGGGTCTTGACAATCTCGAAGACCACCCGGTCGTCCACGTGAGCTGGAATGACGCCCTGGCGTATTGTGCCTGGGCCGATAGGGCATTAGCCACCGAAGCCCAATGGGAGCGTGCTGCACGGGCCGGGCGCGAGCATATGCGCTACCCATGGGGCGACGAGCTCGACGCCGAAAACGGCTGGCGCTGCAACATCTGGCAGGGGCTGTTTCCCACGGTGAATACCTTGGAAGACGGGGCACTCACCACGGCGCCTGTCCGCAGCTATGAACCCAACGCCTGGGGACTCTGGCAAATGGTAGGGAACGTATGGGAGTGGTGCGCAGATCGGTTCGATCACGACTACTACCGGATCTCCCCCGAAATGAACCCCAAAGGCCCAGAACAAGGAAGCCAACGATCAATAAGGGGAGGTTCGTACCTCTGCCATGATTCATACTGCAACCGATACAGGAACGCTGCCCGGTCCTCCAACACTCCGGATTCCTCCATGGGCAACGCTGGTTTCAGAACAGTCTCACCCTGAATCCGTCCGCATCCACTGTGACTCGGCAGGCTGCAGCTAAAGCGTGTCTCCCAATAGGCGTTGCTGGAGAGTACCCATGGAGCGCGCCTTGCCCGGTAGTAACAGCGAGATGCTTCCTGGCTCGGACCGCAGATGCCAGTCCGGATTGACCGCGGGGCGGAAATTCCCTTGGCAATAAGCCGCAGGCACAAGCAAAACAGTGAATTGCGATACGAAAGGCAGCTCCATGGGCGAACATGCAGATTGGAAGGATTTGGCCGGTAGGCAGGTCCAGGTTCGGAAAGAAGGCCGCACCATCCGGACCGGGTATGTCAAGGACGTTACAGTCACTGCGGATGCTCTCTGGCTGGAAGCCTACGGCGCCGAATCTCGGTTACGTCCCGTGGAGTGGTGTAGATCTCCGCAGTTGCGCGTTGCTCCGGCGACGTAGTGAGCCATCGTGCGATGGTCAGTGAGTACCGATCAAAGTCACTCACAGAAAGACACAAACACACGATGGCTCTAGACCAGTCTGCCCTGCTTGACCTCCTTGGCCAACTGAAACTCACCGATGTCTCCGACCGGATCCGCGCCGCGACCGAAACCCTGTACCAGCAGCTGATCGAGGCGGAGGCAACCGCGTTCATCGGCGCTGCCCCGTTCGAACGCTCCGAGGCACGCACGACGCAGCGCAACGGGTCCCGGTCCAGGACGTTGACGACCACCGCCGGGGACCTGAACTTGAAGATCCCGAAGCTGCGGAACGGATCATTCTTCCCGGCACTGCTGGAACGCCGCCGGCGCGTGGACCAGGCCCTGTACGCGGTCGTGATGGAGGCCTACCTGCACGGGGTCTCGACCCGCAAGGTCGATGACCTGGTCAAGGCGCTCGGGGCCGACACCGGGATTTCCAAGTCCGAAGTCTCCCGGATCTGCGAGGACCTGGACCACGAGGTCGGTGCGTTCCGGGACCGTGATCTGTCTGCCATGGACTACCCGTACGTGTTCCTGGACGCGACCTACTGCAAGGCCCGCGTCGGGAACCGCGTTGTCTCCCAGGCGATCGTGGTTGCCTTTGGCGTCGCCGCGGACGGGCGCCGGGAAGTCCTCGGCTTCGACGTCGGCGACAGCGAGAACGAGGGATTCTGGACCGCGTTCCTGCGGTCCTTGAAGGCCCGCGGGCTGGACGGGGTGAAGCTGGTGATCTCAGACGCCCACAGCGGCCTGAAGAAAGCCATCAGCACGGTGTTCCAGGGCGCAGCATGGCAGCGCTGCCGGGTGCATTTCATGCGTAACGTGCTCTCGACCGTGCCGAAGGGATCTCAGGACATGGTCGCCTCGATCATCCGCACCGCCTTCGCCCAGCCCGACGCCGGACACGTGAACACCCAGTTCGACGAAGTCACCCGGATGCTCGCCAAATCCCACCCGAAGGTCGCCGCGATGCTCGGCGACGCCCGGGACGACGTCCTCGCATTCGCCGGTTTCCCGGCCAGGCACTGGCGCCAGATCTGGTCCACGAATCCCATGGAACGGGTCAACAAGGAAATCAAAAGACGGACCGACGTCGTCGGGGTCTTCCCCAACCCCGCTGCCCTCCTCCGGCTCGCCGGCGCCGTCCTCGTCGAGCAACACGATGAATGGGAAGCAGGAGACCGCCGCTACCTCTCCGAGGCCTCCATGGCCGAACTCAAGGCCATGAACACCGCACCCGCCACGCCGATAGAGGACACGATTTTGCTCCCCGAACTAACGGCAGCATAATCAAATAACTGACCTGCACGGTGTCGAGAAAACTCCACCACTCAGCGGGACGTAACCCGAATCTCGAACCCTGTATGAAAAAGCGCAGGGATATACCGTCCTATCTATCCGACCAGCGAGGTGAGCAAGTCATGAACATGCAGCATGTTCAACCCATCGAAATCAAGGTCCCCGACAGGGCATCCATGGACCGCTGTATCACTGTGGCAGTCGACCGAATGATCGAGAGCGCCAGGGGGCAAAGGACGCACGGCATCCTGGTAATCCGGCTCGGAGACGGGCACTTCGTCGTCGGCCTCAGCAAGGCAGTCCCCTTTGGCCATACGGATCAACTCGACCTCCGACGCCAAACCGCCTGACGGTCTGCATTCACTGGGCCCGCGCGTCCAGCCGGACGGGCCCAAAAGATCTATGCGGAGACACGCCGTAGCAGCTGGACGAGAAAGCCAGTGCTCTGGGTGCCCCTCCCGCGTGGACAAGCAAAACGGCTTAAATGCCCCACACGCGTACATGACGCCATGGAAGTTGACGTGAAACAGAAAACTGCAGCCCCTGTCGTCGATGAAAAAGAACTCAGACGTCGGATCATCCGCCGCAACGACTACGTCAGCCAGGCCTTCATCGACGGCCATACCCCCGGCAGCGACACCAAGGAGAACGACTCGATCATCGGACCCGGGGTGGCCCAGAGCGCCCAGCAGGCCATGAATCTTCGGGAACCGGACGGCTTCAACATCGGTGCTGCCGCCATGCCGGACGGAGGCGTAAACAACCTCCATCTCCACTCCACCGCTGAAGTGCTCCTGAACTGGAGCGGAACCTGGAAGATGCGCTGGGGCGCCGACGGTGAACTCATCTGCGACGAAGGTGACATCGTCAGTGTGCCGACCTGGATCTCCCGTGGATTCACCAACGTGGGCGGTTCCCATGGGTGGCTTTTCACGGCCCGGGGCTTCGACAACACCGGGGACATGACCTGGGGACCGTTGGTGCTGAAGGAGGCCGGAAACCACGGCCTGTTCCGGACCCTGGACAACCAGCTGATCGAGACCGTGTCCGGCGACACCGTGCCCGAAGACGTTGAGGTCATTTCGTCCCTGCCTCAGGCCGAGAGTGACCGGGTGCGCATCTGGACCGTCGAGCAGATGCAGCAGCGTGTGGTCCGTCACCGGGACCTGAACTGGAGCAGCCAGCCGTTCCGGTGCCATGAACTGCCCGGGGGCGGGGCCGAGCTCGCCATGGTCATCGGCTACGGAATGACCGAGGACCGGGACCAGGTTCCGCCGGTCCACTCCCCACATGACTTCAATCTTGCATGGCTGCGGGCCGTCAAGGACGAAGGCATGCTTCAGCACCGCCACGGCCACAGCCAGGTGCTGGTGGGCTACCGCGGCACCTGGCTGGTGACCCTGAATGAAGGCGACTACAAAGTAGCGACAGTTTTATATCCTTACGACACGATTTCCGTACCGGCGGGTGCCTGGCGGACCTTCACCGCCCTCGATGATCAGGCCCAGATGGTCGTCGTCAACAGCGGTCACGGACGGGTCCGCCTGGAGTGGCCCCCCGAAACCGTCCGGCACGCCGAAGACAAAGGCTATTCCCAGTGAAACGTCGTCTGCTACTCCACCAACGAAGACTGAGCGGACAGGTCACAACCCGGCGATTTCTGAAGCGAAAATGCTGTGTGGAAGCCGTAACAGCCGACGCGCCCAAATGGCGCCGGCTGACGAATCTCAGGAAGACCCGACAAGAACCGCAGCCTGATAAAGCTATGCGGGTTTCACCCCTCCCACAATCCGCGTCAGATTCCGTGCCACAGCCACGGGGCCGTCTGGCCAGGAAGATATTGGCTGGCGGTACCGAACCGGATCCCCGTTTCACCCTGGCCAACGAACGTACTTTTCTGGCCTGGATCCGAACATCACTGGCCTTCTTGGCCGGAGGCATCGCAATCGAAGCTTTTGCAAACGAAATCTTCTTAGGACCTATTCGGGAAGGTCTGTCCACACTGATGCTGGTTCTGGGTATGTTCATCAGTGCCGGGGCAGCCGTGAGATGGCTTTCAGTCGAACGGAGCATGCGTCACAAGGCACCATTGCCGCTGCCGCTGATTGTGCCGGTGCTGGGCCTCGGCGGAGCCCTGGCGGCGGCCACAATCATATTTCTGATCCTGCAAAACTGATCTATGTCCATGCACTCAGATCCCGGGCTCCAGCCCGAACGAACCGTCATAGCCTGGGGCCGCACGCTGCTGGCATTGGTCACCGTGAGCACCATCTTTTGCGCTGGCTGCCCGCCCACGGGCTACCTGTGCTTGCTCTGATCGCCACCGCGGCCGCGGCTGCTACCTGCATCTTTGCCACACAGAACAAACGCTACCGCCGCGGCTCCCAAGGAGTGTGCACAGAACAAATACGTGCCGACGTGAGCGGGGTATTTGCCCTGTCCACTGCAGTTCTGCTGCTGGGCGCATTCAGCATGATCGCACGGCTGACGTTCTAGAGGCCGACTATCGGCTGTCGCTCCCCGGGTTCAGTGATCCGACCCACAAAAGGACTCGGTCAGAGCCTCGACCCGGAAGAGCCGGAACGAGGCCTTGAGCGCCACCCAATCGCGCAGTTGGGCGCCACCGATCGTGCGAGAGAACGCCAGCAGCGGTGTGGCATGGTGCCCGCTGACGCCCTCCATCGGATTTGGGTGCTGGCCCGGGCGGTGTGCTCTCGCACGTTGTAGGTGCCGGTCTCGACCCAGATCGTGTTATGGATGATCGGGTCAACGTTCGCGTCCGCATGGACACCAGAGCCGAGCCGCTGGTGTCAGTCCTTCTGCTGATGCTGGGTGCAGAACACCGTCGACGTGGCGTCGTTGCGGCGTTCCATCAACTCCAGCGGCATGCCGCGCATCGATTCCGTGGGCGGGCCCAGAAGCCACTCGTCAATGACCAGCTGGGTGAAGGCGGCGTATTTGCGCAGGAACTTCCCGGCGCCGCCAGGGTGTCTTCCGCCGTGGCCCAGGCTTCCTCGAGGTCGGTGCATGCGGACGTAATGGGGGCCATTCAGCGCTGCGAAAACACCGCCATTTACGGCTGCAACTCACAGCGGCGGAGCCGCTGCGAGTCGGCGATTCTCATAACTAAGTATCGAAACCCTGTGGTTGAATCGCGGTCCTGACCTTTAGATACGAGACACTTGGAGCGGGTAGCAACGACTCTAATCGGATACGCGCGGTGTAGGCGCGCGCTCTTGCCCGGCGAGCTGTTCTGGCTCGTGTCCGCCACACGTTTACCCCACGGAAATAATGAAAAACGTTGACATGTCAGGGGTTGTCCCTCACTCCAAAAACGCCTAGATTCCGCGGATTAGCAAGGCAATGCAAGACCTCGGCAACCAATGAAATATGCTGTCCTCTGAGAAGAGGTCAGGAGTTCGAATCTCCTTAGCTCCACTTTGAAATCCCTTTGGCCTGCGGAAACGTTGGGTTGGAGGGATTTTTCCTTGCCCGTTTCTGGGCCATTCTCCTCGGGCAGTCTATTACTGGGCCAGGCTGCTTCTGGCTACATTCCCGTCAATTGGTCAGCCGACTCCAGGTCCACGGGGGTACACCTGCCGCTCCAAGGTGGTAGCCCCGCTGACTTCACGTATCCGCTCCAACGCTGAATGTACGAGACCGAGGATCAACAGAACGCCGGCGCTCCTGGGCGCTGGCATTCAGCCCGATCGGATGCGGTGGATGAGTCCATGCCAGCAATATGTTGCCGAATCTCGCCTCGGCCTGACGTGACCACACCTGGATAAGCGGTTTCAGAAATATGTTGCAGATTTGCGTACTCATGAGGCATGGTGGAGGGTGACAGTGCTGTTTCAGCAATATATTTCAGAAGGGACCGGGGTGGACGACGTCACGGCCATCGGTGCCAGCATCCGGCAGGCCCGCAAAGAGGCTGGTATCACCCAGGCTACGCTGGCCGACCTGATTGGGACGTCCTCCCGCACCGTTCACGCGATCGAAACCGGGACCGGCAACCCCTCCCTGGTCACAGTTGCCGCCGCGGCCAACGCGGTGGGGCTGCATCTCAAGGCCGCCGATGATTGAGGACCTGCCCCGCCTCAAATTTGTCCGCAGCGCCGACGTCTACAAAGCCGGCATGCTGGCTGGCCACCTGGACAGGACCGACCAGGGCAGTGTCGTCTTCTCTTATACGGCCGGCTACCTCAGCTCCGGTGGCCGTCCAGTCAGTACCACTTTGCCCTCCGACGCAGGGCCCGTGGAGGCACCCAGCGGGGCGCTGCCATCCTTCTTTTCAGGCCTCCTTCCCGAGGGGCACCGCCTGACCGTGCTCAAGGATGCCGTGAAGACCAGCCTGGGGGATGAGCTCAGCCTCCTCCTGGCCGTCGGCGCAGACGTACCGGGCGATGTCCAGATCGTTCCTGCCGGGGAGCCGCCCGAAGAGCCGCCGCCCCTGGCGGACACGTCGCGGCCGGAGGACTTGGACTTTGCTGCCCTCGCCGACGCCGTGGATCCTCATGGTCTGCCGGGGGTCCAGGCCAAAGCCAGCGCCTCGATGCCGACGACTCCGCTAGCCATGGCGGGCCGCCGCTACCTGCTCAAGCTGGATCCGCCGCAGCATCCGCATCTGGTCCTCAACGAGGCAGCGCATCTCGCCGGAGCGAAGTCGCTGAAAATTCCTGTCGCCAGGCATAGTGTCGTCACGGACCGGAAAGGACTGCCCGGGCTGCTGGTTGAGCGGTTCGACCGCTCCGCGGACGGCGGGCCACTTCGCCTGGCCCTGGAGGACGCTGCGCAGGTGCTGAACCTCCCGCCGGCATCAAAATACGCCGTGAGCTCTGAGGAAGCAGTGCTGGCATTGGCTGGGCTGTGCAAAGCCAGGGCCGTCGCCGTCAGGAACCTGTACCTGCAGTTCGTCTTCGGCTGGCTGACGGGCAACGGCGACCTGCACGCCAAGAACGCCTCGGTGCTGGAAGGCCGGCACGGAGGCTGGGTGGTGGCACCCGTTTATGACATCCCGTGCACCCTGCTCTACGGCGACGACACCATGGCGCTGACGGTCGCCGGCAAGGTGAAAAACCTCAAGGCCAAGCATTGGCAGGAGTTCGCTGCCAGTATCGGGCTCCCAGAACGGGCGGCCACCGCCGCCAACAAAATCGCAGTGGCCGCTGCCCAGGCCATCGACCTGGAAGCCCTGCCCTTCACCGGATCGCCCCTGAACGGTGCCCTGCGCGAGCTGAGGTTCCGTCGGGCACAGCTCGATGGCTGATCGGGCTACCATTGCCGGGGCTGGAGGGGTCCGTCTGCGGCGTCATCGGTGAACGATAGGCTGGGGCCATGACGTTGGGAGACGCGGCGGAGCCACGTGTGGACGCGAGAGACTCCAGGGCCAAAGAACGCGCTGCCAGGTGAGCCCGTTCAGCACGGTACCGGCCGTCGTCGGTGTTCTCTGGCTGATTCACGCTTTCCTGGCCATCACCGGCAACCGCGCGTACGTCTGGACCCGCGGGATTCTCCTCGCCGGCCTGCCACTGTCGGCCGTGTCGATGGTCTTACTGGGCGGCATGATGGGGCTCGCTTTCGCGCTGACCACCATCCTGACCTGGCTTGTCGTTGGGTTCCTGGAAGTCTTCCTGGTGATGGGAACCACGATTTTCAGGGACACCACGGCCCGAAAAAGCCCAGTCGGACCGTAGCAGGCGGAAGCACTATGATGCTCTCCGAAGCCAATGACGTCGGACTGGAGGAACATCGGTGTCGGTCTGTTCTGGGCGGTGAACTTTTGTCTGCGGCTTGCCGGCCACCGCCTGTACTGGCAGACCCTTCTGGACCCTTTTCCTTGGGTTGCCGGCGTCGGTCCAGTAGTCCTTCTTTCGGACCGGCCAGATCATCGGCTGCCGATGCTATACGGAGGGTTCAGGTAAGGGCCTTCTCGTCCTTGCTCAGCCCGGCGATGGCGTCGACCAAAGCTTTCGGCCTCGGGTTCGTAGGCGCCAGCCAACTGGCGTAGGAGCTGGTGATGGTGTCGCTGCCGTACCAGTGCATTGCCTCGGTCGAGGGGCCGGCGAAGATGAGGTAGCCCTTCCGGCGGACCGCCGGCGCTTCCGGTTTGAAAATTCTCTGGAGGGCAAGTCCTTCCTGGAGGGCAGGTCCTTCGACCACAGCAGCTCATGATCCGCACGAAGTAGCAGGCTGTCCCGGTCCGCGTCGGGCTTGGTCCTCGCAGGCTTGTCCGTTTTGTAATCGAATGTGGTGTCGAAGACTCGTCGCACGGTCGAATTATATGCGCAGGCGAGCTTGGACCCGTTGAACTGCAATCGCGTCGCCCTCGGCCTTCACAGTCCGTGCTGCAGTCGGCGGGCGGCAAAGTACTGTGTGGGCCCGGCGAACCGTCAGCAGAAGAATTACTCCTCCTTCTTCATGAAGTAGTCGACGTTGGTGTATCCACCATCAGCCACGATCGATGCTCCGGTGATGAACGCAGCCTCCGAGCTGAGAAGGAAGGCGACGACTTTCGCAATGTCTTCGGGGCTGCCGTTCCGGCCTAGTGGAGTGAGCGTTGCTGCCTCGTACGACTCGGTCAATATCCCGGAGTCGATCCAGCCTGGTGTTACCGCGTTGACCCGGACGCCGCGGGGCCCAAAGACGTTGGCGAGGCTCCGGGTGACTGAGAGGAGAGCCGCCTTGCTGGCTGAGTAGCCGATGCCCCGGAACGACCCGACATACGCGTCCGTGCTGGCAATATTGACGATGCTGCCACCAAGGGGAAGGCGGGGGCCTATCGCCTGGGCAAGGATCAGAGGGGCTGTGACGTTGACCTCCATCGTCCTGTCCCAAGCCTCAAGCGTCATCTCTTCGAATCGCTGCTTCTCGAGGATCCCGGCATTGTTGACCAAGGCAGTCAGGGGGAATTCGTCGCAGATTCGATGAGCGAACTCAACTGTTTTTGCTCTGTCCGCCAGGTCAACCTGGTGCATTTGGACCTCGTGGGTCCGGGCCAGTTCCTTCGCTTCGTCGACACCGGTGAGATAGGTGGCAATGACATTCCAGCCGTCCTCCGCCAGCCTCTCGGTAATAGCCCGGCCGATGCCGCGTGCGCCGCCGCTTACCAAGACGGTCCGTTCGCCAGCCATTGATGCCTCCTGCTAGTTCTTGATGAACAGGTAGAGACACTATGGGCCTGGCCGGCCTTGAACGCCAGACCCAATTCCTGGGCAGAAGTTGAGCGCCAGGCACCAAGCCCCCACATAGGATGAACCTGTTTCCGACGGACCCAAGAATCACCGTTTTCTCACCATCGCGCAGGCGGCTGAAGAGCTGAATGTGAACCAGAACCAGACCAGAATCAGATCCGGGCCTGCTCAGGGACGAACGTCGCCTTGGCCGCCGGCGGGGGCGATATCGTCAGCGGCGCCCGGCCCTGACCGGTCGCGTCTGCCGCTTCCTCCGCCCCACAGTTTTGTCCTGTAAGTCCCAAAAGTTAAGAGAGTTTCCGCATGCCACGCATTCCCGCCCACACCGTTGCCACAGCCCCCGAAGCCTCCCAAGGCAACGCCCGGAAACTGGAGCAGAAGATGGGCAAACTGCTCAAGATCCACGCCGGGATGGCCCACTCACCGGCCGTGATCGCCTCCTACATGGGGATGTCCGCCGCTATCGCCGAACACGGCCTGAAACACCGGGAAGGTGAAAGGGAGCCTCGGCCCCCTTCCCCCGGTCCGCGGTTTAACCGTTCAAACCAGCAGGCAGCGGCCGGCCCCGGTCCGGGCGGGGCACGGTCCTCGTCAGTGCGCTGCTGCGAGGGCCGCGGGAAGTTCGGTCAAAGCTGTGACGACGAATGTAGGGGCCTCAAAGTATCCCGGGTAGCTGCCCCCGGTCCTGTTCAGCCATGCTGTACGCATCCCGGCACGGGCGGCGCCGTGAATGTCCCAGGGATGCACGGCGACCAGCAGCATGCCGGCCGGGTCGGCCCCGGAAGCGTCGGCGGCATATTCGTAGGAGGCCCGGGCCGGCTTCCAGGCGGCCGCGTCTTCGACCGAAAGCAGTGACTCAAACGCGTCGCGGATCCCGGCTTCGGTGAACAGCTTCCCGGCGATCTGGGCGGAGCCGTTGCTGAGTGTGATCAGTCGGAGTCCTGCAGCGGCGAGGGCCTTGATCCCCTCGGGGACATCCGGGTGTACCCCAAGGCCGGCCATGCCGCCCATGACATGGTCGACCGCCGCCTCAAGAGGGCGGTTAAGCTCCACCCCGGTCAGAAGTCCCCGGAGTGCGTCGGCCCCGATGGCGGCGAACGATCCGTTGTCTCCGGTGGCCGTCAGTGCGAAGCCGTCACGCAGCAGCGTGGCGAACCAGAGTTTGGCCAGTTCTGCCGGAGCCCCGACCTCGCTGAAGCGTTCCCTCATGGGTGACATATCTGACAGGGTTTCGTTGACATCAAAGACAATGACTGAGATGGCGGTGGTCATGGGTTCTCCTTGTGGTCGCGTTTACGGCTCCAGTGCAAGTCTGCCGCCTTCACGGAAAGACAGGGAACCACTGGCGGTGCCAACCGGGCGTATCGGCGTCCGGTGTTCCCGGAGGATGTGAACCGCACGTGTGAATGCAAACTCCTTCTGGAGGACTGCTTGGACCGCGTGCCGATACCGGAAGCCCTGTTTTCCCCGTCGTCGAAGAGATAGACGGCACTGGGTAATTCAGCAGCGGGAACTGGCACGGCTCTGGCTCTCGTTAGAGATAGCTGCAGATGCGTTCGGGGTCGCAGGCGGCTGCGTCCCCTGCGGCCGCGGCGTCATGAAATTCGGAGACGGTCGCCCGCAGTGCCGTGAGTTCTGCGATCCGGGCGTCGAGGTCCCGGAGTTGTTTGGCCAGCGTGTCCCGTACGTGTATGCAGGGGGCCTGGCCGGTGTCTCGGACGGCGAGGATGTCTCCGATCTGGGCCAGGGTCAGCCCGGCGGTGCGGCCGCGGCGGATGAATTCCAACCTTCCGACCGTTTCCTGGGGGTAGTCGCGGTATCCGTTCGGCGCCCTGTCAGCGGCCGGCAGCAGGCCCCGGTCCTCGTAAAACCGCATGGTCTTGGACGTCAAGCCGGCAGCTGTGGCGGTTTCGCCAATACGCATCATGCACCTCTTGTCCCGGGGATTTCCCTCTTGACCTTCCAGATTAGTGGAAGGTCAAGAACGGATAAAGGAACTTTTATCTCCCGGCTTGGGACAGTCATTACCCAATTACCCACCCTTTTCGGCGGCGGTGAGCCGGGTGGTGGCTCAAGGGTTCGGGGCCGGTAACGGGTCTGGCTCTTGACCTTCCCCCATAGTGGAAGGTGCAGACTGGGGGAAGACCCCTATACGAGGCACCGTCGAGGGCTTGTGGGACGGCGATATTGTACGACTTTGGAGGATTTCATGTCTGAACCAACACCTGATTTCGACCTTGCCATCATCGGCTCCGGCGGCGGAGCGTTCGCGGCCGCGATCCGGGCGACCAGCCTGGGCAAACGCGTCCTGATGATCGAGCGTTCCACCGTCGGCGGGACGTGCGTGAACACCGGCTGCGTTCCCTCCAAGGCGCTCCTCGCGGCGGCCGAGGCCAGGCATGTCGCGTTGGACGCGTCCGGCCGGTTCCCCGGCATCAGCACCACTGCCGAGGAAGTGGACATGGTCGGGCTGATCGGCGGTAAGCGTTCCCTGGTGGAGACAATGCGGTCGGATAAATACGTCGACCTGATCACGGCTTACGGCTGGGAGTTGCGCCAAGGCAATGCAGTGTTCGCAGGCACCCAGAACGATCCGTTCCTGGAAATCACAGGAAGCGACGGGACCCGGGAATCCGTAAGGGCCTTGCACTATCTGGTTGCCACCGGGTCCGCCCCGTGGGCACCCCCCATCGATGGGCTGGCGGACACAGGCTACCTGACCTCCACCACGGCGATGGAACTCGAGGAGGTCCCCGAGTCCCTGCTCGTCATCGGCGGCGGGTACGTGGCCCTGGAGCAAGCCCAGCTCTTCGCCCGGCTCGGGTCCAAGGTCACCATGGTGGTCCGCTCCCGTCTGGCCTCGGCCGAGGAGCCCGAGGCCTCACGTGCCCTGATGGGTGTCTTCGCGGACGAAGGGATCCGTGTCGTCCGTCGGGCGGCCGTGTCCTCCGTGCGCACGGACCCGGCCACCGGCGGGATCGTCGCGACCGCGGCCGTCTCCGGCGGGCAGGAGGAAGTCCGGGCCGCCAAACTGCTCGTCGCCACGGGCCGCCGCCCGGTCACGGACGGCCTGAACCTGGCCGCCGTCGGCGTCAGGACCGGGAACAGCGGCGAGATCCTGGTCAACAGCCAGCTGGCCAGCTCCAATGCACGGATTTGGGCCGCCGGAGACGTGACCGGGCACCGAGAATTCGTCTACGTCGCAGCCTCCCACGGATCCCTGGTGGTGGAGAACGCCTTCAACAACGCCGGCCGCGAGGTCGACTACCGGCACCTGCCCCGGGTCACCTTCACCAGCCCAGCCCTGGCCGCAGTCGGGATGACGGACAAGGAAGCCAACGAGGCCGGCATTCGGTGCGAATGCCGGGTCCTGCCCCTGAAATACGTCCCCCGGGCCCTGGTGAACAGGGACACCCGCGGCTTCATCAAGATCGTCGCCGACGCCGACACCGGACGCATCGTGGGAATCACCGCCGTCGCGAAGGACGCAGGGGACCTGGCTGCGGCCGGGGTCTACATCTTGGAAGCCGGGATGACCGTGGACCAGGTTGCGAACCTGTGGAGCCCCTATCTGACCATGGCCGAAGGAATCAAGATCGCCGCCCAGTCCTACAAAACGGACGTCTCCAAACTCTCCTGCTGCGCCTTCTGACCCACTTACCCACCACGCGGATGAAGACCTCCATGCTGGTTTCGAATAGGCTTGCAGGACCCCCACCGCTTCCACGCTTTATCATGACTGGATTGGACACCATCAATGAGTTTGATCCGGCTGAACGACGTCAACGTCAGCTTTGACAAAACCCAGGTTCTCCGCGAAGCCTTTTTCAAGCTTGAAGCGGGGGACAGGGTTGGCCTGATCGGCAAGAACGGCTCGGGCAAGTCCACTATCCTGAAGCTGATCCAGGGCCAGGTGGCTCCAGATTCCGGG
Organism: Pseudarthrobacter sp. AB1; assembly: GCF_014926485.1. Classification (NCBI taxonomy): domain Bacteria; kingdom Bacillati; phylum Actinomycetota; class Actinomycetes; order Micrococcales; family Micrococcaceae; genus Pseudarthrobacter; species Pseudarthrobacter sp. AB1. Next base: position 165,390 of record NZ_PZKO01000055.1, read on the forward strand.
ACCGTCGCCGTCGAGCTCGGAACCAAGGCCGCCTACTTCTCCCAGTTCTCAGAGCTGAACGGCGAATCCACTATTGCGGAGGTCCTGGACGGGCTCTTCGCCCACGTGAAAGAGATCGAAGCCGAGCTGGCCGGCATCGATGCGGCCATCGCCGCCGATTCCTCGGACGCAGCACGGCTGGATGAACTCATCCACCGCCAGTCCGAACTCTTTGAGGCGATGGACCGGCTGGATGGCTGGGACTATCAGCGCAGCATCGACAAAGTACTCACCACCCTCGGCTTCAGCGACCACCACCGCACCTGCGCCATCGACGAGCTCTCCGGCGGCTGGCGGAACCGGGCCGCACTGGCAAAGATTTTGCTGGAAGCCCCGGACGTCCTCCTGCTTGATGAACCCACCAACTACCTTGACGTGGCCGGCGTCGAATGGCTTGAAGGCTGGTTCCGGACTTTCAAGGGCGCTGCGATCATCGTCTCGCACGACCGGAAGTTCCTGGACTCCGTGGTCACCCGGATTATCGAGGTGGAGAACTTCCACCTCCACGAATACCCGGGCAATTTCGCCGAATACGTGGTTGCCAAGCAGTTCAAACTCAAGAGCCTGGAGAGCCAGTTCGTCCACGAGTCCGAGCTGCTCGCCTTCGAAGCCGAAGGTATTTCGGACCGGCGGGAAGCCGCCAAGGGGGCTGGCAAGGGACTCGCAAACCAGCTGGCCAGGATCAAGAAGTCCCGTGCGCCCCGGCCCGTAGACCAGATCATCACGGAGATCTACGGCGGTCTGTACGTCAAGGACGTCCTGTGCCGGGTGGAATCCCTGAGCAAGGCATATGGCGGCAGAACGCTGTTCAGCGGCCTCACTTTCGAGATCGGGCGCGGTAACCGGATCGCCGTCATCGGGTCCAACGGAAGCGGCAAGACCACGTTACTCCGGGCACTCACCGGCGAAGAGCCGGCCGATTCGGGCAGCGTGGCCTGGGCCAAGGGTGCCGGAATGGTCTCCTACAACCAGGTGCTGGAAGAACTGGACGACGACGACACGGTCAGTCATGCGGTCAACGCCATGCCTGACAGCCTGGCCCTGACTGCGACGAAGAAGTCGGTGAACAGGTTCCTTGCTATGTTCCAGTTCTCCGAAGCTGACCTCAAGCAAAAGATCGGCAACCTCTCAGGCGGCCAACGCGCCCGTGTGGCTATGGCCCAGTGCCTGCTCTCGGGTGCTTCGGTCCTGATGCTGGATGAGCCCACCAACCACCTCGACCTCTCCAGCACCCAGGTCATGGAGCGTGCCCTGCTGCATTTCCCTGGTGCAGTGGTGGTGGTCAGCCACGACCGTTTCTTTACGGACAAGATTGCCAACCGGCGTCTGGTATTCAGCGCTGAAGCCTCGGGCCACGGGAGTGTGGACCTGCAGGTGGCCTGACTCCCCGGGCCGTCTGACTCCCCGCGCCGTCTGAGGCCCGCGCCGACCGAGGCTCTACAGCCAGCCTTTCCTCTTGAAAATGGCGTACATCAGGCCTGCGGTGCCGGCCATCAGCACGATGGACATAGGATAGCCCAGGGTCCAGTGGAGTTCGGGCATGTGGTCGAAGTTCATGCCGTAGACGCCGGCCACGAAGGAAGGTGCGAAGAAGATCGCCGCCCACGAGGAGATCTTCTTGACCTGTTCGTTCTGTTCGGCGCTGGCCTCGTTCTGCCGGTTGGCGGTCAGCGTTCCGTCCAGCGTGAGGGCGTTCTGCAACAGGTCGCGAAATGAATCCGCGCGGGAGATGACCCGCGCCACATGGTCCTCGACGTCCCGCAGGCTGTGCTGCAGTTCGGAATCCACGCCGTACTTTTCAAAGCCCCGTTTGAGTTGCTGCATCATGTCCGGCAGGGGGTGGATGGCGCGCTGGAACTGGATGACTTCGCGGGCCAGTTCATAGATGCGGCGGGAGACGGTGGTGTCCCCGCTGAAGAGTTGGTCCTCGATCTCGTCAATGTCGTTTTCCAGCCCGGCTACCACCGGTGCGTAGTCGTCCACCACCAGGTCCAGCAGCGCGTAGAGTACGGCTTCGGGGCCGTGCCGGAGCAGGTCGGGGCGGCTCTCCAGACGCCGCCTGACCCGGGCAACGCCGGCCATTTCGGCATGGCGGATGGTGACCACGAAATTCCGGCCGGTGAAGATGTGCAGTTCGCCGAACTCCACGGTCTCGGTGGCATCCAGGTACCGCGCCGGGCGGAGCACCGTGAAGAGGTTGTCCTCGTAGCGTTCAAGCTTGGGCCGCTGGTGCGCCGAAATGGCATCCTCCACGGCCAGGGCATGCAGCCCGAATTCGGTGGCCACGGCCGTCATTTCCGCCGCCGTGGGCCGGTACAGCCCGATCCACGCCATGCCTCCGTGCTCTGAGAGGGTTTCGAAGGTCTGTTCCAGGCTCTGCGGCTCTGCGCTGCGGACGCCGTCCACGTAGACGGCATTGTCGATGATGGTCACGTCAGGGCATGGTCCCGATGATGGCGCCGGCCACCGTCATGGCGAGCAGATCGTGTCCGGAATCGATCAGCGTGACAGCGGTCGGGCGGCCTGCGAACCCGTTATGGATGACATGCCCGCCGGCGCGGAACACCAGCGCGAGTACCAGGGCGAACCCGCCGCCTGCCATGGCGCTGTCCAGGCCCAGCTTGCTGATCAGGACCGCCAGCAGGATGGCAGTCAGGCCGGCCGCAACCGTCATGGGAACCCAGATCCCCGCGCCGCCGCTGATGTTCTTCAGGTCATCTTCAGTCTTTCCGATGGCGGCCATCCACCGCTTGCCCAGCACGGCCGGCATGTACCAGATAAAGCCGATCGCCATGCTCGAGATGAAGGCCAGTGCCACGGCGAGCCAGTTGATCTGTGAAATATGTGAAAGCCACTCCATGCTCGAATCCTAACTGCCATCTGGGGAGCCGCCGCCGCGCTCGGACAATTGCTTCGGCCGTGTTGGGGTGCCGGGCACGGCCTGTGCGAGGCGGCTGATCAGGGGTTCGGTCCGGTAGGGAATATGCGTGTGGAGCGCCAGGACTGTTTCGGTCCGGATGACGCCCTTGACGCGAAGAATCTGGCGGAGGGCGGACTGCAGATTATGCGTATCGGTGGCCACCACCCGGCACCAGACATCACCCCGACCCGAGATCTCATGGACCTCCAGAACCTGGGGGAGCAGCCGAAGGGCGCCCACAACTCCGTCCAGTTCCCGGTGCGTCACCTCGATCGTGACGAATGCGACGACGTCGTACCCTACCGCCTCGAGGTCGATCTCGCGGCCGCCATCGTGCAGCACCCCGGCGCGGAGCAGGCGCCGCACGCGCGACTGTGCCGTGTTGCGCGCAATGCCCAGCATCTCGGCCAACTCGCCGATCTGGACGCGTGGATCGCGAATGAGTTCCAGCAGGATCTTCAGGTCAGTGGGATCAAGGGTAGGCAAACTGTCACTTTCAGTTACTGGAGACACCAGAAATTGCGTATTTTGCGCAATAGTTTCACTAGCAAGGAACCAATCAGTCAACAGTCAAGCATTCTTTAGGTATCAATTTCCACCCGGGGCGGCTTCCCACAAGGACCTCCCGCCCCGGTCGACGCCAAGGCAGCAGCAATGACAGTCTTTAATGAACTCCGTATGCGTCCGGCTACCGCCGGGCGTCAGGGCTGGGATGCATCCACCACCGCACGGCTGGTGATGGCCGGTGCCGTCATCTTCACCCTGCTGGTCGGTGCGAATCTGGCCACGCCCCTGTATCCGCTGCTCCAGGCAAACCTTGGCCTCTCGGCACTTGGGGTCACGGCGGCCTTTGCCAGCTATGTGCTGGCGCTGGTGGCCACGCTGATGCTGGCAGGCCACTGGTCGGACCACATCGGCCGGCGGGCGGCGCTCATCCTGGCTGTTTTCGCCGGACTGGCGGGCAGTTGGGTCTTCTCGCAGGCCGGAAACCTGGTGGCGCTTTCGGCCGGACGGGCCCTTCAAGGGGTGGCCGTTGCCCTGGCCACCGGTGCCAGTGCCGCCGCGCTGCGGGAATTGCTCCCGTCCCGGCCGGAGTGGGCCACGCGCTTCACCCTGCTGGCGACGGCGGGTGGAGTGGCGGCCGGTCCGGTCATCGGTGGCCTGCTGTCGCTGCTGCCGGGGCCCACCACCGCCCCGTACTATGTTCACTCGCTGGTCCTGGCGGCAATGCTGGTGCCGCTCTACCTGCTTCAGGCCCGGCCGGCCATCAAGCCTCCGGCTGGCCGGCGCCCCGTCATGGTCCTGGCTCCCCGCCGGCCCGCGGTATCCACTGAAGCGCGGGGCGCGTTCTGGCTCGCGGCCGCCGTCGGGTTCCTCAGCTTCTCGGTCTTTGGATTCTGCCTGTCGCTGGCCCCGGCCTATTTCGCTCCGATCCTTCACACGGATTCACGTCCGTTGATCGGCGCCCTGGCCGGGATGACGCTCGCCGCCTCAGCGCTGAGCCAGGTGCTGTCCGTGCGCGGCCGCTTTGTGGTGCCCGCCGGGCTGGCGGTCCTGGGAGGCTCGGTGTTGCTCCTTGCCGCAGCAGCGGCCTGGAGCAGTCCGCTGTTGCTGGCCGCGGCCAGCGTCCTGGCTGGTCTGGGGCAGGGAGTCGCCTTCCGCACGGTCTTCAACGATGTGGCCGCGAAGGTGGAATCGTCACAGCATGCCCAGGTCATCAGCACGGTCTATGTCATCACGTACCTGGGCAGTGCCGTGCCGGTCATCGGGCTGGGTTGGGCCACTGCGGTGTTCGGGCTGCCGACGGCGGTCGGGGGCTTCGTGGTGCTCTGCAGCGCCGCCGCACTGGCGCTGTCCGCGGTCACGTTTCGGAAAGCGCTGCAGCGCGGAGCCTAATCCGGCAGCGGACCGTGGTTTCCCTGGATGTGCTCAAAGACGAGGGTGGTCTCGGTGTGGCCCACCACAGGATCGGTGGCCAGGTTGTCGAGGACCCAGTCCCGCAGGTCCTCGGTGCTGGCGACGGCGATGTGCAGCAGGTAGTCCACGGAGCCTGACGTGTGGAAGGTGGAGAGAACCGCGGGCAGGTGCGGAACGCGGGCTGTGAAGCGGTCGATCTGGTCCCGGTCGTGGGCCCGCAACCGGACGGCTACGAGTGCCTGGACGGACCTGCCGATGGCCGAGAGGCTGAGTGTCGCCTCAAATCCCTGGACGATGCCACGTTCGGACAACGCGCGGGTCCGCATGAGCGCGGTGGACGGGGCGATTCCCACGAGTTCAGCCAACTGCTTGTTGGAGATCCGTGCATCGTCCACCAAGGCGGCGAGAAGCCGTTCATCAATGGCATCCAGCGGCTCAAAGTGGCTGGCCGGCCGGATGTTTTTTGGGTTGCTGCTCATGGAATCTCCTTGAATGTCCGTCCATTCATCCTAGACGGCGGATTCCTGCTGCTCACCCTGGGACGCATCCTTCCTTCCGAATATTCGCCAGACGAAGCCGTCATTTGTTGGCCGATAGTTCTACGGCCGCGCGGCTTTCGTTCGGTCTCGTGTGCAGGGCGGTGCCGTTTCGTGGGTTCGCCGGGGATGTACGACGGCGACTGTCACCGCCGTGATGCAGGCGAGGACCATGATTGCCGCTGCAAGCGCCGTCCAGCCCAGTGACTGGAACACCAGTCCACCCGCCCAGCCGATGACGCTCGAGCCCAGGTAATAGGCCAGGTTGTAGAGCGACGATGCCTGGGCGCGGCCGGTGGTGGCGATGCTTCCGGTCCAGCCTGCACCGATGCTGTGGGCCGCGAAGAAGCCGCCGGTGAAGATCACCAGGCCAGCAAGGATCAGGGCGAGCACCGGCGTCAGCGTCAGTGCCAGCCCAACCACCATCAGGACGATGCCCGCAAGCAGCACATCCCTGCGGCCAAGCCTCGCCGTCAGCCCGCCGGCCCAGCGGGATGAAAACGTTCCCGAAAGGTAGGCCAGGAAGATCAGGCTAATGAGGGTTGCCGGCATCGTGAAGGGCTCAGCGGACAGGCGGAAGCCAAGGTAGTTGTAGACGGCTACAAACCCGCCCATCATGAGGAAGGCCTGGATGTAGAGCGCCAGCAGCCGGGGATTGCGCACATGTCCGCCGAGCGTAGCCATGGCACCCCGGATCCCGGAGGCTTTGGCGGCTGTGAATCCCTTGGCCTGCGGTACCAGAACCAGGAAGAGCACTGCGGCCACTGTTGCCAGCAGGGAAACGGCCAGGGCGGCTGTGCGCCAGCCCCAGAGCTCACCGGCCGGCCCTGCCACCAGCCGGCCGGCCAGTCCGCCCAGCGTTGTGCCGGCAACATAGCTGCCTGCGGCCATGGCCGCATGGGCCCTGTTCACTTCCTCGTTCAGGTAGGCGATGGCGATGGCCGGGATCCCGCCCAGCGCCATTCCTTCAAGCAGCCGCAAAGCAAGCAGCGCGCCGAACGTGGGGGCGAGGGGTACCAGCAGGCCCAGGACGGTGGCAGCGGAGATGCCCCAGGCCATGGCCTTGACCCGGCCGATCCTGTCCGCGAGGAAGGACCAGGGAATGACGGTGATGGCCAGGCCCACAGTGGCCAGCGATATGGTCAACGCCGCCTCTGCCGCGGTCACTTTCAGGTCTGCGGCCAGGAGCGGCAACACTGCCTGGGTGGAGTAGAGCTGGGCGAACGTGGCCACGCCCGCGAAGGCCAGGCCGGCCAGGATCTTGCTGTAGGCAGCGGAGCCCTTGGGATGTCCCGCCCAGCCACCCTGCGGTGGAGCGAATGTTCCCGGGGCTGCGGCATTTTGTGGCATAGCCCAAGGGTAGGCTTCCGCAATGTATGCTTCCAATGCATCTTTTGGCCGCAATTCATGTCAGTAATGGAACGTTTGGAGAGGTGGGGCCAATGCACGCCGACCACAAGCAGTTGGTGAAGCTCCTGCCGCTGCTGCCTATCCTGGCTGAGCTGGGCCGGACCCAGCACGTCACGGAAACGGCCGAGCTCCTGGGAGTACCCCAGTCCACGGTGAGCCGGGCACTGTCCCGGGCCAGCGCCGTCGTCGGAACCGAACTGCTGATCCGTGACGGACGGGGCATCCGCCTCACGGCGGCCGCCCGGACGCTGCTCCCGTACATCGAATCGGCCCTGACCGAGTTCCAGGCCGGGCTGGACCTGGTCCGGCACGAGTCGGACGTGGTGCGGGGGAAGGTGTCGCTGTCCTTTCAGCACACGTTCGGCGAGGCCACCCTGCCGCTGCTCATCAGCGCCTTCCGCAGCCGCCACCCGGAGGCCGGCTTCATCCTGCGCCAGGGGGCGCGGGACACCTGCCTCGCGGAACTCGCCTCGGGGCAGGCGGATCTGTCACTGACAGCACCGGTTCCGTCCGCAAGCAGCATCGTCTCCTCGGCGTCGCTCTACCGTGAGCCCCTCCGCCTGGTGGTTCACCATGGCCATCCGCTGGCCGGCCGGGGCAGCGTCAGTGTGCAGGACATCCGCCGGGACCCTTTCGTGGCGCTGGAGCCGGGGTACGGCATGCGGTCACTGACCGATGCGCTGTTCCGGGAGGCAGGATTCCGGCCGCGGATCGCGTTCGAAAGCCAGGACACCCACACAGCCCGTGGCCTGGTCACCGCGGGCCTTGGAGTCAGCATCCTTCCGCCCGGGGGCAATGCGCCGGGGCGCCATGTCAGCCCGGAAACGGGCAACCTGGGCTGGGTCGAGCTTGCCTTGGAATCCGGGCTTGCGTACCGCGAGATCGGGTTGGGCTGGCGGCGGCGGAAACCCGGTCCCGATGCCGAGCCCGATCCGGTCCGGTTCTTCCGGGAGATGGTCCTGCAAGAGGGGCCCCACCTGCTGGCGGGCCTGGTGGCCGCCCGCTCAGGGACGGGATAACCGCGGGATGTTGAGGCACGACGTGTTGAGACACGACGGCGGCCCCCGGCCCGGCCGCGATTCGCCGGCAGCATTTCAGTAGGCTGGGTGTGTGACTGACAGCGAGCACCCCCAGACCGCATTGCCCGGAATCCACCAGGTGGGCGGCGCCGCGTCCGCCCCGGATCCCCTCGCGGGGGTCATCATCGGCCTGGACATCGGCGGTACAAAGACCCGCGGCGTCAGGTTTGTGGACGGAGTAGCCGTGGCCGACGAGTCCGCCGGCAGTTCCAACGTGCAGAACGTCAGCCGCGAACAGGCGGCACTGAACCTCGCGGATCTCTTCTCCCGGATCGGCGGCGGCCAGGTGGTCCACGTATATGCGGGGGCCGGGGGCATTGACACCGACGACGACGCCGCCGCCCTTGCCGCACTGATAGAACCGCATGTTCCGGGAGCCAAGGTCACGGTGGTCCACGATTCGCGGCTGCTGCTGGCCGCAGGCGGAGCCAGCACGGGTGTGGCCGTGATCGCAGGAACCGGCTCCGCAGCCTGGGGACGGAACGCCACCGGCGACGAGGCCCGGGCCGGCGGCTGGGGCTACCTGCTCGGTGATGAAGGCAGCGGCTACTGGCTGGGCCGTGAGGCGGTGCGGCACAGCCTGCGCCGGATGAACCAGGGACTCCCGGCGGACCAGCTGACCGAGGCCCTGCTTGCCTCGTGCGGAGTGGACCACCCCAACCGGCTGATTGCGCTCTTTCATTCTCCGGATACCGGCCGCCGGTTCTGGGCCCAGCAGGCACGCCTGGTGGTGGACGCGGCAGCGGCCGGCCACCCGGCGTGCCAGGAGCTGCTGGACCAGGCCGGCAAGGACCTTGCCGGCCTGGCTGCCCAGGCATTGCAGAAGCTTGGCATCGACGGACCCGTTATTCTCGGCAGCGGACTGGGCATGAACGTGATCCCGCTGCAGGACTCTTTCCGGAGCCACTTGGCCGACGCCGGCGTAATCGATGTCCGTGTCCTGGACCAGGACCCCGTGTTTGGCGTCCTGAAGCTGGTCTCGGAAGGGTCAGGGGCCCACTGACCGCTTGCGGGGTGTCAGTCTGACGGCCGGCATGATGGGGGCGGGGATGCGTCCGGCTTCGGCGCCTGCGTCCGGGCCGTGCCCCTCAACCAGCCCGTAGCGGGCCCCACAGGCGGCATCGTCGGCCAGTGCCACCTGCGCCTCCCAGTCGTGACGGGCCTGCTCCACTTCGTCGTGGGTGCGGCCCACGAAGTTCCACCACATCAGGAGTTCCTCCTGGAACGGCTCCCCGCCGATCAGGAGGAACCGGGTTCCGGGCAGGGCCTGGAACTCCAGTGAGGGGCGTCCCGCGCCCAGGTAGCCCAGCGGACCGGGCGGGACCTCCTGCCCGTCCAGCGTCAGCCCGCCGTCGAGCACCAGCACGGCATGCTCAAAGTGTGCGTTCATTGGTAGGACGGCCGGCCCCTCGCAGGAGATGTCTGCTCCGACGATGGGGGAGTACATCGTGGCCGGTGACACCGCCCCGGCGAATTCGCCCACCATCACAGTCGCAGTGAAACCCGGCCCCGTCACGGAGGGCAGTTCCCGGTGCTGCTCGAACGCGGGTTCGCGGTGGCGTTCCGCGTCCGGCAACGCTACCCAGAGCTGCAGGCCGCGCTGCACGGGCAACTGCGCGGCGGCGTCGGGATCCAGCCGGACGGCGAACTCCGAGTGGGACACCCCGTGCCCGGCCGTCATGATGTTCAGCTCACCTGGGCGGACCACAACATCGCTGCCCACGCTGTCCCGGTGCCGGATGTTCCCGGCAAGTGGCCAGGTGACCGTCTGCAGCCCGATGTGCGGGTGCGGGAGGACGGACATCGCGGTGCGGTCCGGGCCGAAACTGTCCAGGAAACACCAGGCGCCGATGGTGGGCAAGCCCCGCTGCGGCAGCGTGCGCCGGACGGTCATGGCCCGCACGCCGCCCAGCGGGACCTCCCGTTCGGGCCAGATCTGGAGGCAGGGGCCGGACGTCCCTTCAGGGCCGGCGGGCGGACAAAGTTCCTGTTGGGGAGCTGCTTCCAAGTTGGTCACGGTCCAACTCTAGGCGCGGGCACAGCCGGGCGTAAGCGCATCCCGGCACGGGGTGATCGGAGGGACCCATCCACGCGGGGTTGTGCAACGAATGATTACAGTAGGGATTTTCTTGCCCGGATTGCCCGAAGATCCAGTTACGCTGATCACGGATTGCGTTACCGTGAATGTCAGTGAGCTTATGACCCAACACTGTCCGATGCCGTCCAACAGAACAGGTAAGTCCGGGAATGGACCAAGCCATGATTGAGTTCCAGAGCGTCACCAAGCAGTATCAGGGCGGGCAGCCTGCTGTGGACCAGCTCACCATGTCCATCGACAGGGGCACCATCACCGCTTTTGTGGGGCCATCCGGCTGCGGCAAGACCACCTCGCTGCGGATGATCAACCGTATGGTGGAACCGACGTCCGGTGTGATCACCGTGGACGGGCGGGACGTGACCTCGGTGCCTGCCGCGGAGCTGAGACGGTCCATGGGCTACGTGATGCAGTCTTCCGGGCTGATGCCGCACCGTTCCGTGCTGGACAACATCGCCACCGTGCCCCGGCTTAACGGCGTTTCCAAGGCTGAAGCCCGCAAGCGCGCAACGGACCTGCTCGACGTCGTCGGGCTGGCTTCCGCGCTCGGGAAGCGGTACCCGTCCCAGCTCTCCGGCGGCCAGCAGCAGCGAGTCGGCGTAGCCCGGGCGCTCGCAGCCGATCCACCCGTCCTGCTGATGGACGAACCTTTCAGCGCCGTTGACCCCGTGGTGCGCGACGAACTACAGCAGGAACTCCTGAGGCTGCAGAAAGACCTCGCAAAAACCATCGTTTTCGTCACGCACGACATCGACGAGGCAACCATTCTTGGCGACAAGGTGGCCGTTTTCGCTGTCGGCGGCCGGCTGGCCCAGTACGCCACCCCTGAGGAAATCCTCCGGGCACCGGCGAATGATTTTGTGGCTTCCTTCGTGGGCCGGGACCGTGGCTTCCGCCACCTGGGGTTCACCACGTCCGACGCCATCACCATTCACCCGGTGCCCACGCTTGTGATGAGTGCCGGCCAGTTTGCCGGCGATCCCGCCGCGGTGACCGACTGGCAGCTCGTGGTGGATCCGGACCTGCGCCCCCTGGGCTGGGCGAGGCCGGGGACGGATTCCGAGCTCATTCCGGGCGGGTCACTCTTCCGGCCCGGCGAGACACTACGGCGTGCACTGGACTCGGCCTTATCATCCCCATCCGGCCAAGGTGTTGCGGTGGATGGCGACGGCAAGGTCCTGGGAACCGTCAGGGCTCAGGAAGTCATCGGTGTCATTGAGGAAGCCCGCCAGGTCAGGCAGGCTGCGCTCTGATGGATTGGTTCCTGGCAAACAGCGGCATGGTCATGGGATTGGCCGGCCAGCACCTGGTCCTGGCCCTCATTCCGATGGTGCTGGGGCTGGTTATTTCCATTCCGTTGGCGCAGTTGGCGCGGACCCACCCGGCGCTGCGGTCGGTGGTGGTGACCGCAAGTTCATTGCTGTACACCGTCCCCTCGCTGGCGCTGTTCATCATCCTGCCCTCGATTCTCGGAACTCGGATCCTGGACCCGCTCAACGTCATTGTTGCCCTCACCATCTACGCAGTGGCGCTGCTGGTCCGGGCCGCGCTGGATGCTTTTGACTCCGTAGAGGAGGATCTCCGGCAGGCTGCGATCGCCATGGGGTACAAGCCGTGGCTCCGCTTTGTCCAGATTGACCTGCCGCTCTCCCTGCCGGTGATGTTCGCCGGGTTGCGGGTGGTTTCCGTCAGCAACATCTCCCTGGTGAGCGTCGCGGCGCTCCTGGGCGTGGGAAACCTGGGCATGCTGTTTACCGATGGACTGCAACGGAACTTCGTCACGGAAGTGGTGGTGGGGATCATTGCCATCCTCGTCCTCGCGCTGCTGATGGATGCCGTGCTGGTCGTCCTGGAAAGGCTGCTCACGCCGTGGACCCGCGCCGCTAAGGCGTCTGGCCCCTCGGTGACTTCGGCCGCCGGCTACCTGGCCGATGCCAACGTTCACGCGGGGGCCGCACCATGAGCAATATTTTTGTGGACACCCTCGCCTGGATAGCTGATCCGGTGCACTGGACCGGCAGTTCCGGCATCCCCGTCCGGCTTCTGGAGCACCTGCAGTACAGCGGGCTGGTCCTGGTGATTGCCGCCGCCGTCGCGGTCCCGGCCGGGCTCTACATCGGCCATACGGGCCGCGGGCGCGTGGTGGCAGTAGCGGTGGCAGGTGCGCTGCGGGCGCTGCCTACCCTGGGCCTGTTGGTCCTTTTCGCCCTCCTGGCCGGGAGCAGCCTGATGCCACCGGTGTGGGCGTTGGTCATCCTGACCGTGCCGCCGCTCCTTGCCGGAACGTACGCCGGCATTTCGAGCGTGGACAGGGCTGTGGTGGACGCTGCCCGGGCCGTTGGCATGACCGAGGTGCAGATCCTGTTCCGTGTTGAGCTGCCCAACGGGCTGCTGGTGATGTTCGGCGGCGTCCGAACGGCAGTTCTGCAGGTCATCGCGACGGTTTCCGTGGTTGCGTACCTCCCCTTGGGCGGCTTGGGCCGCTACCTTTTTGATGGCTTGGCGTTGCAGGACTTCCCGCGGATGCTTGCCGGGTCCTTGTTGATTGCAGGGCTGGCCATCATTGTTGACCTCATCCTTGCCGCGGTGCAAAGAGTCCTTCTTTCGCCTGGCCTCACATCCGATCTGCACGGTGGCCAGCAGGCCGCCGCTGATCTCCCAGCTGCCGCGCCTGCGTCAGCTGCCGTTCAAGGAGGTACCCCATGAAAGACAACACCAGGACAATCCTTACCCGCAGGCGACTGGCCGGCATGGCTGCTGGCGTCGGCCTTGCCGTTGCGCTGACAGCCTGCGGCGGGAGCGACCCGTTGGCAACCCCCAGCACCAGTGCCGGGAGCGCCGGCGGCGGATCATTGGTGGTCGGCTCGGCTGATTTCCCGGAGAGCCAGATCGTGGCAGAGATCTATGCCGGGGCACTGACTGCTGCAGGGGTCACGGCAACCACCAAGCCCAACATCGGTGCCCGCGAAATCTATTTCAAGGCGGTTCAGGACGGCTCCGTTGACCTCGTCCCTGACTACTCCGGCAACCTGCTCTCGCACGTGGATCCTGAAGCTGCCGAGGTCTCGGCCGAGGACGTATACAAGGCCTTGCCGGGTAAGCTCCCCGAAGGGCTTGGAGTGCTGGAGGCGTCCAAGGCTGAGTCCAAGGATGCCATGGTGGTCACCAAGGCTACGGCGGAGAAGTACCAGCTGAAGTCCATTGAGGACCTGGCCAAAGTCTGCAAGGACCTGACCATGGCGGCCCCGGCCACGTTCGAAACCCGTGCCTATGGCCTGCCCGGGCTAAAAGCGAACTACGGCTGCGAACTCAAGGCGCTGAAGCCCTTCAGCGACGGCGGCGGCAACCTGACCCTGCAAGCACTTCTGACCGACGACGTCCAGGTCGCTGACATTTACACCACCACACCGTCCATCGCGGACAACGACCTGGTGGTGCTCGAGGATCCAAAGGACAACTTCAAGGCCCAGCAGGTCCTGCCGCTCTACAACAAGGCAAAAATGACCGACAAGGCCAAGGACGCGCTCAATGCCGTATCGAAGATCCTGACCACTGAGGACCTGGTCAACCTCAACCGGGCAGTCAGCGGAAGCCAGAAGCAGAATGCCAAAGACGCCGCCGCCACCTGGCTCAAGGACAAGGGCATCGTCAAGTAACACCTGACTCCAGAACCAAATCACGACGGCGGCTGCCGGACCCACATGGGCCGGCAGCCGCCGTCGTCCGTCGCCGCGCTTCTGTGTCTGAGGTCTCAACGGAAGTACATCCGTCATATGGCATATTTGATGGATGGCAGAATTCAAGCAGTCCACCAAGCTTCACAACGTCCTATACGACATCCGTGGACCGATCCTTCAGGCCGCCCAGCAGATGGAGGCGGAGGGTCACCGGATCCTCAAACTGAACATCGGAAACCCCGCGCCGTTTGGATTTGAAGCCCCGGACGCCATCCTGGTGGACATGATCCGCCACCTGCCCCATGCCCAGGGCTACAGCGACTCCCGGGGCATCTTCTCGGCCCGGACCGCCGTCTCCCAGTACTACCAGACCCGCGGAATCCAGAACATCCATGTGGACGACATCTACCTGGGCAACGGCGTCAGCGAACTTATCACTATGTCCCTCATGGCGCTGCTCAACGACGGCGATGAAGTGCTGATCCCCACACCGGATTACCCGCTGTGGACGGCTTCCGTTGCCCTGGCGGGCGGGAAGCCCGTGCACTACCTCTGCGATGAGGAATCAGGCTGGCAGCCTGACATTGAGGATCTTGAAGCCAAGATCACGCCGCGCACTAAGGGCGTTGTGGTGATCAACCCCAACAACCCCACGGGCGCGGTCTACCCGGAAGAGACGCTGAAGAAGATCGTGGCCTTGGCCGAAAAGCACGGACTGATCCTTTTCGCGGATGAAATCTACGAAAAGATCCTGTATGAGGACGCCGTGCACATCAACATGGCCGCGCTTACGGGCGACAACGTCCTGTGCCTCACCTTCAGTGGACTGTCCAAGGCCTACCGCGTCTGCGGCTACCGTGCCGGCTGGATGGCCATCTCGGGCCCGAAGAAGGATGCCTCGGACTACCTGGAGGGCATCAGCCTCCTGGCCAACATGCGCCTCTGTGCCAATGTGCCCGCCCAGCATGCCATCCAGACCGCACTCGGCGGCTACCAGAGCATCAACGACCTCATCCTGCCCGGCGGCAGGCTGCTGGAACAGCGGAACAAGGCCTACGACATGCTCAACGCCATCCCCGGCGTGAGCACGCAGCAGGCCCGTGGAGCCATGTACCTCTTCCCGAAACTCGATCCCGAGGTATTCCACATCCGCGACGACGAGAAGTTCGTTTTGGACCTGCTGCGCGAGCAGAAAATCCTGGTCTCCCACGGCCGGGCCTTCAACTGGGTCCGCCCCGACCACTTCCGGATGGTTACCCTCCCGCTGGTGAAGGACCTTGAGGAGGCCATCAACCGTATGGGGGACTTCCTGAGCAGGTACAAAGGGAACTAGCCTGTGGGGACGCGCCAGATGGCGCGGACACTGCGGACAAAGGACCCCAATGGCCGACTTGGTTGAGTTCAAGAAGCACCCCGTCGATACGCTGAGGGTGGGGAAGGGCTTTTCGCTGGCCGAGGCCGACCCTGACGCGACGCCCGGTTACAAGGGCAATAAAGCTGATGGCCAGACAATTCTGGCTGAATTGGACGGCGCGTTGGCCGAACTTCAGGAAAAGCTGTTCGCGGTGTCGCGCTTCGGCGGGAAAAAACGGCTTCTGCTGATCCTGCAAGGCATGGACACGGCGGGCAAGGGCGGAATCGTCAACCATGTGATGGCCACAATGGATCCGCAGGGCGTCCAGTTCAAGGCTTTCAAGGCACCCACCGAGGAAGAGAAGTCCTATGACTTTCTCTGGCGGATCGAGAGGGAGGTTCCCGGAGCCGGCATGGTGGGCATCTTCGACCGCTCCCACTATGAGGACGTCCTGATCCACCGGGTTCACAACTGGGCTTCGCCTGACGAACTTAAGCGTCGCTACCGGGCCATCAATGAGTTCGAGGCGCGCCAGACCGAGGCTGGAACCAAAATCATCAAGGTGATGCTCAATATCAGCAAGGATGAACAGAAGACCCGGCTGCTTGCCCGACTTGACAACCCCGCCAAGCACTGGAAATACAGCAGCAACGACCTCAAGGAACGGGCGTTCTGGGGCGACTACATGGGCGCCTACCAGGCTGCCTTCGACGAGACCAACACGGAAGCGGCACCCTGGCATGTGGTTCCGGCCAACAAAAAATGGTATGCCAGGATCGCAGTGCAGCAGTTGGTGTTGGGCGCGATGTCTGAGATGAAGCTGGAATGGCCGAAAGCTGAGTTCGACGTCCCCATCGAACGGGAACTGGTCGATCGGTCCTGATTTGGTCGATCGGTCCTGACTTGTTTGGGGCCGGTTGCTCCGAGGGTAGGCCCGCACTGGGTGGTCAGAGGGCTCGTCAGAGCGGCTGGTCGCGGGCGGCAGCAAGCCGCTTGCGGGCGCCCTCCAGCCACTCCTCGCAGCGCTTAGCCAGGGCTTCGCCGCGTTCCCACAGTGCCAGGGAGTCCTCAAGGCTGGCGCCGCCCGCCTCGAGCCTCCCCACCACGTGTACCAACTGTTCGCGGGCTTCCTCGTAGCTCAGGGCTTCGATTTCCGGGTCAGGCTTTGTCTCGGGCATGTGCTTCTCCTTGTTGAAGTTCCCCAGTGGATGTGGCGCCGAACAGGCCCTGGGCCACGCGTACGGACAACGCAGTTCCCGACGGCGCCTCCGAAGGGTCGCGGACCACAGCGTGGCCGGCAGCTTCAGCGGCGTGGGCCGGCCGGCCGTTGGCCAGTTCGACCACGGCGTAGCCGCGGTCCAGCGTCTTTTGCGGTGACAGGGCTCGGACCTGTGCCTGCAGGTGAACCAGTTGGTCAGCCGCCCGGACCACCGTTGAGCTGACGGCGGCCGATGATCTCCTGAGGAGGCGTTCGATTTCCTCCGCGCGTACGGTGACCATTGCTTCGGGCGTGGCCAGAACCGGCCGGGAATGGAGTGCGGACAACCGGTCCGACTCCCGGTCCACGAGCCTGCCGATGCTCCTGCGCAGGTGCTCGCGTGCCTGGCGCACACTGGCCAGTTCCTCGGCAACGTCAGGCACGATCCGCTTGGCGGCATCAGTTGGCGTGGACGCACGGAGGTCCGCCACGTCGTCGAGGAGGGGGCGGTCCGCCTCATGTCCGATGGCGCTGACCACAGGGGTAGCCGTCGCCGCGACGGCACGGATCAGTTCCTCGCTGTTGAAAGGCAGCAGGTCCTCCAACGCTCCGCCCCCCCGGGCGATGACAATGACGTCAACGTCGGGGCGGCCGTCCAACTCCTGCAGGGCGCGGATGATCTGCGAGACCGCGGTGTTGCCCTGGACGGCCACCTCCCGGATCTCGAATTCGACGGCGGGCCAGCGCAGTGCGGCGTTTTGGACGACGTCCTTTTTGGCGTCGGAGTCCCGTCCGGTAATCAGGCCGATACGGCGGGGGAGCAGCGGCAATGCTTTCTTCCGTGAATCGGCAAACAGCCCCTCGGCTGAGAGGGCCTGCCGCAACCGTTCGATCCGCGCCAGCAGATCGCCAAGCCCTACAGGCCTGATGTCCCTTACCTGCATGTTAATCCGCCCGGTCTTCAGCCAGAACTCCGGCTTGAGCAAGGCCACCACGCGGGAGCCACGTTCCAGGGGCATGTTCTGCCGGTCCAGGACCTTCGTCCAGACTGACGCCGGCAGGGAAACTTCCGCGTCCACATCCCGGAGGGTGAGGTACGCATTGCCGCCCCGGCGGTTCATCTCGATGACCTGACCCTCCACCCACGCCGACGGTGTGCGGTCGATATGGGCCTTGAGTTTCTGGGACAGCAACTGCAGCGGCCAGGGATTGTCCGGGCTGGTCTCAGCGGCTGTGGCAGGCAGCGTAGTGGCAGCAGTGCCTGGCAGGGCGGCCTGGTCAGACATGTCCGCTGCCCCGGGAAGCTGTGGGTGGCGGCATTGCGGTCCTTTGTTCGGGAGGTGGAGGTTCGTGTTTGAATGGCGGCGGTCAGTCAACTGGCTGCTGTCAGCGGGCTGGCGGATGCCATTCAACCTTATCCATAAGCTGTATCACCCGAGACTGACATTCGTTGTCCAGACACCGGCCCTATGATGGCTGTGCTGCCGCCAACCCGTGAGGACCCGTTTTGCGCACCTTCGTTTCAGCCATCGCCGTCGTCCTGGGCGTTTTGCTGTCCGCATTGGCCGTTCCCGCCATCTGGCTTGACCGCAACGTGGTTCAGGAGGATGGCTTTGTGGCGCTGGCCGGTCCGCTGGGGAAGGACGCAGAATTCCAACAGCGGCTGGCCACAGCCGCTGTTGGCACCATTGACACGGGGACTATCCCGGACGCTCTGGCAGGTCTGGTGAGGCCAGTGCTTGAGGCGGCGGCCGGTTCACTCACCGCATTACCGGGTTACCCGGCGGCCTGGGAGGAGACACTGCGGAAGAGCCACCGGCTCAGCTTCGCCGCACCGGCAGCAGCTCCTGCCGAACCGGGCTCCCCGTCGTCGCTCACTTTGGACTTGGCGCCACTGGTCGCGCTGGCGACGGAGGAACTCGCGCGCACCACGGGACTGCCGCTGACTGCGCCGGAGCAGACGCTGATCAACGTTGGAGAACCGGAGCAGCGCCAGCTGGTCGAGAGGGTGTCCGCCTACGCGCCGCTCGGCTACTCTTTGGCTATCGGGGCTGGTATCGCCTTTGCACTTGCCCTGGTTTCCGCCCGTCGTCGCTGGTCAGTGCTGTTCGCGGTGGGACTTGCGGCACTTGCGCTGGCCGGCCTGTGGGCCGCCGGCTCGCAATTCGCCAGGGACGCTGTAGTGGGGACTGCGAGTGGCAACGGACTTGCGGACATGTTCAAGAATGCGTTTGTGGCGGCCGCGTCCAGCAGCTTCCAATCCTGGGTCGGCGGTGCCGCGATAACCGGCGGTGTGCTGGTCGCGGCGGCCCTTGTGATCCGGATCGCCTCGCCGGGGCGGCGGCCCCCAACCCGGTAGCATGGAGAAATGACTTCCTCTGCTGTGTCCCTCTCGATGCCAACTGTCCCGCGCAGGCGGCGCTCGCCTGAGGAGGTAGCCGCGGCGGCTCCGGTAACCGGTCCCAAAAAGGTACTCCTGGCCGCGCCCCGCGGTTATTGCGCCGGTGTGGACAGGGCCGTGATCGCCGTCGAGAAGGCCTTGGAACACTACGGGCCGCCGGTTTACGTCCGGAAGCAGATCGTGCACAACGTCCACGTCGTGAGCTCGCTGGAGGCACAGGGCGCAATCTTCGTCGACGAGACTGACGAGGTCCCGGAAGGCGCCCTGGTGATTTTTTCCGCCCACGGGGTATCGCCGGCCGTCGTCCAGTCGGCCGAGGACCGCGGGCTGCGCACCATTGACGCCACCTGCCCGCTGGTTACGAAGGTTCATAAGGAAGCCGTGAGGTTCGCCAAGGACGACTTCGACATCTTGCTGATCGGCCACGACGGTCACGAAGAAGTTGAAGGGACCGCCGGCGAGGCTCCGGAGCACATCCAGATCATTAACGGTCCCCACGAAGTGGACAAGGTAACCGTCAGGGATCCCGAAAAGGTCATCTGGCTGTCCCAGACCACCCTCAGCGTGGACGAGACCATGGAAACGGTCCGCCTGCTGAAGGCGAGGTTCCCTACCTTGCAGGATCCGCCCAGCGACGACATCTGTTACGCCACCACGAACCGTCAAGTGGCCATCAAAAAGATCTCGCCCCAGGCCGACCTGGTCATTGTGGTGGGATCGGCTAACTCCTCCAACTCGGTCCGTCTGGTGGAAGTCGCCCTGGAGTATGGGGCCAAGGCCTCCTACCGGGTGGACTTCGCCAATGAAGTGGACGAAGCGTGGTTTGAAGGCGTGGCAACGGTCGGAGTCACGTCAGGGGCTTCAGTGCCGGAGATCCTGGTCACGGACGTCCTTCGCCTGCTGGCCGACTACGGCTACGGCTCCGTAGAAGAAGTTGTCACGGCCGAAGAGGACCTCCTTTTCTCATTGCCCAAGGAACTCCGCGCAACCCTGAAGGAAGCCGGGGACGTCAGCCGGGCGCTCGGCGGACGCCGCTCCCGCGACTGACCAGTCTCCGGCAACGTCAGGCGGCGGCCTCGTCCTGCTGAAACTCCGGCGCCGCCAGCGTGCGCGGCGTGACCTCGAGTGCCGGCGGGGTGAGCAGCCCTGATTCATCCATGGCATTGAGCTTCCGTGCGGTGGGCAGGATCCGCGCTTCCAGGGTGCCGATCATGGCGTTGTACCGGTCCACTGAAGACTTGAGTGACGAACCTAGCTTGCCCACGTTGTCCCCGAGTGTTCCCATGCGTTCGTACAGCTGACGGGCGAGGTCAAAGAGTTCGCGTGCACTGTCCGTCAGCACATCCTGGCGCCACGTGAAGGCCACCGATTTGAGTACTGCGAGCAGCGTGCTTGGGGAGGCGAGCACCACATTCTTGGAGAGCGCGTGGTCCAACAGCGTCGCGTCGGCCGTCAGGGCGGCAGCCAGGATGGATTCCGCCGGCAGGAAGCAGATCACCAACTCAGGGGAGTTCCCCGGGATGTCCCAATACTTCTTGTTACTTAGCGAGTCCACGTGGGCCCGCAGCGCCTTGGCATGGGCAGCAAGCAGGGATTGCTGGCTGCCGGGGTTCCCGGCCATGCCTGAATCCTGACGCGAACCCAGCTCCTGGGCCTCCAGGTACGAGGACAACGGCACTTTGGCGTCAACCACCAGTTGCTTCTGGCCCGGAAGCTGGACCACGAGGTCGGGGCGGACCGCTGAATCGGTGCCGGCGCTGTGGACCTGCTCCAGGAAATCCACGTGCTTGAGCATGCCCGACGCTTCAACCACTCGGCGCAATTGAACTTCGCCCCACTGCCCACGCGCACTGTTGGAGCGCAGGGCGGACTCGAGGGCGTGCGTGGAGCGGATCAGCTGGGCATCAGAGAGCCTGGCCTCCTGCAGTTGTTGCGCCAGCTGGCCGTACTGTTCAAGGCGGTCGCGTTCCAGCAGGGCCACCTGCTGCTGCACGGCGGTCAGCTTTTCCGCCACCGGCGCCAGCGCGCGGAGCACACTGCCGTCCTGGTGGCGGGACTCGCCCAGCTCCCGGTTCTGTAGGGAAAGGAGGCGGCGCTCCGCATCCGCTGCGGCGAACTGGGCGCTGACCTCGGAAAGCCGCGACGAGACGGCGTCGAAGTCGTCCTCCAGGGCACCACTGTGCCGGCGTAAGGGGAAGTAGGTGGCGGCGGCGCCGGCGACGGCACCCACCAGCAGCATTAACAGGGCAAGAATCACGGCTACAGCATCCATATCCTCACTGTTGCATGACCCTGTGACAATTTACGGAAGCGACATATTCGGCCACCCGTTCCACCAAGGTGTGGCACCGCGGGGGACCGGCTGGGGCCCATGTGTCCGGCAACCGGTAGAATCAATGCTCGTGGCTCTTACTATTGGCATCGTCGGACTGCCCAACGTCGGCAAATCAACTCTTTTCAACGCACTGACCCGGAACCAGGTGCTGGCTGCGAACTATCCGTTCGCTACCATCGAACCTAATGTCGGCGTCGTGAACCTGCCCGATCCCCGGCTCCAGCAGCTGGCTGACATCTTCGGTTCGCAGCGACTCCTTCCCGCTCCGGTGTCCTTTGTGGACATCGCCGGCATCGTGAAGGGCGCGTCTGAGGGCGAAGGCCTGGGCAACAAGTTCCTTGCCAACATCCGTGAGGCCGAGGCCATCGCCCAGGTTGTCCGGGTGTTTGATGATCCCGACGTCATCCACGTCGATGGCAAAGTGGATCCCCGCTCCGACATGGAAACCATCAACACCGAGCTGATCCTGGCTGATCTTCAGACCATTGAAAATGCGATTCCCCGGATCGAAAAAGAAGTCAGGATCAAGAAGCGGGAAGCCGCCGAGCTGGCTGCCATCAAGGCTGCGCAGGCGGTCCTGGAACGCGGCGACACAGTCTTCTCTTCGATCAAGAGCGACAAGCTGGAGATGGAGAACCTCAAGGAGCTCAGCCTCCTGACCGCCAAGCCGTTCATCTACGTCTTCAACTCCGACGAAGGCATCCTGGGCAGCCCGGAGAAGCAGGATGAGCTGCGGGCCATGGTGGCCCCCGCGGACGCCATCTTCCTGGACGCGAAGCTCGAATCCGACCTCGTGGAGCTGGACGAGGAGGAAGCCCGCGAAATGCTGGAAATGAACGGCCAGGACGAGTCCGGCCTCGACCAGCTGGCGCGCGTCGGCTTCCACACCCTGGGCCTCCAGACCTACCTCACGGCCGGTCCGAAGGAAACACGCGCCTGGACCATCCACCAGGGCGACACCGCGCCGCAGGCAGCAGGCGTCATCCACAGCGATTTCCAGCGCGGCTTCATCAAGGCAGAAGTGGTGTCCTTCCATGACCTCATCGAGGCGGGGTCCATGGCTGAAGCGAAGTCCCGTGGCAAGGTACGTATTGAAGGCAAAGAGTACGTGATGGCTGACGGCGATGTGGTGGAGTTCCGCTTCAACGTCTGATTCCGGACAGGCAAAGGAGACGGCATGCCCCTGAGGCATCTGATTCAGGTCATCACCGGGGCCGTCGCTGCGGCGCTGGTTATCTCGGGGTGCTCTGCTTCCGGGGGGGCGCCCCCGGTGGTAGTCGGTGAAACGAACCGTGGCGGCAATGCCACCGTGGCCGAGGCGAATGCCTTTAGCTCCTTCAACCCGTTCAGCGCCGCCGGAAACACGGACATCAACACCAAGATCGGCTACATCACCCATTCCGGGTTCTACTATGTGGATGACACCGAAAAGGTGGTCCGGAACGAGCAATTCGGCCGGATCGAGAAGATCTCCGATAGGCCGCTGAAGGTGAAGTACACCGTCAACGAGGGTGTGAAATGGTCCGACGGCGAAGCCATCGACACCGGCGACCTCCTCCTGTCCTGGGCAGCCGGCTCGGGCTATTTCGACGACGCTGATCCCCGGTTGGGGACGGGCACTACGTACTTTTCGGCCGCGGCTGACAAGAGCGGCTTGGGCGCCACTGCACTCCCGGAGATCGGGAGTGACGGGCGTTCCATCACGCTGGAATACGCCTCCCCGTACGCTGATTGGGAAGTAGCGTTCGACGTCGGGCTCCCCGCCCATGTTGTCGCCGCCAAAAGCGGCCTTAACGACGAAGATGACCTCGTGGACCTGATCAGGGACTCGCCTAGGGGCGTCACCGAACGGCCCGCGGTCAACACCCCGCTGAAGCGGGTCAGCGACTTCTGGAATTCAGGCTTCGACACCAAAAAGCTTCCTGATGATCCTGCCATGTACCTTTCCAGCGGCCCGTACATCGTCCGGGACATCGTTCCGGACGCCTCCATCCGGCTGGTCCGGAACAGGGACTATGTGTGGGGGCCGGAGCCCTATCTGGATGACATCACCGTGCGGTTCACCGGTGCCGCCTCCACAGCCATTGCCGCCCTCAGGAACGGACAGGCGGACATCATCGCCCCGCAGCCTTCTGCCGGTACCGAAAGTCTCTTCGACGGACTGGCGGAGCAGGGCAATACCGTCCAGCGCTTCAGCCAGTCCGGTTACGACCACCTCGATCTCAACTTTTCGGGACCGTTCACGGACAAGGACGTCCGGGAAGCGTTTCTGAAGACCGTTCCGCGGCAGAAGATCGTGGCTGACGTGGTGGGCGGATTTGTCGCCGACGCGAAACCGCTGGACTCACAGGTCTTCCTGCCAGCCCAGCCCAAATATCGGGACGCCGTGAAGGACAACGGTTCGGCCGACTACGCCGACGTGGATATCAAAGGCGCCAGGTCGCAATTGCGGGATGCTGCTCCTACCGTCCGCATCCTGTACAACAAGGACAACCCCAACCGCGTGCGGGCCTTTTCCCTGATCCGCGACTCCGCCCGCTTGGCCGGATTCACGGTTGAAGACGCGGGCCTTGGCAGCTCGGACTGGGCCAAAGCGCTCGGAGGCGGCAGCTACGACGCCGCCATCGTCGGCTTCGTCGGACCCGGGGTTGGCGTGAGTCGCGTCCCGCAGATCTTCAAGACCGGTGGCGGCAGCAACTTCAACGGATTTTCCGACGCCGATGCAGACAAAGCCATGGAGCAGCTGGCTGGCACCACGGACCTGGCGAAGCAGGACGAACTGTTGGCTGACATCGACAAACGCGTCTGGGAAAGCGCCTACGGCCTGCCGCTGTACCAGACCACGGGAACTGTCGCCTTCAGCAGCCGCGTGACGGGTGTCAAGCCCAGCTCCGGCCCTTTGGGCGTCTGGTGGAATGCGTGGGAGTGGCGCCTGAAATAGGACGTCCTTGGGGGCGTGTCGCCGTTGTGGGAGCCCGCCCCGCCCGCGATTCGCAGCCATCCTTACCAGCGAGTAGCATGTGACTTGCGCAACGTTCCGGGTGCCGGCTAGTTATTGGCGGTTAACTGGTTACGGTTTGGCAACGGAGTACCAGTATTTGGACTTTGTGCGGTTAGGCTACTCGTATATGTAGGCCACGTCACAGTGAGAACCTGTGACGGACCTGCCGGGGAGCAAAAGATTTCCCCTAAACATCTCCCACAACTCATAGGAGGCGGAATGCGTTTCACGCGCACTTCCAAAGCACTCGGCATGGTGGCGATCGCCGCTCTTGCCCTGACCGGCTGCGGCGCCGGAGGCGGCAGCAATGACGGTGCCAGCCAGTCGGCCGGTGATCCCAACAAGGTCATCACCGCGTACAGCAACGAACCACAGAACCCGTTGCTTCCGGCAAACACGAACGAAGTTTACGGCGGCCGCGTCGTCGAGCTGCTCTTCGAAGGCCTTCGAAGCTACGACGCCAACGGCAAGCCGGTCAACTCGCTGGCAGAGTCCATTGAGTCGCCTGACGCCCAGAACTGGACCATCAAGGTCAAGCAGGGCCAGAAGTTCACGAACGGCGAAGCGATCACTGCCAAGACGTTCGTTGATTCCTGGAACTTCGCCGCGAACTCCAAGAACCTGCAGAACAACGGATTCTTCTTTGAGTCCATCGCTGGCTATGCAGACGTCTCTGCCGTGACCACCGAAACAGCGGCCGATGGCAAGAAGACCACCACCCCGGCGCCTACCGCCGAAACGATGTCGGGTCTGACAGCTACAGACGATTCGACCCTCACGGTGAAGCTGGCACAGCCGGAAGCTGACTGGTCGCTCCGCCTTGGCTACTCAGCATTCTTCCCGCTGCCGTCCGCAGCGTTGGCGGATCCGAAGGCCTTCGGCGAAAACCCGGTAGGCAACGGTCCGTACAAGTTCGAAAAGACCGGCTCCTGGGTACACGACCAGTCGATCTCGCTCGTCAAGAACGCCGACTACAGTGGTCCCCGCGAAGCGAAGAACGGCGGAGTGACCTTCAAGTTCTACACCGATCCGGGCCCCGCATACACGGACCTTCAGGGTAATAATCTGGACGTCACCGACGTACTGCCGTCCAACGCACTGAAGACATACGTCTCGGACTTCCAGGACCGCAACGCCACCAAGGCTGTGGCCACCAACTCCACCCTGAACATCCCGGGCTACAACCCGAACTTCCAGGGAGAAGCCGGCAAGCTGCGCCGTCAGGCTCTGTCCTACGCCATCAACCGCGAAGAGATCGCCAAGGTAGTCTTCAACGGCACCCGCACCCCGGCCAAGGCCTTCGCCCCGCCGGTCATCGACGGATTCAAGGCAGACCTCAAGGGCAGCGAAGTCCTCACTTTCGACGCTGCCAAGGCCAAGGACTTGTGGGCCCAGGCTGACAAGATCCAGCCGTACGACGGATCCAAGCCGCTGCAGATTGCCTCCAACACTGATGGTGGCAACAAGGAATGGATTGACGCCGTAGCCAATGGCTTCAAGAACAACCTCGGCATCCAGGCCGAAATCCAGCCCTTCGCCAAGTTCGCTGAAGTACTGAACCTGCGCAAGTCCCAGTCCCTCCCGGGCCTGAGCCGCGCCGGCTGGCAGGGCGACTACCCGTCGCTCTACAACTTCCTCGGACCGGTCTGGGCAACGGGCGCATCCTCCAACTACGAGAAGTACTCGAACCCCGAGTTCGACAAGCTGCTCCAGGAAGGACTTGCCGCCAAGACCACCGATGCGGCCAACGACAAGTTCAACCAGGCCCAGGAGATCCTCTTCGAGGACCTGCCCGGATTGCCGCTCTGGGACCAGGCAAAGCCGATTGTGTGGAGCGAAAACGTTTTGAAGGCCGAAACTGGCTGGAATGGCGGAATCCTCTACTACAACATCACGGCCAAGTAGTCTCCAGGATCTAACTTGCCGCCAGGCGAATGGGGGTCCGGCACAAAGCCGGGCCCCCATTGTCCTGCACGGCAGGAAGGCACAAATGAAACACCTTTCTTCGCATCCGGAAGGCTGGTGATCCGGTGGTCCGCTTTATTCTGAGACGCCTCCTACAAGTGATCCCTGTCTTCATAGGCACCACGCTTTTGGTTTACTACATGGTCTTCGCCCTTCCCGGCGATCCCATTGCGGCGCTCTTCGGAGACCGCCAGCCCCCGCAGGCAGTCATCGATACCCTGCGAAGCCAGTACCACCTGGACGAACCATTCTGGGTCCAGTACGGACTCTTCCTGCAGAACCTCTTCACGTTCAACCTCGGCAACGACTTCACCGGCCAGCCCATCGCGGCAAGCTTGGCGCGGGTCTTCCCCGTGACGGCAATGCTTGCGGTGGAAGCGCTGGCCATCCAGGCAATCTTCGGAGTGGCCTTCGGCGTCTTCGCAGGTCTCCGCCGCGGAGGCTGGTTTGACTCCACCGTCCTGGTAGTTTCGCTGGTTGTCATCGCTGTCCCAACCTTTGTTCTGGGTTTTGTCTTTCAACTCGTCTTTGGCGTGCAACTCGGGTGGGCGAAACCCACCGTCGGCGCCAATGCCGACTGGGGCAGCCTGCTGCTTCCGGCAGTGGTCCTGGGCCTCGTGTCGTTCGCCTATGTTCTCCGCCTGACCCGCGCCTCGGTCAGCGAAAACATGAACGCCGATTACGTGCGGACTGCTACCGCCAAAGGCCTGTCACGGCCACGGGTGGTCATCGCACACATCCTGCGTAACTCGTTGATTCCGGTGGTGACCTATCTTGGCGCCAACCTCGGCGGTCTTATGGGCGGTGCGATCGTGACGGAGGGCATCTTCAACGTCCCCGGCGTCGGCAACAAGCTCTACCAGGCCGTCCTGCGCAGCGAGGGCCCCACCATCGTCGCCATTGTCAGCGTTCTTGTGTTGGTCTTCGTGGTGGCCAACCTGCTCGTTGATCTCCTATATGCCTGGCTTGACCCGAGGATCCGTTATGACCAGTAATAACAGCCACTTTGTGGCGCCCATCGACGAAACTCCGTTGCTGGCAACCGACACCGTCAAGACCGACCAGGCACCGCTGAGTCTGTGGTCGGACGCTTGGCGCAAGCTCCGCCGTCGGCCGCTGTTCATTATTTCGGCGCTGCTGATCCTGGCACTTGCCGTGGTGGCACTTTTCCCGGGCCTTTTCTCCTCCGTCGCTCCGAACGACGGGTGCTTACTGTCCAATTCGGAAGGCGGCCCCTCTGCCGGGCATCCGTTTGGCTTCACGTTCCAGGGCTGCGACATCTACTCCCGGGTCATCCATGGAACCCAGGCTTCGCTTTCAGTAGGTCTGCTCTCCGTGCTCTGCGTCCTGGTTATTGGTGTGACCGTTGGTGCCCTTGCCGGCTACTACGGTGGCTGGGTCGATGCCGTGCTTGCCCGCCTGGGCGATATTTTCTTCGCTTTGCCGCTGATCCTCGGCGCACTGGTGATCACGCAGTTGCCTTTCTTCCGCGAAAACAGGGGCGTTTGGAGCGTCGTGTTTGTGATTTCGTTGCTGGCCTGGCCGCAGATGGCACGTATCACCCGCGGTGCGGTCATTGAAGTGCGCAATGCCGACTTTGTGACGGCTGCCCGTTCACTGGGCGTTTCAAAGTTTGGTGCCTTGGTCCGCCACGTTCTGCCTAACGCCCTGGCACCGATTATCGTCCTTGCCACCCTCGAACTGGGCGTCTTCATCGTGGCCGAGGCAACGCTGTCCTTCCTGGGCATTGGCCTGCCCCAGAGCATCATGTCCTGGGGTAACGACATTGGAGCCGCTGCACAGTCCTCTGTTCGGACCCAACCGGAGATCCTTCTGTACCCGGCTGCGGCCCTGTCCATCACGGTATTGAGCTTCATTATGCTCGGCGATGCTGTCCGTGACGCCCTCGATCCGAAGAGCCGCCAGCGATGAGAAAGGAAGAGATGATTACTCCAGAAATCCACATCGATGAGGCCGGGTCGGCGGGAGTGAAGCCACTGCTGGAAATTCGCGACCTGGCAATCACCTTCACCACCGGCAGCGGTGAAGTCCAGGCCGTGCGCAATGCGCATCTGACCATCATGCCCGGAGAAACCGTGGCGATCGTGGGGGAGTCTGGCTCAGGCAAGTCGACGACGGCACTCGCTGCCATCGGCCTGTTGCCCAACAACGGCCGCGTTTCCGCCGGCCAGATCCTGCTCCACGGCGAGGACATCGCCCACGCCACGGAGCAACGGATGATCGAACTGCGGGGCAATACGATCGGTATGGTCCCGCAAGACCCCATGTCCAACCTGAACCCGGTCTGGAAGATCGGCTACCAGGTCAAGGAGACTCTCCGCGCCAACGGCAGGCCCAGCGGCCCGGATGATGTCGCCCAGGTACTGTCCGAGGCAGGACTGCCGGATGCCCACCGGCGCGCCAAGCAGTACCCGCATGAGTTTTCCGGCGGTATGCGCCAGCGTGCCCTCATTGCCATCGGGTTGTCCTGCCAGCCGCGCCTGCTGATTGCGGATGAGCCGACGTCGGCATTGGATGTCACGGTCCAGCGGCAGATTCTGGATCACCTGGACACCATGACCGCCGACCTGGGTACAGCAGTCCTGCTGATCACCCATGATCTGGGGCTGGCCGCAGAACGGGCCGACAAGGTTGTGGTGATGTACCGGGGGCAGGTGGTGGAAGCCGGACCTTCGCTGGCATTGCTCCAGAACCCGCAGCACCCGTACACCAAGCGGCTGGTTGAATCTGCGCCGTCACTGGCGAGCCGAAGGATCCAGGTCGCCAGGGAGCAGGGTCTCGAAGCGTCAGACCTGCTGGCTCCAGCTGCGGAGGCAACTGCCGCAGATAACGTCCTGCAGATCCAGGACCTGCGCAAGGTCTACAAGCTCCGCCAGGGCTTGGGGAAAACGACGGATTTCGCGGCCGTTGACGGGGTGAGCTTCGATGTTAAGAGGGGTACCACCACGGCTATCGTGGGGGAGTCGGGTTCGGGCAAATCCACCGTCGCAAAGATGGTGCTGCAGCTCGAAAGGCCTACCGAGGGAAAGATCCTGTTCGACGGCGTCGACACCTCGCTGCTGAAATCGTCGGAACTCTTCAAATTCAGGCGGCGCGTGCAGCCCATCTTCCAGGATCCATACGGCTCGTTGGACCCGATGTACAACATCTTCCGCACCATCGAGGAGCCGTTGCGCGTTCACAAGATTGGTGACGCGGCCAGCCGAGAGAAGAAGGTCCGGGAACTGCTGGACCAGGTGGCACTGCCGCAGTCCGCCATGCAGCGGTACCCGAACGAGCTCTCCGGCGGGCAGCGGCAGCGTGTTGCCATTGCCCGTGCCCTGGCGCTGGATCCAGAGGTGATCATCTGCGACGAGGCCGTATCCGCGCTGGACGTCCTGGTCCAGGCGCAGGTACTTAACCTGCTCGCGGACCTGCAGGCCAACCTCGGACTGACCTATCTCTTTATCACCCATGACCTGGCAGTAGTGCGGCAGATCGCCGACCACGTCTGTGTCATGGAAAGGGGCAAGCTGGTGGAGACCGGTTCCACGGACGATGTCTTCGAGTCCCCTCAGCAGGAGTACACGAAGGCACTGCTCAACGCCATTCCCGGTGCGAAGCTCATGCTTCCGCCCGAAGTGGCCTGATCCGGCCGCAGTATCCCGAGTTAAAAAGATGGAGCCGGTGCCTCAGGGCACCGGCTCCGTCGCTTTTGAGATTCCGCTCAGTCCGCTCAGGGAATGTTCAGTCCGCAGGAGTGAGCGCGGAAGCTGTCGCCGGGACTGTGCCGTCCAGCGCCGGGCCTTCGAGCCCCAGCTGCCGAAGCCTGGTTTCAAGCAGGCCGCCCAGTGACCGGCGGCCTGCGGCATCCATGTGGACGGCATCTGCCAGGTTTTTCGTGAGGCTGTATTTCGACAGCCAGTCGCCCACGCCCACAAACGGAAGGCCGTGCCGGGCCGCCACAGTACCGAGAAGCGCATCCACCTGGGTCCTGCGCCCGCCGCCGTAGTTGGCGCCGCGGGCCAGGGTGCCGATCATGGCCATCCTGGCGCCTGGATAGCGGTCCTTCAGTGCAGCGATCAGACGGTCGGCGTTGGCCACAATCTGGGCATCGGTGGCGCCGCGCGCGGCGTCGTTGCCGCCGCCCTGGATGACGATCAGGGCGGGCGTCCCGTAGGGCAGCTTCCAGTCGCCGCGCTGCAAGGCGTCGATGTAGTTGCCGGTCTTGCCGTTGGACGCCACGAATCCCGTCCCGCCGAGCCCGCAGAAATGGACCTTGTAACCAACGGCGGCGAGGCCAAGCCGCGGCCACCCGTCAGTAGGTTCGGATTGGGAGTCGCCGATCAGGAGGGCAGTGTGCCGCATGTCCGGCACCACCACTTCGTCACGTCCGCTGGCCGGGTTGCTGTATACAGAGCCGGCAGGCAAACCGATCGGATCCCCGCGGCCGGCCTGGTAAGCCCCGGCCGCGGCCGCCTGAACCGGGGACGGCGCGCCGGAATCCGTTGTGGCTGCTGGGGCCTGTCCGTAGCCGCCCAGGAGCGCGGTTACCGCGATTCCAGATGCGACAAAGCGGGTCAGAGCCGAGGCTTTTCGCATCAGGGGTTCTCCGGGCTTGCTGTGGCTATCACAGCAATGATGTGGCATCAAGTCATAAATATCCAGTGAGCTTGATCACTCTTTGAGGCGTGGCGCGCCGAAATTGCTTACCGGACAAACTGGGCCGATCCGAAATTTTTAGGCCAACAATAGGCTCAGCGTTTAGAATGAGGGAAGGAGCCCTGTGTTATTGGGCTAATCCGTCGTGCGTTCCGGTTGGAAATGTCGCGATACAACAGCTGACTTCACCACTGAATCGAGCAATCACGCATGTCTGAAACCACCACCAACACTGCGGTAGCCACTGCATCACGCAGTGACCTCCGCAACGTCGCGATCGTGGCCCACGTTGACCACGGCAAGACCACTCTGGTCGACGCCATGCTCAAGCAGACCAACTCCTTTGCCGAACACAACCACCTCGAAGACCGTGTGATGGACTCCGGTGACCTGGAACGCGAAAAGGGCATCACCATCCTGGCCAAGAACACCACCGTGGCCTACAACGGACCGTCTTCCAACGGTGAAACCATCACCATTAACGTCATCGACACCCCCGGCCACGCCGACTTCGGCGGCGAAGTAGAGCGCGGCCTCTCCATGGTGGACGGCGTTGTGCTCCTCGTTGACGCATCCGAGGGCCCGCTGCCCCAGACCCGCTTCGTGCTGCGCAAGGCCCTGGCCGCGCACCTGCCGGTCATTCTCCTCGTCAACAAGACGGACCGCCCCGACGCCCGGATCGAGGAAGTTGTCCACGAGTCGATGGACCTCCTCCTGGGCCTCGCCTCGGACCTCGCCGACGAAGTTCCGGACCTGGACCTGGACAAGATCCTTGAAGTTCCGGTTGTCTACGCAGCAGCGAGGGTGGGCCGCGCCTCCCTGGACCAGCCCGCCGACGGCTCCGCTCCGGACAACGAGGACCTTGAGCCGCTGTTCAAGACCATCATCGAGCACATCCCGGCCCCGACGTACAACCCGAACGGTGTCCTCCAGGCACACGTGACCAACCTGGACGCCTCCCCGTTCCTGGGCCGTCTCGCGTTGCTGCGCATCTACAACGGCACCCTGCGCAAGGGCCAGACCGTTGCCTGGGCCCGCGCCAACGGAGAGCTCAAGAACGTCAAGATCACCGAACTGCTGGCCACCAAGGCACTGGACCGTGTTCCCACCGAGTCTGCAGGTCCGGGCGAAATCGTCGCCGTTGCCGGTATCGAGGAAATCACCATTGGTGAGACCCTGACCGACGTCGACAACCCGCAGCCGCTGCCGCTGATCACCGTGGACGATCCCGCGATCTCCATGACTATCGGTATCAACACCTCGCCGCTGGCCGGCCGGGTCAAGGGCGCCAAGGTCACGGCCCGCCAGGTTAAGGACCGCCTGGACAAGGAACTGATCGGTAACGTCTCCATCAAGGTTCTGCCCACCGAGCGTCCCGACGCCTGGGAAGTCCAGGGCCGTGGCGAGCTGGCGCTGGCCATCCTGGTTGAGCAGATGCGACGTGAAGGCTTCGAACTGACTGTCGGCAAGCCGCAGGTTGTCACCCGCACCGTCGACGGCAAGATCCACGAGCCGATGGAACACATGACCATCGACGTGCCGGAAGAGTACCTCGGCGCCGTCACCCAGCTGATGGCAGCCCGCAAGGGCCGCATGACCAACATGGCCAACCACGGCACCGGCTGGTGCCGCATGGAGTTCATCGTTCCGGCCCGTGGCCTGATCGGCTTCCGCACCAAGTTCCTCACCGACACCCGCGGTGCCGGCATTGCTTCCTCCATCGCCGAGGGCTACGAGCCGTGGGCCGGCCCCATCGAGTACCGCACCAACGGTTCGATCGTGGCTGACCGCTCTGGCGTGGTCACCCCGTTCGCGATGATCAAGCTCCAGGAACGCATGTCATTCTTCGTGCAGCCCACCTTCGAGGTCTACGAAGGCATGATCGTTGGCGAGAACTCCCGCGCCGATGACATGGACGTGAACATCACCAGGGAAAAGCAGCTCACCAACATGCGTGCAGCGTCCTCGGACACCTTCGAGAACATGACGCCGCCGCGCAACTTGACTCTGGAAGAATCCTTGGAATTCGCCCGTGAAGACGAGTGCGTCGAGGTCACCCCGGAGTCCATCCGTATCCGGAAGCTCATCCTGGACGCCAGCGAACGCGCCAAGTCCACCCGGGCACGCGCCAAGGCCTAGTCCTGAATAGCACGTCACTGAAGCTGCCGGTACGGCAGGCGGGAACCCCGCCGTCGTGCCGGCAGTTTCTTTTGTGTCAGGGGAGTGTCAGTTGCGGACGCGGGCTGGGCGGCGCTCGGGCGCCGGCGGCACTTCCTTGGCCGCCACCACGAGGTCCAGGGGGATCACGATGTCGGCCTTCCGCGTGCGGACTGTGCAGCCGCCGTCGTCAGTGGCCACCAGGTGCCCCAGGGAGTCGGTCAGGCCGCCGTCGATCCGGTAACGGACGACAACCCGGGTTCCGGGCGGGGCGCTGGCCAGAAATTCTCGGGGCGTAGGCTGGGCGGGACTCACCAGTTCATACTAAGGCGGCCCGCTAGGTTCGCGTGGATGGGCTGGGAGATAATAAGCTCAGAAGTCAATTGTCCGGCCGGTGCCGGATTCAAGTGCCGGCCATTGCCGGGAAATATCGTGGAGAGGCAAGGGACGTGACGTACGTAATCGCGCAGCCGTGTGTAGATGTCAAGGACAAGGCATGTATTGAGGAGTGCCCCGTTGACTGCATCTATGAGGGTGAGCGTTCCTTGTACATCCACCCCGACGAGTGTGTCGACTGTGGTGCCTGTGAACCGGTCTGCCCCGTGGAGGCAATCTATTACGAGGATGACACTCCTGAAGAGTGGGCTGACTACTACAAGGCCAACGTCGAATTCTTCGATGACCTGGGCTCGCCCGGTGGCGCCGCGAAGGTGGGCAACACGGGCAAGGACCACCCGATGATCGCCGCCCTGCCGCTGCAGAACCAAGACCACTGAGCCGGGCAGCGCGTTGACGGCAGCCGTGAACAGCTTTGGCCTGAGCCTGCCCGACTACCCGTGGGAGGCCATGGCTCCGTACCTGGCCAAGGCAGCTGAGCACCCCGGCGGGGCCGTAAACCTGTCGATCGGCACGCCCGTAGACCCTACTCCCGCACTGATCCAGACTGCCCTCAAGGCCGCCGCGGACGCGCCGGGATACCCCACCGTTCACGGCACCGTTCCATTGCGGGAAGCCATTGCGGCATGGTTCGAGCGCCGCCGCGGCGTCCCCGGTCTGGCCCCTAAGAACGTCATGCCCACCGTGGGCTCCAAGGAACTGGTGGCGTGGCTGCCGCTCCTGCTCGGGCTGAAACCGGGCGACGTCGTCGTCCGTCCCAAGGTTGCTTACCCCACCTATGACATCGGGGCTACGTTCGCCGGCGTTACTTCTGTGGCTACCGACAACCTCGACGAGTTGGACCAGAGCACACGCTCCCGCGTGCGGCTGATCTGGGTGAACTCTCCGGGCAACCCCACCGGAAGCGTAAGGGGTGTTGAGTCACTCCAAGCCATTGTGGCGCACGCCCGCGACCTGGGCGCCGTGGTGGCGTCGGACGAGTGCTACGCCGAGCTCGGGTGGGGCGCCTGGGACGCACAGCGAGGCGGCGAGCCAGTTCCCAGCATCCTGGATCATCGCGTTTCCGGCGGGTCCCACGAGGGACTCCTGGCTGTGTACTCGTTGAGCAAGCAGTCCAACGTGGCAGGCTACCGCGCCGCGTTCGTGGCCGGTGACCCGGCCATCATGGCTAACCTCGTCAACAGCCGCAAGCATGCGGGCATGATCGTCCCCTACCCGGTGCAGGAAGCAATGCGGGTTGCGCTGGGCGATGACATCCATGTCCAGGCCCAGAAAAACCTGTACCGCGGACGCCGGGAGCGACTGGTGCCGGCGCTGCAGGGCTTCGGGCTGGAGATCAAGGATTCCGACGCCGGACTGTACCTTTGGTCCACCGCCGGAGAGAGCACCTGGGACACGGTGGCGCGGCTGGCTGAGCGGGGCATCGTGGTGGGTCCGGGCGTATTTTACGGCGAGGCCGGCAACGGGTTTGTGCGTGTCGCCCTGACGGGCACGGATGAGCGGATTGACGCGGCCGTGGCCAGACTGGCCACGACGCCGTAACAATCATGTGACTCGCGCCACAAAGACGGCATTTTGCGGGGGTTTCCCGCGCCTCCGATTAGTGACACCCGCAATCGGGCGGTACTTTTTAAGTGACTATCAATGGTGGCTTTCTACAAGAAGGCAGCCCGGGTGTTGGATTCCTGGAAGAACAGGGTCAGTGCCACGGCTCACCGGATGTTGGATCAAGCTTTCGACAGAGGCCCACGCGCCTCATGAAGGGGACTCCATGACTGAGACCAACAGCGCAACCCTGCACCATGCAGGAGGCGAGCTCAAGCTCCCGCGCATCCAGGTTGTTGAAGGAAACGAAGGTTACGACGTTTCCAAGCTGCTCAAGCAGACGGGCGCAGTCACCTTTGACCCCGGCTTCATGAACACCGCAGCAACCACGTCCGCAATTACCTACATCGACGGCGATGCCGGCATCCTGCGTTACCGCGGGTACCCCATCGAACAGCTGGCGCAGCACTCCAGCTTCCTCGAAGTGTCTTACCTGCTGATCTACGGCAACCTGCCCAGCCCCACGGAACTGGAAGCCTTCGACCAGCGGATCCGTCACCACACGCTGCTGCACGAAGAGCTCAAGGGCTTCTTCAGCGGCTTCCCCCGTGATGCTCACCCGATGCCTGTGCTCTCTTCGGCTGTGTCGGCGCTGTCCACGTTCTACCAGGACTCGCTGGATCCGTTCAACGCTGAGCAGGTAGAGGTCTCTACGTACCGGCTGCTGGCCAAGATGCCGGTCATCGCCGCCTACGCTCTCAAGAAGAGCATCGGCCAGCCCATGCTGTACCCCGACAACTCCCACAACCTCGTGGAGAACTTCCTCCGCCTCAGCTTCGGCCTTCCCGCCGAGCAGTACGAAGTGGACCCGGTCATCGCCAAGGCGCTGGACCTTCTCCTGATCCTGCACGCCGACCACGAGCAGAACTGTTCGACGTCCACGGTGCGCCTGGTGGGCTCCTCCAACGCCAACCTCTTCGCGTCGGTGTCGGCCGGCATCAACGCCCTGTTCGGTCCCGCCCACGGCGGCGCCAACGAAGCAGTGCTGAAGATGCTCCGCCAGATCCAGGCCGACGGCACCAAGCCGGAGGATTACATGGAGAAGATCAAGAACAAGGAAGACGGCGTCCGCCTTATGGGCTTCGGACACCGCGTCTACAAGAATTACGATCCGCGCGCCAAGATCGTCAAGGCCACGGCCCACGAAATCCTCACCAAGCTCGGCGGCAACGACGAACTGCTCGAGATCGCCATGCGTCTGGAAGACAAGGCGCTGAACGATGACTACTTCATCCAGCGCAAGCTCTACCCGAACGTGGACTTCTACACCGGCCTGATCTACAAGGCGATGGGCTTCCCGGAGAAGATGTTCACCGTCCTGTTCGCGATCGGCCGCCTGCCGGGCTGGATCGCCCAGTGGCGTGAAATGATCAGCGACCCGAACACCAAGATCGGCCGCCCGCGCCAGCTGTACATCGGCGAGCCCGAGCGCGACTACCCGGCCCGCTAAGAACTCCGCTACAGAACAACGCGGGGTCACTTACGGCCCATCCCGAGCTTCGGGACGGGCCGTAAGTGACCCCGCGTTGCTGTTTAAGCCGAGTAGCCGAGGGGGTTGTTCTTCTGCCAGCGCCAGTGGTCCTCGCACATCTGGTCCACGGTCTTGGTGGTGGACCAGCTCAGGTCGGCCAGGGCGGAGGTTGCATCCGCCCAGAAGGCCGGGAGGTCGCCCGCACGGCGTCCGGTGACCTCGTAGGGGATGGGCTGGCCCACCGCCTTCTCGAAGGACCGAAGGACCTCCAGGACCGAGGAACCCTTTCCGGAGCCCAGGTTCCAGCGGTAGACGCCTGGGCGGTCCGCAACGTGGTTGAGCGCGGCCACGTGGCCTTCGGCGAGATCGACGACGTGGATGTAGTCCCGTAGGCAGGTGCCGTCAGGGGTGTCGTAGTCGCCGCCGAAGACCATGAGCTTGTCGCGGCGTCCCACGGCCACCTGGGCTATGAAGGGCACCAGGTTGTTGGGGATGCCCTGGGGATCCTCGCCGATGCGGCCCGACGGGTGTGCGCCCACCGGGTTGAAGTAGCGCAGCAGGGCTATGTGCCAGCGGCTGTCAGCGGCGCCCAGGTCGGCGAGGATGTCCTCGATCTGCTCCTTGGTGCGGCCGTACGGGTTGTTGGCGCCGATCTCCATCTTTTCCACGTAGGGGACGGGATTGTGCTCCCCGTATACGGTGGCGGATGAACTGAAGACGATGGAGCGGACATCGTGGCGGTCCATGACCCGGATCAGGTTCAGCGTGCCCACGAGGTTGTTGTAGTAGTACTTGAGCGGTTCGCGGACCGACTCGCCCACGGCCTTAAGCCCGGCAAAGTGGATCACGGCGTCGATCGCGTGGGCGGCAAAGACGCCTTCAACGGCGGCTTCGTCCACCAGGTCCACGTTGTGGAATTCCGCGGTCTTGCCGCTGAGTTCGGCAACCCGGCGCAGGGACTCCTGGCTGGAGTTCACGAGGTTATCGATCACCACCACGTCATGGCCGGCTTCCTGCAGGGACAAGACTGTGTGCGAACCGATGTACCCGGTGCCACCTGTGACCAGAATTTTCATGCCCCTACGCTATCCCAATTCCGGCGATGAGTGGATTTCAGCACAGGTGTGCTAAATAATAATGGTGCCTAAACTTGTTGATGCCGAAGCCCGGCGCGCAGAAATCGTTCAAGCGGTCTTCAGGATCATCGCCGTCGACGGCCTCGAGCGTGCGTCTCTGCGGGAGGTGGCCGACGAAGCCGGCCTCGCCGTGGGCTCTGTCCGGCACTACTTTGCCGGCAGCGAAGAACTGCTCAGCCATTCCTTTGCCGCGGTGGTGGACCGGATCATGGTCCGCCTCACGGCGGCATTGCCGGCGATGGCCGCCAGCGTACCCGGGACCGGCCCGCATCGTGAAGCGGTTTTAACCCTGCTGGGCGAATTCCTGCCGCTCGACGAGGAACGGGCCGTGGACGCCTGTGTATGGATGGCCTTCAAAAACGCCGCCAGGATCCGTCCCTTCCTCGCGGCTGAGGCCGACCGGAGTCACCGGGAGGTGGCGGCCGTCGTCGGGCAGGTCATCACGGCCCTTGTGCCGTACGACGGCGACGGGCAGCAATCGCTGGCGGTAGAGGCAGAGAGGCTGCTGGCTACGCTGGACGGGCTGTGCATGCATGCCCTCCTGCAGCCCGCCTGGATGACGGCACAGATGTGCCATGATGTCCTGGACCGACACCTCAGGAGCCTGGCCGCCTGACATTACCGTCCGGTGGCATGGGGAATAGACTGGGAGCCGGGGAAGCAGAACCGGCTGGTCAGGCCGGTGCAGGCACGCCACAGGAGGAGTAGGGATGCATCACACAGGTGGTTCCGGCTGGCAGATCACCACGGATACGTCCGGGCCTCTGATGATCGCGCTCTTTGTCCGGGACGCGGCAGGGCTCGACGGCGCCGGCCACCCGGCGTTGTCACATGCCGCGCCGAAGATCCGCCATGCAGACCACTCGCACCTCACGGCCGACGTCGGCGGGCAGAGTGCGCTCAAAACCGAATGGGAAGCCTGGTGGGAGCAGTTGCTGAAGGCACACCCCCAGACCTCGCCGGAGCTGTCCCCTCCGGATTTTTCGGAATTCGGAAATTCCCCGGCCCTCCAGCGTGTCCTGCAGGCGCATTTCGGGTCAGCACTGACCTGGGCGCGGGAGCGCCGCAGCGAGTACTTCAGGCTGGAAGCCGAACGGGTGGCCAGCGGTTCGGACCAGCTATTGGGCGACATGGTGGATGACCGCCTGCTGGAGGTGGGCCGGGGTTCGCGGGACTTCACCCTCACCATTATCGAACTTCCGCTGAACGAACAGCGGGCGTGGTACCTGGAGCCGGACAAGATCATCATGAGCCATAACCTGATGTCCGCGCCGGCGCTCTTCCGCAGCTACGTCCAGCCCGTCGTGGACATCCTGGTCTGAGGTGCCGCGGACACCACGCGGGCCTCAGTAACGGGCAGTCAGCGTCCGGTGCCGGCCGGTGCCACAGTAATGCTGACCTGGCCGGCCGGAGCGTCAGATTCCCGCCAGCCGCCCTGATCCTCACGGTCCCAGCTGCGGCCGGCAACGTCCACACGCGTTACCGCCAGGCCCTTAGCGTTGGCAACTGCCCAATGCGCCACGGACCATGCCTGGGTGCCGTCAGCTTCCACCACGAGGGACTCAATTTCCGTGGTGATCGCGAGCGGCCCGTACGCCAGGGCGAGCCCGGACTCGACGGCGGCGGGGATGCCCGGCTCCTGCGGGGCTCGCAAAGTGCACTGCACGGAGGCGGGCGTCTGGCCGGTCAGGCCGGACGCGAAGGAGCGGCCCAGATCTTCGTGTTGTGCGTAGGCGAGGGGGTATGCCGAGCGCTGGACGCGCTGTGCGGCGTCGGTGATCTCCAAGGACTCATAGCCGGGAATCTTGACCAGGGCATCGTAGAACGCATTGGCAGCGTAGTACGGGTCCATGACCTGGGCCTCGGTTCCCCACCCTTGCGAGGGGCGTTGTTGGAAGAGTCCCCGGGAATCCGGGCCTGCCTGGTCGCCATGGGTGATATTGCGCAGCTTGGATTCCTGCATGGCGGTGGCAAGAGCGATGCTGGCTGCCCGGGGAGGCAGCCCCCGGTGCACCGCCACCGCTGTGATCAGTGCGGCATTAACCGCCTGGTCCGTTGCAAGCTCCGCGCTCTGGCTTCCGACGTCGGCCGTGCAGCGCTCCGAGACCAGGGTTTCGGAGCGCTGCAGGAAGGTGACCGCCGTGTAGATGCCGGCGCCGGCCAGCGCCAGGGTAAGCAACAGCACGGTGGGGCGAACGAAACTGCGACCACGTGCCACGGACAGGTCAGTTGGCGTGGAGGGCGTCGTTGAGTTCCACGGTCTGGCCCTTGCGCGGCAGCACCTCTACGGCACCGGTGGTGGAGTTGCGCCGGAACAGGAGGTTGGGGACGCCCGACAGCTCGGCTGCCTTCACGATCTTGGCGGTGTCCTCGCCATTCTCGTCCTTGGGCCCGGGAACAAGCACGCGGGTTCCTGCGGTGACGTAGAGGCCTGCCTCCACCACGGAGTCATCGCCGACGCTGATGCCGACGCCGGAGTTGGCGCCCAGCAGGACGCGCTCACCGATGACGATCTTTTCCTTGCCGCCCCCGGAGAGCGTGCCCATGATCGACGCGCCGCCTCCTACGTCGCTGCCGTCGCCGGCCACTACGCCGGCCGAAATACGGCCTTCCACCATGGAAGCGCCCAGGGTGCCGGCGTTGAAGTTCACAAAGCCTTCGTGCATGACAGTGGTGCCTTCGGCGAGGTGGGCGCCGAGGCGGACGCGGTCGGCGTCGGCGATCCGGACACCGGCGGGCACCACGTAGTCCACCATGCGCGGGAACTTGTCCACGCCGTAAACGGTGACGGCACCACGACGGCGAAGCCTGGCCCGGGTCAGTTCGAAGCCTTCCACGGCGGCGGGACCGAAGTTGGTCCACACCACGTTGGGGAGCTTGCCGAAGATTCCGTCCAGGTTGATGGTGTTGGGCCGGACCAGCCGGTGGGAGAGGAGGTGCAGGCGGAGGTACGCATCGGCGGTGTCTGCCGGAGCTTCATCGAGGTTGATCTGGACGAAGACCACCTTCTGCTCGGTCCCGCGGTCCGCGTCGTTGCCGCTTTCGGCGAGCTGGACCAGGGATTCGTCGGCGTTCTCCACAGCGCGCAGGTTGTCGGCCGCAACGCCCAGGGCGGGCGCGGGGAACCAGACGTCAAGGACGGTGGCTTCGCCCGTGGCGCTGGCGATGGTTGCCAGGCCGAACCCGTAGGCGGAGCGGGCTTCGGAAGTTGCGTTTTGGTTCTCGGGCGCGGCGGAGGTAGCGGTCTCAGTCATGGCCCCAGTCTAGCGAGAGGCGGGCGCCGCGATCGAACTAGACTGGCAACGTGACTGCCGAAACCGCCCCTGAATCCATCACCGTGCCTTTGGACCTCCGTCAGGATGTCTCTGTGCTCACGGCCGCCATCATGGACATCAACAGCGTCTCCGGGAATGAGACGGTACTGGCCGACGCCGTCGAAGCCGCGCTGCGGGCCATCCCCGGACTCCTGGTGGTCCGCGACGGTGACTCCATCATCGCCCGCACCGAACTGGGCAGGGCGGAACGCGTCATCCTCGCCGGACACCTGGACACAGTGCCGTTGCCCGTCACCGAAGGAGCGCGCGGAACCGTCCCGTCCACCTGGGAATCAGGTATCCCGGGGGAGGGCGTGCTCTACGGCCGCGGAGCCACCGACATGAAAGGCGGCGTCGCCGTGCAGCTGGCGCTGGCGGCCACAATGTTCGACGGCGGCGCGGAACCCAAGCACGACGTCACCTTCGTGTTCTATGACCACGAGGAAGTGGAAGCAGTCAAGAGCGGGCTGGGCCGCCTTGTCCGAAACCACGGCAGCCTCCTGGGCGGCGACTTTGCCATCCTCCTGGAGCCGACCCATGGCACCGTCGAGGGTGGCTGCAACGGCACCAGCCGCTTTGAGGCCACCACCGTGGGCGAGGCAGCGCACTCCGCGCGTGCGTGGATGGGCAGCAACGCCATCCACGCGGCGGCCCCCATCCTTGCCCGGCTCGCAGCCTACGAACCGCAGACCATCAATGTTGATGGCCTGGACTACCGCGAGAGCCTCAACGCCGTGAAGATCAACGGCGGCACGGCCGGTAACGTCATTCCCGACCGGTGTGTCGTGGAAATCAACTACCGCTTCGCCCCGGACAAAACGCCGGACCAGTCGGAGGCGCATGTCCGGGAACTGTTGGCGGGCTTCGCCGTGGTCCGCACGGACGCGGCCGCCGGCGCGCGGCCCGGGCTGAACCACCCTGCCGCGGCGTCCTTCGTCGCAGCCGTGGGAGCCGAGCCGAAACCGAAATACGGCTGGACCGACGTCGCGCGTTTCAGCGAAATGGGGATCCCCGCGGTGAACTTCGGGCCCGGCGATCCGTTGCTGGCCCACAAGGACAACGAGCACGTTGACGCCGACGCCATCCGGGAGTGCCTGCGGGCGTTACGGAGCTGGCTCGCGGCGTAGCACGCAAGCAGAAGGGTCCGCAGCCAGCAGGCTGCGGACCCTTCTGCTTGCGTGGAAGTATTGCTACTTGGGTTCGCGCACGTCCGGTAGTTCAGGTGCCACTACTGCGGTCGGCACCTTGGCCACGCCACCGGCCGCCTTGTTCGAACCCCGGCGCTCGATCCAGACCGCGATCCGGGATACCGAAATATTGATGGCGATGTAGATGGCAGCGGCCACAAAGAAGATCGGAAACAGGAAAGCGGTGCCCAGGAAGTCCGCCATGACCTGCACTGCGCGCAGGAGCTCGCCATACGCCACGATGTAGCCAAGTGACGTGTCCTTCAGGAGTACCACCAACTGTGCCACCAGAGACGGCATCATGCGGCGAACAGCCTGGGGCAGTTCGATGAGCATCCGGGACTGGAAGCTTGTCAGGCCGATGGTCAGGCCCGCCTCACGCTGCCCCTTCGGCAATGACTGGATGCCGGCCCGGATGATCTCCGCGAAGATGGCGGCGTTATACAGAACCAGACCGCTCACCACCGCGATGAATGAACTGGTCCCGAACACCAGCAGGACGAAGAACATCATCAGGACAACCGGCATGCCGCGCAGGAACTCAAGGACCACCCGCGCGGGGATCCGGATCCAGGCGACCAGGGAGATCCGCAGCAGTGACAGCATCAGCCCAAGCGGAAACGCGATGATCGCTGCGATGGCTGCGGCGCTGAGCGTCGACATGACACCGTTTCCGAGCAGGGACCACACATCGGCACGTGTGAAGATGGCCCAGCGGCGGCCCTCAAAGATCCCTTGTTGGGCGAGGGTCATGACAATCCAGGCAATGAGTCCGAGAATCAGGACAGAGCCGACCACGGAACCAATGAGCGATATCCGGCGGGCTTTGGGACCCGGGACGTCGTAGAGGACTGAAGTCATCGGGCAATCGCCACCTTTCGTTCCACCGCGCTGGCCATGATGCCCAGCGGAACGGTGAGGAGCAGATAGAAGAACGCCACGCCCAGCAGCACCGTCAGGACCTGGTCTCCGTTGGCGTTGGCCATCTGGCGGCCGTAGCCGAAGAGTTCCAGGACAAAGAACGCACCGGCGACGGAGGAGTTCTTGACGAGAGCGATCAGAATGTTGATCAACGGTGGGATCACCGTCCGCAAGGCCTGGGGGAGGATGATGAGGGACAGTACCTGGCCGAACTTCATGCCGATGCTGCGTGCGGCCTCGGCCTGGCCAAGAGGGACGCTGTTCACGCCCGAGCGCACGGCTTCGGCAATAAATGCGGCGGTGTAGGCACTGAGGGCAATGATGGCAGCGACCTCAAACTGTTCAAAGGTCACACCCAGGCGGGGCAGAACGATTGCCGCGAAGAAGAACGCAATGGTGAGCGGAGTGTTCCGGAGGATTTCCACGTAGACAGTGCTGAAACCGCGAAGAGCCGCGACGGGGGAGACGCGGGCGGCTGCCAGGAGTGTTCCGAGGATGAGGGCGATGATCCCGGAGACGACGGAAAGAAAGAGCGTGCGCAGAAGTCCTTCCCAATAAAGGGGCAGGTTTTCAATGATGACTTCCATAGGGTCCTTCGGCTCTGGGCGTAGACGTTCTCGTGAGCAGGTTGGCGGCTTCCGGGGAACGGGCTGTGCAGCTCATTCCCCGGAAGGCGCCGTTTTTACCTAGTAGCGGTTGATCGCGGGAAGCTCGGGGGCGGTCTTGATGACCGAACCTGCAGTTGCTTCCCAGGCCTTCTTGTAGGACCCGTCCTTGCCAAACGCCTCGAGCTGGTCGTTGATCCAGTTGCGGAACTCGGTGTCGTCCTTCTTCAGGCCGATGCCATAAGGCTCCTTGGTGAATGTCTCGTCCGAGGCCAGTTTGAAGGCGTTGGGTTCCTTATCCACAAAACCGGCCAGGATCACGTT
This sequence comes from Pseudarthrobacter sp. AB1, assembly GCF_014926485.1. NCBI lineage: Bacteria > Bacillati > Actinomycetota > Actinomycetes > Micrococcales > Micrococcaceae > Pseudarthrobacter > Pseudarthrobacter sp. AB1. Next base: position 209,095 of record NZ_PZKO01000055.1, read on the forward strand.
GTCGGTGGTGATGGCCTCAACCTGCTTGTTGCGCAGCGGCTCCAGGCACTGAGAATATGTGGCGGCCGGAACGAGTTCGGCCTGGTACTTGTCCACGATTGTGGCGGCCGGCGTCGAGCCGGTGACTGAGCAGACCTTCTTACCCGCGACGTCCTCGGGCTTCTTAATGGAATCGTTGTCCTTGTTCACCATCAAAGCCTGGCCGGCCTCGTAATAGGGGCCTGCGAAGCTGACAACCTGCTTGCGCTTGTCGTTGATGGTGTAGGTGGCGATGACAATGTCCACCTTGCCCTGCTCAATGAACGGCTCGCGGTTGGCGGAGACCGTCTCGGACCATTCGATCTTGTCCGCAGCGATGCCCAGTTTGGCTGCGATCAGCTTACCCATCTCAACGTCGAATCCCACGGGCTTGCCGTCCAGGCCAACTTGACCGAAGAGCGGCTGATCGTATTTGGTGCCGATCTTGATGGTTCCGGCAGAGGCCAGCTTCTCCATGGTGGTGCCGGCCGCGAACGTGGGCTTTTCGGCCACAGTGGGATCGCTGGTGGTACCGGGGGTACCGCCGCCACATGCGCTCAGGGACAGCGCCAGGGCAGCAGTAGCCGCCACGAAGAACGACTTCCGGCGGGTCATAAATGCCTTCATGACATTCCTTTCATTGGTTGGCCGTGGGTCACGGCCTGGGTGCGAACTGGTGTGCCTGTTCGTTGGTGGAATCAGTTGGTGAGCAGCTTGGACAGGAAGTCCTTGGCGCGATCACTCTGCGGATTGGTGAAGAATTCTTCCGGCTTGGCGTCCTCGACGATCTGTCCGTCCGCCATGAAGACCACACGGTCGGCGGCCTTCCGGGCGAAACCCATTTCGTGCGTGACCACAACCATGGTCATGCCTTCCTTGGCCAGCTGGATCATGACATCGAGCACTTCGTTGATCATCTCGGGGTCCAGCGCCGAGGTGGGCTCATCAAAGAGCATGACCTTGGGCTTCATGGCCAGGGCGCGGGCGATTGCCACGCGCTGCTGCTGGCCGCCGGAGAGCTGCGCCGGAAGTTTGGGGGCCTGGTGACCCACGCCCACACGCTCAAGCAACGCCATGGCTTCGTTGTCGGCCTGGGCCTTGGCAACGCCTTTGACCTTGATGGGACCAAGCGTCACGTTCTCAAGGATGGTCTTGTGCGCGAAAAGATTGAATGACTGAAAGACCATGCCGACGTCGGCGCGGAGCTGCGCCAACTCCTTCCCCTCCTCCGGCAACACCTTTCCATCAATGCTGATGGTGCCGCCTTCAATGGTTTCGAGACGGTTGATGGCACGGCACAACGTGGACTTTCCTGAGCCTGACGGGCCAATGACCACCACCACTTCGCCCTTGCGGACGTTGAGATTGATGTCCTTCAAAACGTGTAACTGACCGTAATGCTTATTCACACCATTCAGGGAGACGAGCGCATCGCCGGGCACATGAGTAGTCATAAGAAGAATCTAGCGAACATTGGCTGGATATGAGGTGAATCACGCCAAGTTCGCGCGGATCGTGATTCAAGAGATACCTGCCACGGGCACGCCGGCCTTGGCATTAGCCTTGGAGGATGAGCATCAACGCAGATCCGGCCAAAACTTCCCAGCCGCGCCGTAAGGGGCCCCTTGAACTCCGCCGCAAGCAGGCAGCTGTGGAAATGTCCGACCAGCATCTGCTTGATACCAAGGGCGCCGGACAGTTCGTCCATACAGACCCGTGGCGGGTCCTCCGGATCCAGAGCGAGTTCGTCGAAGGGTTCGGCGCGCTTGCCGATCTGGGGCCCGCCGTCAGTGTCTTCGGCTCGGCCCGTACCAAGCCGGGCAGCCCGTACTACGAAATGGGCATGGAAGTAGGCCGGAAGCTGGCAGCCGCAGGCGTGGCCGTCATCACCGGCGGCGGTCCGGGCTCCATGGAGGCCGCCAACCGCGGCACCGTGGAAGGCAACGGCGTCTCCGTCGGGCTGGGCATTGAATTACCGTTCGAGCAGGGCTTGAACCAGTGGGTGGACCTCGGCATTAACTTCCGGTACTTCTTCGCCCGGAAAACCATGTTCGTCAAATATGCCCAGGGCTTCATCGTTCTTCCGGGCGGACTGGGGACACTGGATGAACTCTTCGAAGCCATGGTCCTGGTCCAGACCCGCAAGGTAACTTCCTTCCCGATCGTGCTCCTGGGCGTCGACTTCTGGGGGCCGATGATCGAATGGATCAAGGGCACCCTCGTGGCCGAAGGAATGGTCTCCGCAAAGGACCTGGACCTTATCCAGGTGGTGGACGATCCTGCCGAAGCGGTGCAGCTGGTGCTGCACGGGACGCCCCCCGTTCCCACCAATGGCGAGCAACGGCCCGAATAGGCCGCCTGCCGGGTCTGGCACGATGGGTGCTGTGAGTTTTTTCCTGGTCTACCTCGCCATCGCGCTGATCGCCGCCACCCTGTGGGCAGGCGCCGGTGGCCGTCGCAGCATCCTGCGTCTCCTCCGCCGGGGCAGTGAACCGGCCGATAGCACCGAGGTCCCGGAGAATCCGATTCTCTACCCGGGGTTCGGGCAGCCGCCCGCCAACCTTCCGCCGGTGCTGCTGCCGGCGGAGGCTGTTCCTGCTGACGTCGACCGGGTCCGCTTCTCCCTCGGCCTGCGTGGATACCGGATGGACCAGGTGGACCAGGTCCTTGACGAATTGCGGGATCAGATCGAGGCCAAAGACGAAGAATTGGGCATGCTCCGGGCACGGCTGCTGGAAGTGGAACGTGCGGCGCACCCGGAGGCCGGCGCTTGAGCACTGACACGGGGCACCGGACGGGCCCGACGGCGTTGATCACTGCATTCGGCGCCCGCGCAGCGGGTGCGGTCCAACGCTGGCCATGGTGGCTGCAGGTTGGCGCCCTCTACGTCGCTGCCCGCCTGGTCAGTGCGTGCATCTTTATGGCAGCAGCCCTGCACCAAGGCCCCAATCCGTGGTTTCCGGCCGTCCCTGACTACTGGAACTTCATCAATATCTGGGATGCGCGATGGTACGGCCGGATCATCACCGACGGATATCCCTCACGACTTCCAACGGATGCCGCCGGCAATGTGCAGGAAAATGCGTGGGCCTTCTATCCGCTCTTCCCGGCCCTGGGCCAGGCGCTCGCGGGCCTGACAGGAATCAGTCCTGCCACGGCGCTCACGGTCGTCGCCATGCTCGCAGGGTTGGGCGCGGCGCTGGTTTTGTACTGCTTGTTCAGGCACAAGGCTTCGCACACTGCGGCGCTTTGGGGGGTGGCATTTTTCGCGACATTTCCGGTGTCCGCCATTCTCCAGGCCCCGTACGCGGAGCCCCTGACCATTCTCCTGCTGGCCACGGCGCTGCTGCTGGTCATCGGGCATCATTATTTCGCGGCTATGCCAGTGGTGGTCCTGCTGTGTCTCTCCCGTCCCGTGGGCGTTCCCTTTGCCGCAATGGTGGGGCTTCTCTTCTTGTGGCGCCTCGTGGAACGGAGGCGCGAGCAGCGGCCGGGCACCCACAGCCTGGGAAAGCTGGCGTCCCTGGCGGGCCTGACCGTTATCGGCGGTGCCTCGGCACTGCTGTGGCCGGCAACGGCCTGGGCCGCCACCGGCGACATTGAGGCGTATACCAAAACCGAGACAGTGTGGCGCGGCCACGGTCTGGTGCCCTTCAAGCCCTGGTTCGACACCGGCGTCGACCTCTTTGGCCCCGTCCTGGGGATCGTGGCACCATTCGTCTTTGCGGGCCTTTTTGTGCTCCTGCTTTTCTCCCCGCCGGTGGTCCGGCTTGGTGTGGAGCTGCGCCTCTGGTGCGCCTGCTATATGGGCTACCTCCTCCTGTTCCTCCATCCCCAGACCAGTACCTTCCGGATGTTGCTCCCGCTGTTCCCGTTGGCCCTGGCAGCTGCGCTGTTGTCCCGGTCCAAGGCGTACCGAGGCACGGTCCTAACAATGTTTATCCTGCTCCAGATCGTTTGGATCGTCTGGCTGTGGGCATGGGCGCAGCTTCCGGGCGGCGGAGATTATCCGCCGTGATCGCGGGCGGCGCCTGGCCGGCGGATTGGGGAATCCGACGCGGCCGTAAATGTCCATCGATTAGCTACGTGCGGGTCATTACGGGATAATAGTAAGTAAGCAGGGACAAAAAGCATTCAGAAATGTTCAGCCGTGGCGGCATCAGTACGGGCCGCCATAGCGGCTTGATTTGACCATGCGGACACAGCCCATCCGGGCTGATATGTCCTGGGACTAAATGGAGGGGAAATTCCTCATGGCGGCTATGAAACCACGCACCGGCGACGGCCCTATGGAAGTCACCAAAGAGGGCCGCAGCCTGATCATGCGCGTACCGCTCGAAGGCGGCGGACGGCTTGTGGTGGAACTGAACGCTGCGGAGGCGGCCAACCTTAAGGAATGCCTCGTCGGCGTAACGGAATAAATCCTGTTCGGCGATGCCGAATAATCCCGCAGGGCCAGGGTCCGCAGCCAACCGGCTGCGGACCCTGGCTTATTTTCTGAGGATCTACTTCTTGACCGCGACCAGCAGGCCGTCGCCGGTGGGAAGCATAGCGGACGCCAGACGGTCGTCGTCGCGGATTGCCTTCCCCACCTGGCGGAGCACCACAGTGTTGGACTCCCGGACAGCCGGGTTGGCCACGCGGTCCTTGTCCAGGGCGTCATTGATGATGAGCAGCCCGCCGGCCTTCAGGAGCCGGACGGCCTGGTCCACGTAGCCGGGCAGGCCCGGCTTGTCCGCGTCAACAAACACCAGGTCATAAGCGGAGTCGGTCAGGCGCGGCAGGACATCACCGGCGCGGCCGGAAATGGTGCGCGTGCGGTTGGCCGGACTGCCAGCCTCCGAAAAAGCCTCACGTGCCGCCTTCAGATGTTCGACGTCCACGTCGATGGTGGTCAGCACGGCCTGCGGTCCGAGACCCCGCAGGATGCAAACCCCCGAGACACCTGCGCCTGTGCCGATTTCGACGGCGGTCTGGGCCTTCGAGCCGGCAGCCAACACCGTCAGCACCGCACCAACACCTGCGCCGATGGGGGTCACGCCCAGTTCGAAGGAGCGCTCCCTGGCACGAAGCATAACCTCATCCTCTGCGGGCAGATCTTCTGCATAGGACCAGCTCGTGGATTTGTCGGCGCTCATGTGATTCGCTTTCTGGGCGGCAGGGGAGTGTTTAGTACAGCCTACTGTGTGCGGGGGTGCCAGCCGGGGAAGGGAATCGTTGTGCCTCTGGCTGAAGAACGGCCCTGGTCAGGAAATTCCCAGCCAAATTTGAAATGATGGATATCCGGTCATCCGTGAGGTGATCGGCGCCGAACCAGAGATGTCAACAGTATCCGGGCGATAGCAATCCACGATGGGAGTGGACGATGTCAGCATCGAGTATGGCACCTGTGCCAGCGACGCAAGATTCCTCCGCTGAATGGGTCATGCCCACCTGGGAGGAAGTGGTGGCCAACCACTCCGCCAAGGTCTACCGGCTGGCATACCGCCTGACGGGGAACAAGTTCGACGCCGAGGATCTCACCCAGGAAGTGTTTGTCCGCGTCTTCCGGTCACTGGAGAATTTCAAGCCAGGGACACTGGATGGCTGGCTGCACCGCATCACAACCAACCTGTTCCTGGACCAGGCCCGTCGGAAAACCCGTATCAGGTTTGACGCGCTGGCCGACGACGCCGAATCCCGGATTCCCGGGCGTGAACCCGGACCTGAACAGAGCTTCGAACTGAACAACCTGGACCTCGACGTCCAGGCTGCTTTGGAGGACCTGCCCCCGGACTTCCGCGCCGCCGTTGTGCTTTGCGACCTGGAAGGCCTGTCCTACGACGAAGTGGCCGCTGCACTCGGCGTCAAGCTGGGTACCGTCCGTTCCCGTATCCACCGGGGCCGGACCATGCTGCGCGAGAAACTGGCCCACCGCGATCCCCGGCCACAGCAAGGACGAAAGCCGAAACTTTCACTGCCACGCATCGCCAGCATCCTCTGATCGGCACCATGACGCCCCAGAACCCCTTCGGCCGCCGGCACCACCGCGGCGCCGAACACGTGCAGGCCTGCGCAGAATGTGCAGCGGCGCTGAAGCGTGAACGCCAGTACATCGAGCGTCTCCGTGATGCGGCCGTGCCACCTGCCAGCGATGACCTGACGGCCCGGCTGCTGGCCAGGACGCAGTTGCTGGCGGCCGCGGCCGCGCCAGCCCAGCGCCCCTACCGGCCCGTGAAAGTCATTGCGCTCGCCGCCGGCGGTACAGCCGCAGCCGCTGGAATTCTTGCGGTCAGTGCGTTTGGACTGGCGGGGGACAGCACGCCAGTCGCCCAAACGGCCATCAAGGGGAGCCTGGTACAGCATACGGCCCAACTGCCGGCCGACGGCAGGGAACTCGGTACCCCGCAATTGCTCGCCCTTCGCTCGGAAGGGTGGGTCTGTCCGGAACTGGAGCAACTTGGCTTCCACGTCCGGAGCGCACATGCCATAACACTTAACGGGCGGCCGGCGGTGGAACTGCGCCTGTCCGATGGGAGCCATTACGCCACGATCGTCGAACAACATCCTGCGGACGCCGGGCAGGAGTCCGGTCAGGATGCAGACCTGAGCACAAACCAGGCGCATGAGAAGCTGATGGTCAGCAACCTGGCCCCCTGGACGGCCACCATTAAGACCACGGCCGGCATTTTTACGGTTGAGTCAGACCTCCCGGCGGAACAGGCCGACGACGCAGTTCCGCTGCTGGAGCGGCTCAGCGTCCTCGCCGTTGAAGGAATTAACACGGGTGCCAGCCCGGAGACCAACGCCTCCCCGACGGCTGCAGCGGACGACTCTCCCGCGGCGCGGTTGGAGCGTGGAATCCGCAAACTCGGGGAGATGCTGGCTCCGTGATGCAGGCACTTTGCGGCGCTGGCGGGCAGGAATCGTCAGCCGGGCTCCGGAGAGGGTAATCTTCCTAAAGTGTTTGGAATCAACGGCCCGGAGTTCTTCCTCCTGCTGATCATCGGCATCCTGGTGATCGGTCCCCAGCGCCTGCCGGAATACACCCAGAAACTTGCGAATCTGGTGAAGGAAGTCCGCCGGATGGCGTCCGGTGCGCGGGAGCAGATCAAGGAAGAAGTCGGCATCGACATCGATGATGTCGACTGGAAGAAATACGATCCCCGCCAGTATGATCCGCGGCGCATCATCAAGGAAGCGCTCCTGGACGACGACGCCAAACCCGTCAGTGCCGGCGCGCCGGCGGCGGTGGCTGCCGTCGCCGGAGCAGGGGCCGTTGCCACGGACGGGACGGCTTCGTCCCGTCCGGAACGCATGGTTCAGTCACTGCCCCTGGGCGAGCCAGCCCCGTTCGATACCGAAGCAACCTAGGCGCCGTCGCCCCTGATGGGCTGCGCTAGCGCGGCTGCAGGCCCAGGTTCATCCCAGTGAGGCCTCGGGGCCTGGCAGCAAGTTTTCCCGCAATCTCGATCAGGGCAATGGCCGCCGGGGTCTCCGGCCGGCCCAGCACGATCGGGGCGCCCGCATCGCCGCCTTCCCGCAGCAGGATGTCCAACGGAATCTGTCCCAAGAGCGGAACCTCGGTGCCCACCGTCGTCGTGAGTCTTTCGGCGAGGACCGCCCCGCCGCCGCTGCCAAACAGCTCCATCCTTCCGCCGTCGGGCATTTCCAGGTATGACATGTTCTCGATGACGCCGGCCACCGTCTGACCTGTCTGGGTGGCGATGGCACCGGCGCGCTCGGCGACGTCGGCAGCTGCGGCCTGTGGCGTGGTGACCACCAGGATCTCCGCCTTCGGCAGCAGCTGGGCCACCGAAATCGCAATGTCGCCGGTGCCGGGCGGCAGGTCGAGGAAGAGGGCGTCGAGGTCGCCGAAGTAGACGTCGGTCAGGAACTGTTCCAGGGCCCGGTGGAGCATCGGCCCACGCCAGGCAACCGGCTGGTTTCCGGCCACGAACATGCCGATGGAAATCACTTTCACGCCGTAGGCCACCGGCGGCAGGATCATGTCGTCCACCCGGGTGGGCGCCTGCGTGATGCCCATCAGGGCCGGAACCGAGAATCCATGGACATCGGCGTCCACAATGCCAACCCGTAGCCCCTGGGCGGCCAGGGCGCAGGCCAGGTTGACCGTCAGCGATGACTTGCCCACACCGCCTTTGCCGCTGGCCACCGCAAATACCTTGGTCAGCGACCCCGGCTCGTTGAACGGAATCCCGCGCTGGCCGGGGGCGCCGCGGAGCTGCTCCTTCAGGGCGTCCCGCTGGGCCTGGTTCATCACCTTCAGTTCAACGTCGACGGCGGTCACGCCCGGCACTGCGGACAGCGCCTTTTCGGAGTCGGCAGTAATGGTCCCGCGCAGGGGACAGCCCGCGATTGTCAGCAGGACGGCCAGCCTGACGTGGCCGTCCGCAGAGATGTCCACGGACTCCACCATGCCGAGCTCCGTGATGGGACGGCGAAGCTCGGGATCGATTACGGTGGCCAGTGCAGCGTTGACTGCCTGCTCCAGGGGGTGGCTCATAGGGGCAGGGCTCAGCTTTCGGTGGTGGGGTGGTGCTCCGGGACGGCCGGGTCCTGAACGGATGACTCCTTATGGGCCTGGTCCTTGGCTGCCTGCTCTTTGGCGGCGTGGCTGGATTTGACCTTGGGAATCTGCTGCGTGCGGGGATTCCGCTGCTTATCCCGCTTTTCCTTGAGCCTGTCCTTGATCTTTTCGCGCGGTGACTCGTGGCTGCCGGCTCCGGCGTGATCATGGGTCCGCAGTTCCTCCTGGGCTTCCAGCATGTCCTCGAGGAGTGTTCGCAGTTCGGCCCGGACGTAGTCGCGGGTGGCAACTTCGCGCAGGGCGATCCTCAGGGAGGCCAGTTCCCGCGTGAGGTACTCGGTATCGGACAGGTTGCGTTCGGCGCGCTGCCGGTCCTGCTGGAGCGAGACGCGGTCCCGGTCATCCTGCCGGTTCTGGGCAAGCAGCAACAGCGGAGCTGCGTACGAGGCCTGCAGCGACAGCATGAGCGTCAGGAGCGTGTAGCCGAGGATGCGCGAATCGAACTGCCACGCCTCCGGTGCCCACGTGTTCCAGACCAGCCAGATGACAACGAAGACCGTCATGTAGACCAGGAACTGTGGCGTGCCCATGAACCGGGCGAAGCCTTCCGTGGCGTGGCCGAACGCGTCCGGATCCGGCGAGAATTTTGGCAGGATGCGTTGGCGGCCGCTTAGGGGTGTGTCGAGCCCGCCCTTGGCCGCGGCCTGCTTGTTGGGATTCTTGGGGGCGCCGGTGTCAGCCAATGCGGCCTCCCAGTTTTCTTATCGGGGCTTCGCCATCATGGGCGCGCCAGTCATCGGGTAACAGATGATCCAAGACGTCATCAACAGTCACCGCCCCTACAAGCCGGCCGGCGTCGTTGACCACGGGAAGGGAGTTCAGGTTGTACGTTGCCAGGGTGCGGGCTACTTCGCTGATGTGGGCTTGATCGGACAACGGTTCAAGGTTCTTGTCCACCAGGTTGCCCAAGGGCTCGAAGGGTGGGAAACGCAGGAGCTGCTGGATGTGGACCACACCGAGGAAGCGTCCGGTGGGAGTTTCCAGCGGAGGCCGGGTGATGAAAATGGACGAGGCCAGGGCGGGGGAGAGTTCCTCGCGGCGGACGTGGGCCAGTGCTTCGGCGACAGTCGCCTCCGGGGGAAGGATCACCGGAACCGGCGTCATCAGGCCACCGGCGGTGTCCTCGTCGTATTCGAGGAGCCGCCTGACGTCGTCGGCGCCTTCGGGTTCCATGAGCTGGAGCAGTTCCTCCGCCTGTGCTGTCGGCAGTTCGCCGAGGAGGTCGGCGGCGTCGTCGGGATCCATCTCCTCCAGGACGTCGGCTGCGCGCTGGACGTCAAGGGCGGACAGGATTTCCACCTGATCGTCCTCGGGCAGCTCCTGCAGGACGTCAGCCAACCTCTCGTCCTGGAGTTCGCTGGCCACCTCGAACCGGCGTTTGTCGCTCATTTCCTGCAGGGCTTCGGCAAAGTCTGCGGGTTTGAGGTCCTCGTGGTTGGCGACGAACTGCGTGGCTGCCTGCGGTTCAGTGCGGGCACCCTGGAGGGCGTCGGCCCAGTCGATGATCATGGTCTCGTTCCGGCGCAGCCGGCTGAGCGGGGACAGCGAGTGGCCCCGGCGGACGAACAGCTTGCTCACGAACCAGTCGCGGGACCGGTGCTGGTCCATGGCGATGTCCTCGATGGTGGCGTCGCCGCTGCCGTCCCGGAGGGTTACGCGGCGGTCGAACATTTCCGCGACCACCAGCGTCTCCGCGCCGCGCTGTTCAAAGCGCCGGAGGTTAACCAGTCCCGTGCAGATGATCTGTGTCTGGTCGATGGAGGTAATGCGTGTCATCGGTACAAAGACCCGCTTTTTGCCGGGAACTTCGACGACGATGCCCACCACGTGCGGGGCACCGCGGCTGCCACGTGAGAGCACCACCACATCGCGCAACCTGCCCAGGCGGTCGCCTAAAGGGTCGAAGACGTCAAGACCCAGCAGACGGGCCACGAAGACGCGCGAAAGATTTGTACTCACGTCTACAGGCTACCGAGTCTGCTCTCTTTTAGCTGAATCTACAGGCGGCATACATGCGGATGGGCAAGAATGGGTGTATGTCAAACATTTTTGGTGCTCCCAAGGCCGGTGGCCCCAGCGGGCCCGACGACGCCCGGACGGTGCCTACCGGCGATACCGTGGGCTCGTACACCTCCTACTTGGATGCCCAGAAGGCGGTGGATTACCTCGCCGACCAGCAGTTCCCGGTCCACATGGTTTCGATCGTGGGCAACGAACTGAAGATGGTTGAGCGGGTGACCGGCCGCCTCAGCTACCCCCGGGTAGCTCTCTCCGGGGCGCTCAGCGGCATGTGGTTCGGCCTTTTCGTTGGCGTTATGCTTTCGTTCTTCGCACCCTCGCCCGGCTACTTCTCGATCCTGGCGTCTGTGCTGATGGGCGCTGCCTTCTTTATGCTGTTCGGGATTGTCACGTATGCCATGCAGCGCGGAAAGCGGGATTTCACCTCCACCAGCCAGGTGGTGGCCACCACCTACGACGTTGTGGTGTCGGTGGAAGCCGCCCATGATGCGCGCCGGCTGCTCCAGCAACTGCCCATGAACCGTTCGGACGCAGCAGCGGCCCCCTACAATCCGCAGGGCTACCAGAACCAGCAGTACGGCCAAACGGGCCAGCAGTCCGGTCAGCAGGACCAGCCCGGCAATCAGTCCGGTCCGGCACCCGCGCGCCCTGCCGGCTGGAATGACCCCTACGGACAGCAGGGTGCTGGTACTCCGGGCCAGGGGGCAGCCCAAGGTGTAGGCCACGCCGCCGGCCCGGAGCAGGGCGCGCAGCAGCCGGAGGCAGCGGCCCAGCCGGCGAAGGCTCCCGCGGCCGCCGTCCGCTACCCGGACCTCCCTGACGGCCGGCCCCAGTACGGAGTCCGTGTCACAGACCAGGCCACTACAGGCCAGCCCGGCACGGAACAGCCTGGCTCAGAACAGCCTGGCTCAGAACAGCCCGGTTCGGAACAACCCGGAACAGGCCAGCGGCCCACAGAACAGTCCCGGACGCAGTCCCAGGCTGAGGCCCCCAAGGACTCCGGAGAATCCACACCTTAGGCCGCGCCCCCGGAGGCCTGGTGATCCATGGTCCGAGGAGCGATGCCGGCAGTAAACAAACAACTCCGCCCGGTGCAGCTGCACCGGGCGGAGTTGTTTGTGAAGCCGTCCTACTTGACGCTGCCGGCAGTCAGGCCGCCAACGAGGTACTTCTGGAACATGAAGTACAGCACCACCACAGGGACGGCACAGACCAGCGAAGCCGCCATCATCTGCGAGTACACCGGAATCGCTCCACCCTCGACGGCGGACGCGAAGACCTGCAGCGCAACCGCGGCGGTGTGCGTGTCCGGCCGGGTGAACACAGACGCGAACAGCACGTCATTCCAGCCCAGAAGGAAAGCGAAAATAGCCGAAACGATGATTCCGGGCCAGCTGAGCGGAATGATGATCCGGAAAAGGATCCCGAGGTTGGAGGCTCCATCGATGCGTGCTGCTTCCTCCAATTCCCTCGGCAGGCCGCGGAGGTACGTAACCATCACCCAGGTTGAGAACGGCAGCGCGAACGTCAGGTAGGCGATAAACAGGCCCCAGAGCGTGCCGATGACGGTCACACCCAAGTAGGTGCCTGCGGAAGAGAAAAGCACAAATACGGGCAGGAGCATCAGGGTTCCCGGAATGGACTGGAGACCCAGAAGCCCGCGCAGCACGGTCAGGCGCCCCCGGAACTTAAACCGGACCAGCACGTAAGCCGTGCCGATAGCCATGATGGCCGAGACGACTGCCGTGGCGCCGGAAACGATCAGGCTGTTGCCGATGGCCTTCGCCAGCCCCACGGAATCCCAGATCTTGGTGTAGCTGTCCAAGGAGAAGCTGCTGGGCCAGAACTCGCCGCTGGCGACGCCCACATCCGTGTTCAGCGACGCCAGGAAGATATACGCGATCGGGATGAGGACCACGGCGCAGAGCAGGACCGTGAGCGTTGCAAGCAGCGGCCTCGGCATCAGGCGTGTAACCTCCAGGGCTGCGTCACGCCGGATGGGCTGCTTCTTCTGCTGCTTGATCGGGTTGGCCGCGTCGATGGTCATTTCTTTCCTCCTTCGTGCACATCAAGCCGGACTGCGCGCAGGTAGATGAAGAGCGGAATGGCAATGAGTATCAGCGAAACGACCGCCATCGCGGCGCTGAGGCCAAACCGGAAGCTCTGGAAGCTGGTGACGTAAACCAGGATCGGCAGCACATTCACATCGGACGGTGCCGGCGCACCAAACAGGACATAGGGGAGAGTGAAGTTGTTGATGTGGTTCAGTGTGGCCAGCAGGAAGGCGAGCGAAACCGGTCCTTTGAGGTAGGGGAAGATCACGTACCGCAGCTTGTTCCACCACAGTGCCCCGTCCAGGGCCGATGCCTCGTGGACCTCGTGGTCCACCGCCTGGAGGCCGGACAGCGCCAGCAGGTAGATGAAGGGCCAGGCCGCCCAGATTTCCACCCAGACCAGTGTCCAGTATGCGTTGGGCCCGTTGAGCCACAGCCCGCCGTCCATTCCCAGGTTGGTCAGCGTCACGTTCACGATGCCATCCGGCTGCAGCATTGTCCGCCACACGCTGGCCACCACAAATGACGGCAGGACATAGGGGATCAGGAAGACAGAGCGCACCATTGCGCGGCCACGGTACGCGTTCTGGGTGACGACGGCGGCGGCGACGCCCAGCGGGACGGTCACCACAGTGGAAATCACCGCGAACGAAACGGAGAGCCAGATGGAGCGGAGCAACTCGCTGCTGACGGCCGCTTCAATGTAGTTCTGGATGCCAATGAATTCGGCATTAACCCATTGGCGAAGGGTGTACTGATCCAGATCGATCAGGGACATCCAGATGCCCATGGCCAAGGGGACAAGGATGACAAGGGTCATCAGCAGTCCGCCGGGGATCAGGAGCCACAGGGGCCGGTTCTTCTCGCTGAGCCCCTTGCGTCGCTTCCCGGGGGGTGTCGTTTCGCCAAGTCCGGCGTCCGCCCCGGCCAGCGGATTGCTGTCTGATGGCCGGGGCTCGGTAACGCTGCTAGCCATTTTCCGTAACCTTCCGCAGTTGGTGGGTCGGTCTTACTTCTTGGCCCGGTCCAATGCGGTCTGCGATTTGGCCTGTTCGTCCTTGAGCCGCTGGGACAGGCTGGCATCACTGACTGCACCGGAGGAAAGATCCGGAATGGACTGGACAACCACGTTGGTCAGCGACAGTTGGACATCGCCCCACGCGCCGCTGAACGGGGTGGCTACAGACTTGGCTCCGGACTCAAGGGCCGGCGCAATGACTTCGTTGGTTGCAAGTTCTTTCGCGGCTTCCTGATTGGCGGGAAGCTGGCCGAAGACCTTGAAGTAGTTGAGCTGGACGTCCTTGTCGGTGATCATCTTGATGAACGCGAAGGCGAGGTCCTTCTGCTTCGAATAGTCAGCCACCACGAGGTTGTCGCCGGAGAGGATGCTGGCGGCAGGTTTACCGTCGGAAGGGTTGGAGGTCGCCCCCGGGGGAACAGTGGGCATCAGGGCGTATTTGTATTTGCCTTTGACTGCCGAGGCGTCCAGTGCGGGGATGGACAGCGGCGACGTCATGGGGAAGTACGCTGCCTTTCCTGCCGCGAAGGCGGCCAGGGCCTGGGGGTTGGCCCAACCAACGGAGGAGGGGTCAACTACCTTGTCCTTGGTCACCCACCCGAAGTAGGTCTCGTAGGCCTTCTTCGTGATGGGGTCATCGAGACGGACCTTGCTTCCGTCAATCAGGGGGTTGCCTGCCTGGATGGACATGCCCCAGATGTATTTCCAGGGATCGAAGTTGTCCTTGTAGGCAATTGCGACACCGTACTGGTCCCCATTGGTGAGCTTCTTGGCCTGCTCGGTGAACTCATCCCACGTTGTGGCAGGCTTTTCAATACCGGCAGCTGCCAGCAGCTCGGTGTTGTAGGCCATCACGAACGGCCGGCTCACAAAGGGGATACCGATCTGGTTGGCCTCATCCGGACCGGAGATGCCGAGCGCTGCGGGAACGAACTTGTCCTTGCCGCCGAGCTGGTCCCATTCGTTGTCGCCCAGTTTCACGAATGCACCGGTGGAGTACGCCGTGGGGGTGAAGGTGGTGCCGAGCCCGTAGACGTCTGGTCCCTGGCCCGAGACGACTGACGTCTGGATCCGGGTCATCTCGTCATTGGCGGTTGCGAAGGTCTCCCACTGGATGTCCGCTCCGGTTTCCGTCTTGAACTTGGCGCTCATTTCCTTGAACCAGGCCTGCTGTTCCTGGGGGTACTGTGCGGTGACGTTCATCAGGACGTTAAGCGTTTTTCCGGTGCCGTCCACCTTGCCGCCCGGTGCGCCGGACGTGGCGCCCCCCGAGCCGCCGGAGCCGCCGCACGCGGCAAGCATAAGAACGGACACTGCCGCGGCGGCGATAGTGCCGAGGCGACGCGGTTTGGACATACCCATGAGACTTCTCCTTTGAAGACGTACATTGCGGCAGAGACCCGAGACTAAAAGTCAGTCTATGATTTCTTTCTCCGGGGCTAGCGTAATCATCAACGCCAACTTTTGGCAAGCGATTGCCAAAAACTGTTATGAGAGTTTCACCAAGGGATATGACCGTCCAGCGCATCTCCGCGGAGATGCGCTGGACGTACGTTCTCTAGCCGATATCGCGGGTTGGCAACCCGCCGGCCAGCTCCTGGTAGATGCCTGCCATCCAGGACTGGATGTCATCGGCCTTGCGGGGCAGCGCGGCGCTGAGGTTCACCGGACCATCGGCGGTCATCAGGATGTCGTCCTCGATCCGCACTCCGATGCCGCGGTACTCAGCGGGGATGGCCAGGTCCTCGTTCTTGAAATACAGGCCCGGTTCGATAGTGAAGACCATGCCCTCCGTAAGGATGCCGTCGAGGTAAAGTTCCCGCTTTGCCTGGGCACAGTCGTGGACATCCAAGCCGAGGTGGTGACTGGTGCCGTGGGGCATCCAGCGTCTGTGCTGCTGGCCTTCCGGGCTGATGGCTTCCTCGACGCTCACCGGGAGCAGCCCCCACTCGGCGAGGCGTTCCGCCAACACGGTGGTGGCGGCGGTGTGGATGTCACGGAACCTCGCACCTGGCCGGGCAGCGGCGAATCCGGCGTCGGCAGCATCCAGGACTGCCTCGTAGACCTTGCGCTGGACGGCGGTGAACGTGCCGTTAACCGGCAGCGTCCGGGTGACGTCGGCGGTGTAGAGCGAGTCCGCTTCAACGCCGGCGTCCAGCAGCAGCAGCTCGCCGGCGTTGATCCGGCCGGTGTTCCGCGTCCAGTGCAGGACGGTGGCATTGTTGCCGGCGGCTGCGATGGTGTCGTAGCCCAGTTCGTTGCCTACCTCGCGGGCACGGGCAAAGAACGCGCCTTCGACGACGCGCTCGCCGCGGGCATGGGTCAGGGCGCGGGGCAGGGCCTTGACCACTTCCACAAAGCCCTCGACGGTCGCCGCTACCGCAGTCATCATCTGTTCGATTTCCCACTCATCCTTCAGGAGGCGGAGTTCGGACAGCGCTTCGGAAAGCTTTTCATCGAGTGCATCCAGGACAGCGAGGTCCAGGTTGTCCGGGTCTTTGGCAGTGTTGTATCGGGCAGTATCCACCAGGGCGTCGATGTTCTCGTCCACCTTGCGGACCAACCGGATGGAGATGCCGCCGATCTCGGGGGCGCCCACGTTCTCGGTGATCGCGGATTCAAGTCCATCGATGTGGGCCGTGGGCAGGCCCAGGCGCGCTTCGAACTCGGCAAGCGTGGGCCGTGCACCGATCCAGAACTCGCCGGAACGGGAGTCAGCGTAGAACTGTTCTGTATCCCTGCCGGCCAGCGGACGGAAGTACAGCGTGGCACGGTGGTGACTGCCGCCGTCGCCCGTTCCTTCACCGGCAGGTTCCATAATGAGGACAGCGTCCGGTTCGTGGTCCAGGCCCAGGCCGGTGAGATGCGCAAAGCCGGAATGCGGACGGAACCGGTAGTCGCAGTCGTTGGAGCGGACCTTCAGCGGACCGGCGGGGATGACCAGGCGTTCGCCTTTGAACTTCTCCGAGATGGCCTTGCGCCGGGCTGCGGCATAGTTGGCCACGGCGTCGAGTGCCGGCAGTTGTTGCTCGGAAGGCGCCCAGTTGCTGGCCATAAAGGCCTTGAAGGCGGCGGAACTGGGCCGCTGAGAGCGGTTGTTGACGCGCTCGTCGAGGGGCTGGGAGGCAGAGTTCAGGGTGTTTTCGGCATCGTTCACGGCACCATCGTCTCACCAGCATCAGGGCACGCGCGACAAAGGAGCCAATACCGGCGCGGGCGCGGTCAACTAGGCTGGGCAGGTGAGGATTGACCTGCATGCCCACTCGAATGTTTCGGACGGCACCGAACCCCCTGCCCAAGTGATGGCTTCGGCTGCCCGGGCGGGCCTGGACGTGGTGGCACTGACCGATCACGACTCGACCGACGGCTGGGCCGAGGCGTCCCTCGCGGCGCTGGAAAACGGAGTGGAGCTGGTTCCTGGCATGGAGGTTTCCTGCCGGACCGGGCAGGGCATCAGCGTTCATCTGTTGAGTTATCTGCACGATCCTGTCCACCCGGGACTGCTTGAAGAGATCACCAAGGCCAAGGTCGCTCGCCTCACCCGGGCCGAACGCATGGTGACCTTGCTTGCCGAGGACTACCCGCTCACGTGGGACGACGTCATCCACCATGTGGCTCCCGGGGCCACCCTGGGGCGGCCGCATATTGCTGATGCCCTGGTGGCGGCAGGAGTGGTTTCGGACCGCTCCGAGGCGTTCACCTCCATCCTGACGTCCCATTCGCGCTACTTTGTCCAGCACTACGCACCGGACCCGGCCACCGCCGTTGAACTTGTCCGTGCCGCAGGTGGTGTTCCCGTGTTCGCTCATCCCGTTGCGTCCGGCCGTGGCCGGATCGTGGAGGAGCGCACGTACCGCGACATGATCGACGCCGGCCTGGTGGGCCTGGAGATCGACCATCGCGACAACCCGGAGGAGGGGCGCGATTTCCTCAGGGGCCTTGCCGCCAAGCACGGACTGCTGATCACGGGCTCTTCGGATTACCACGGGACTGGAAAACCCAATCTTTTCGGTGAGAATCTCACTGCACCGGAGGTACTCGCAAGGATAGAGGAATTGGGCACGGGAACCGCCGTTGTGCGCGCGGATCTGTAGCTAACGAGCGCTCATTGACTATTAGTCAACGCTGAGTACTCTAGCGCTTACTGGGGTGCGGCGAAGGCCCATTGCGTGTCTCGTCGTAAGCAGTGCCCAACGAGTGACGGAGGAAATCCATGTTCAAAAAGTCCCTGGCCGCGGCCGGTCTGACCGTAGCACTGTTGTTCGTCCCTGTGGCCGCCAATGCGCTGGACTGTAGTAACGTCAGCCGCCCGGCCAATCTCACCGGCGCCACCTTCCACGAGCCGTACCCGGGCTTCGAGTTGTATATCAAGGGCAATTGGGCCTTCATCGTGGCGGAGAACGCTTGGGTCTTTGTACCGCCGGGATCGCTCAAAGCGCTCGATCCAACCGCGCCAATCGGCCAGAAGGGAAACTTTCAGAATGGCAGCGGTTATGCCCTGCTGGTCAACGCGCATTGTGACTCCAAGGGTGTCGTCCTGGACAATCGGCAGGCTGGCCACGGCATCCAGCTGATGGGGGGTTGCTAAAAGACCATCGGCGGAGAAGCAGGTAGCAGAGGTTCAGGAGGCCCAGAACCACGCCTACTGCTCGCTAACGTGGCGGGAACGACGTAAAGGTCGCCTTGGCACCCAGCCGCTTGGCCATCACATCGATGGCCGGCTGGTTCTGGTCCACGCACACGAACCTCCGGTCAAGTTTGGCCGCCACGGCGCCAAGGGTCCCGGAACCGGCGAAGAAGTCCAGGCACCAGTCCCCGGGCCGGCTTGACGCCGACACCACACGGCGGATGAGGCCCTCGGGCTTCTGCGTGGGGTAGCCGGTCTTTTCCTTGCCCGTGGGGGAGACGATGGTGTGCCACCAGACGTCGGTGGGCAGCTTTCCGAGCTCCCGCTTCGCCGGGGTCACCAGACCGGGGGCCATGTAGGGCTCGCGATCCACCTCTGCGTTGTCGAAGTGGTATTTCGCCGGGTTCTTGACGTACACGAGGATGTTGTCGTGCTTGGTGGGCCAGCGGTACTTGGCGCGGGCACCGTAATCGTAGGCCCAAATGATCTCGTTGAGGAAGCACTCGCGGCCGAAGATGGCGTCCAGCATTACCTTCGCGTAGTGGACTTCCCGGTAGTCCAGGTGGAGGTAGAGCGTGCCGTCGTCTGCCAGCAGCCGCCAGGCTTCTACGAGCCGGGGTTCCAGGAACGACCAGTAGTCACTGAAGGCGTCATCGTACCGGTGCAGGGCGCCCTTGATGGTGTCGTAGGAACGCCCCTTGAAGCCCACGCGGTCGCCATCCCCGTCGGTGTTCAGCACCATCCGCGTTTCCTGGCGCTTCTGGACCCTGCCGGTGTTGAACGGCGGGTCAACGTAAATCAAGGTGAAGGCGCCGTCCGGCAGCGAGGGGAGGAACTCCGCGTTGTCCGCGTGAACCACCAGGTTGCTGCCGTCCGGCGCCCAGACGGTGTCAGTCATCGACGCTGTTATGCCTCGGTGCTGCGCTGCTGCGGGCCGTTGTCGGCGCCGGCCACTACTTCCCCGTTGCGGCGCCGGGTGCGGGTCCGGCTGCGGCGGGCACGAGGGTCCACTTCGGCGTCGGCTGGAGCCGCAGTGGCCGGTTCCGGGGCGGGGCTGGTGCCGGCGGTCGACGCATCAGAGGTACGACGACGGCGGTCACCGGAGCGTCCGCCGGGCTCGCCAGTGCGGCGGCTGCTGTTGTCGCGACCACCGGAGCGGCCGGCGTCGCGGTTGCTGTCGCGCCCGCCGTCTCGTCCACTGTCGCGGCCACCGCTGGGGCGGGTGTTCTTCTTGCCGGTCTCGCCCAGGTCCTCGAGGACCTCGGCGTCGACGCCGGCCAGCACGCGCTTGTTGCGGGGCAGGCGGCCCTTGGTGCCTTGCGGGATGTCCAGCTCTTCGTAGAGGTGCGGCGAGGAGGAGTACGTTTCCACGGGCTCCGGGACGCTGAGTCCCAAGGCCTTGTTGATCAGGCCCCAGCGCGGCATGTCGTCCCAGTCAACGAAGGTCACGGCAGTGCCCTTGTTTCCGGCGCGGCCGGTGCGGCCCACTCGGTGCAGGTAGATCTTTTCGTCTTCGACGCACTGGTAGTTGATGACGTGCGTAACGTCGTCGACGTCGATGCCGCGGGCGGCGACGTCGGTGGCCACCAGGACGTCCACCTTGTTGTTGCGGAAGGCGCGGAGGGCCTGCTCGCGGGCGCCCTGGCCCAGGTCGCCGTGGATGGCGGCGGCGGCGAAGCCGCGGTCCACCAGTTCCTCGGCAACCTTCGCGGCGGTGCGCTTGGTCTTGGTGAAGATGATGGTGCGGCCGCGGCCGCGGGCCTGCAGGATGCGGGCCACAACTTCGATCTTATCCATGCTGTGGGCACGGTAGATGAGCTGGCGGATGTCGCGCTTGGTCAGACCCTCGTCGTCCGGATCAGCGGCCCGGATGTGCGTGGGCTGCGTCATGTACCGGCGGGCCATGGCGATGACAGGGCCGGGCATGGTGGCGGAGAACAGCAGCGTCTGCCGAACCGCAGGGGTACCGGCGATCAGCGTTTCCACGTCCGGGAGGAAGCCGAGGTCCAGCATTTCGTCGGCCTCGTCAAGGATGACCATCTTGACGTTTTTCAGGACGAGGTGCTTCTGCTTGTAAAGGTCAATGAGGCGGCCGGGGGTACCGACGACCACTTCGACGCCGTTCTGCAGGGCCTCCACCTGGGGCTCGTAGGCACGGCCGCCGTAGATGGTGGTGATGCGGGCGTTGCGCTTGCGGGAGGCGTTCTGGAGATCGTTGGCCACCTGGACGGCCAGTTCGCGGGTGGGCACGATGACCAGGGCCTGCGGTGCGCCGGGAACTGCGAGCTTGTCATAGCCGGCGTCGTCCGGACCCACAACGCGCTGCAGGGCGGGGATGCCGAAGCCGAGGGTCTTGCCGGTGCCGGTCTTGGCCTGCCCGATGATGTCGTGGCCCGAAAGCGCCACGGGCAGGGTCATGGCCTGGATGGGGAAGGGGTGGGTGATCCCGGCGTCGGCAAGGGATTCCACGATGTCGGCGCGGACGTTGAAGTCAGCGAAGGATTTTTCCTCAATCTCGTGCGGTTTCTCGTCCGAGATGATGGTTTCTTCGGGTTCGATCGTCTCGATGCCGGAGTCGTCAGTCAGGATCTGGTGGGTATGCAATTCACTCACAGTGGAGTTTCCTTAATTCATTTGGGCATTGGCGCTGCCTGCTCAACGGGCCGGCCAACGTGGCCGTTCCGGAGCACGCTCGAAGCGCGCAAGCAAATCCAGTGGAAGCCGATCGCGGGCTATCAAAATGCTGGCACTGGTGACCAACGGGTGCATCTCAAGATCGCGTAGGGGCGGGCTTGTTGAATTCAAATCAAGGAAATCAACGACCGGGCATCCATATCTACTTCTTCAGTCTAGCGGCACGGACCCTGAATCCCGGCTTTGGGCCGATCAGGCCGGGCACTGATGGTTCAGGCCAGCAGCTCGAAGTGGACCTCGCGCGCGGCAATATCGGAGGAGATCAGGCGGACACGCACCTTTGTGCCCGATTCCAGGTCGCCGGCGCAGCGGGCCGTCACGGCGGGTTCGGCGATCTGGATGACCCCCGAGGGGCCGTTCCCGTTTTTCGCAGCGCCGTTCCTGGCGCCGTTGCCGTTTTTCCCGTTTCCGTTGTCCTTTTGTGGCTTGGAGCCGGAAATCACGATCGCCTCGAATTCCTGGCCCACATGGTTGACCAGGAGCGCGGCCTCCACCGTGTCCAGCGCCATGCGCTCCATCCGCGAAGCCAACTGGTCGGATCCGGCCATGATCTCCGGCAGGGACGGCAGGGCTTCCCGCGCCCAGTCCGGTACCGGCTTGCCGTTGCTCAGCGCTTCGCAGATCACCAGCACGAAGCGGTCGATGAGGCGCCGGAGCGGTGCTGTGGTGTGGGCATAGGCGGCGCCGATGGCGGACTGGACGGCGTCGTCCGGGACGGTGCCGTCAAACGCCGTGTAGCTGGCGCCGCGGAACAGCATGCCGGCCGAGTGCAGGATGGCCAGTTGCCGGGGCTCTGTCGGATCAAGGCTGCGGAGGTATTCGCCGTAACTGATTTTGCCGTCCCAGGGCTTGCCCAATGCCTCGGTCTGGAGGCGGAAGTGACGCAGGGAGCGCTCGTCCGGCGCCGGCATGGTGCGCAAGATGCCCACCTTTCCCGCCAACATCAGGTTCGCTGCCGCCATTCCGGTCATCAGGGAAATCTGGGCGTTCCAGTCCTCCACCGGAAGCTGCGGTGCCGCGGCAATCCGGTAGCCGCCGTCGGGCAGTTGCACGATTTCCTGCTCGGGCATGTTCAGGCTGGCGCCGCCACGCTGCCGCTCCAGTTCAACCCGTTTGAGCCCCACTTCCTTCAGGAGCTGCAGCACGGGACCTGGCGTCCCGGCGTCGAGTTCGGCCTGGACTCCCTTGTAGCTCAGCTTGGCCCTGCTGCGGATGGTGGCCCTGCGGACACTGACCGTGGAGATCTGTGCGGTGTCGTCCAGCCCGAACTCCCACACGTAGGCGGAACAAAGCTGCCCGGCCAGGAGGCTGCCGGCTCCTTCGCTGATGACCTCCGGGTGCAGCGGGATCCGGCCGTCCGGGGCGTAGAACGTTTGGCCGCGGCGCCGGGTCTCTGCATCCAGCATGCCGCCGGGGCGGACAAAGGACGGCACGTCAGCGATGGCATAAAGCACGCGGTAGCCATCGTCCGCGCGCTCGATGAACAGCGCCTGGTCCAGGTCAGTGGAGGACGCCGGATCGATGGTGAGGAAGTCCACGTCTGTCAGGTCAGCGCCTGGCAACTCGTGTGCGGCCACTGCCGCTTCCGCGTCCCGGACCGCCTCCGCCGGGTAGGGTCCGGGCAGTTCCAGCTCGGTCCGCAGGGCGCTCAGTGCCGCCGCGAGCTCGTTGGTCTGCTCGTGGACGTTGGGGGCCAACCGATGATGTGACACGAAAATCAGGTTAGCCCGATTTTCATGGATCGTGCACGCCCACGGTCCGCCACGCGTGGGATTGTCAGGATGCGCCTGCGTTCAGGGCCGCCACGAGTGCTGCGGCAGCCGCTGCGGGATCGGGGGCCTCGGTGATGGCGCGCACCACCACAATCCTGCCGGCACCGGCCTCCACCACCTGCTCCACGTTGCCAAGATCGATGCCTCCGATGGCAAACCAGGGCAGCGTGGCCTGGGCGCCACCGGCAGCGCGGACTGCTTCGGCAGCGTACCGCACCAGCTCAAGGCCGACGGCGGCCCGGCCGGGCTTGGTGGGAGTGGCCCAGACCGGTCCGACGCAGAAGTAGTCCAGGCCGCGTTCGGACGTCAGCCCGCCGGACAGCCGGATGGCGCCTTCGATCTGTTCGGCGGTGTGCGTGGACAGCCCGATCGCTGTGGGTGCCCCGAGCAGGGCGCGGGCGGAAGCGACCGGCAGGTCTTTTTGCCCGATGTGGAAGACGGGGGCGCCGGACAGCATAGCGACATCGGCGCGGTCATTGACGGCCCATAGCTTTCCGTGGCGTTCGGCCGCGGCCTGAAGCACGGCCAGCAGCTCCAGCTCCTCCGCCGCCTCGATCGCCTTGTCTCGGAGCTGGATGATGTCGACGCCGCCGGCAAAAGCCGCGTCCACAAACTCGCCAAAGTCGCCCCGGTCACGGCGTGAGTCTGTGCATAGGTACAGCCGGGCGCTGTGCGGGAGGCCCGGGCCTGTGCCGCCGGTGGGGTCTGTTGCGATCAAGGATTCGGGGGTGGAAGAGCTGGCGGAGGGCGTGCCTGCAGCGGCGAAGGATTGCGCGTTCATGGAAACCAGCCTAATTCCCCTAAACTGGGCGAGTACTGCGGGAGCCCGTTGCAGCCGTCACAAAGCGGCCGGGCTGAGAGGGCGTCAGAGCCGACCGCTTGACCTGATCCGGCTAGTACCGGCGTAGGGAAGGAACCATATGCCCCCCGCAATAGGCAGCCCGCCTGAGACTGCATCAGCCCGACCGGACTCCGTGCTGCACGCCGACGTGGCGGTCATCGGCGGTGGAGTCATCGGCCACGCCATAGCCTGGGAGGCCCGGCGATCCGGCCGTTCCGTTGTGCTGATCGATGACGCGCCCGGGAGAGGCGCCACCTGGGCAGCCGCCGGCATGCTGGCCCCTGTAAGCGAACTCCACTATCAGGAGGAAGACCTCCTGGCGCTGATGCTTGCGTCCTCCGGCCTGTGGCCCGCCTTCGCGGCAGACCTTGCTCTGGCAGGGGCTGGCGAGACCGGATACCTGACGACGCCGACCCTCGCCATCGGCGCGGACGCCGCGGACCGCAGGGCGCTGATGGACCTCCGGGCCGTGCAGCAGGCCAGCGGCCTGGTGGTGGAACCCCTGACTGTCCGTGAGGCCAGATCCAGGGAATCCCTGCTCAGCCCGGCCATCTCCTGTGCCCTGGACATCCCCGCAGACCACCAGGTGGATCCACGTAGGCTGGTGGCGTGCCTCCAGGAAGTCCTGGCCCTCCATGAACCGGGAACAGAAACCGCCGTGGCAGGTGCCCGCGGGGGATTCGCCGTTGACCAGCGGGCCGCTGCCGTTCTTTGGGAGGACGGCCGCGTCAGCGGCGTGGCGCTCGCCGACGGCGGAACAGTCCAGGCCGGCGAGACTATCGTGGCCAACGGATTGCAGGCGGCCTCGCTGGAAGGCCTGCCGGTTGGGCTGTACCTGCCCCTGCGGCCCGTCTACGGTGACATCCTTCGACTTGCTGTGCCGCAGCACCTGCGCCCGCTCCTCACCTCGACAGTCCGCGGAATAGTCCATGGCGTGCCGGTCTACATCGTTCCCAGAGGGGACGGCACGGTGGTGATCGGGGCAACGCAACGGGAGGACGCGCTCGCCGGGACAGGCGATGGTGCTGTCTCGGCCGGCGGCGTCTACCAGCTGCTGCGTGACGCCCAGGTCCTGGTGCCGGCCGTCTCGGAGCTTGAACTCCTCGAATGTACGGCGCGGGCAAGGCCGGCGACCCCGGACAACGCGCCGCTCCTGGGCCGCGTACCGGTTTCCGCACCAGGAACGGGAAACCAGGAGAGCCTGGGGAACATTGCCGGGCTGATTGTTGCCACCGGGTTCTTCCGTCATGGAGTGCTCCTGGCTCCGGCGGCGGCAGCGATCTGCCGGGACTTGCTCGACGGCCGGACGGATCCTCGTTGGGGGGCGCTCAACCCGGCCCGCTTTTCAAGCCAGCACCGCACAGCCGGCACACAGTCCCCACCCACGGACATCAGCATCATGAAGGACCTCGACCCTCAGAAGGAATCAGCATGAACATCACCCTCAACGGCTCGCGCCATTCCGTCGCGGACGACGCCTCCATCACCACCCTCATCAGCCAGATCACAGGCCGCCCCCTCGCAGCTGACGGCCAGGCGACAGACGGGCAGAAACTTGGCGTCGCCGTCGCCCACAACTCCGAAGTAGTACCCCGCAGCCAGTGGTTCGTCACGGCGCTCGCCGAAGGTGACGACGTCGAACTGGTCACAGCAGTCCAGGGAGGCTGACACCATGACAGTAACCAGCAACATCAGCACACAGAAGCCGGCCGAAGCAGCTGACAGGCTGGTGATCGACGGCGTCGAGCTCGGCTCCCGCCTTATCATGGGCACCGGGGGGGCCCCGAGCCTCGACGGGCTGGGCGCTGCCCTGCTGGCGTCCGGAACCGAACTGACCACGGTGGCCATGAGGCGCTATTCGCCGGCCGAGTCGGGGTCCCTTTTCCAGCTCCTGGTGGACCACGGGATCCGGATCCTGCCCAACACTGCAGGCTGCTTCACGGCCCGGGACGCGGTTATGACGGCGGAACTTGCCCGCGAAGCGCTGGAAACGGACTGGCTCAAGCTGGAAGTCATCGCCGACGAACAGACCCTGCTGCCGGACGCCGTGGAGCTCGTGGATGCTACCGAACAGCTGGTAAACCGGGGCTTCAAGGTGTTCGCCTACACCAACGATGACCCGGTCCTGGCGCTGCGGCTGGAAAACCTGGGTGCCACCGCGGTCATGCCGCTCGGAGCGCCCATCGGTACCGGCCTGGGAATCCTGAATCCACACAACATCGAACTGATCGTCTCGCGCGCCTCGGTGCCCGTTGTGCTGGACGCCGGCATTGGCACGGCATCCGACGCCGCACTGGCCATGGAGCTTGGCTGTGATGCCGTGCTGCTGGCCACCGCGGTCACGCGTGCGCAGAACCCGGCACTCATGGGGGAGGCCTTCAAACACGCCGTCATCGCCGGTAGGCTGGCGAAAGCGGCCGGCAGGATTCCGCGCCGCGAGCACGCTTTGGCGTCATCGGCCATGGAAGGCCGGGCAGAGTTTCTCTAGGCCGTTTTCTCCAGGCCGGGCGCCCTCGGCCAAAAGCCGGGCGAGCTCACCGGACGAGCCAAGGAGGCCGCCATGGCCGGCAAGCAAGACACACTCACGCCTGAGCGCATCGAGGCCGTCCTCGCCGCGCTGCCCGACTGGCAGTACCGGCTCGGCGGGCTTGTTGCTGTCTATAAGACGCCGACGGCGGCCGCCGCACTCGAGCTGATTGCCGCCGTCGGACGCCTGGCCGAAGAACAGAACCACCATCCGGACCTTGACTGGCGCTACAACAGGGTGCATCTCCGCTATACGTCCCACGACGTCGGCGGCAAGGCCACTGAGCGGGATGCCACTGCTGCGGCGGCCGTGAGCGCTGCTGCCGCCCGGCTTGGTGCCACTGCCCAACCGGTGGCTTAACTGACGGTGACCACCACCCTGCTGGGTGGTGGTCACCGTTCTATAAGGAAATGCCTACAGTTTGAGGGCCTGCGTCAGCCGCTGAGTATCGTGGCCTTCGCGGGTCCGCCCGAGGTAGATGACCGTCCCGATGGCAGCGACAGTGCCCAGCGCCATGGGCAGGACCCAGGGAATCCACGTCAGGCCCGGCTGGTAGCCAAATCCTGCCGCGATAAAGATGATCCAACTGACCGCACCCACCACAACGGCAACCCCTGCGGGCAACCCCGTCCCATACCGGGTATGGCGCTTGTCATTGGCCCAGACAATAAGACCTGCGGCCACTGTTACCAGGACAACGATGGTCAGCGAAAGCATCTAATCTCCTCGGAAAGCAGCGGCCAACCGTCAAGCGGCCGGCCGCGGACCTGCTAGAACTGGCCGAAACCGACCTTGCGGGCCTCTTCGGCGCCGATTTCCACGTAGCCCAGGGCGTTGCCGGGAATGATGATGATGCGGCCCTTGTCGTCCTTGAGGCGGAGTTCGGTGCCCTTGGTGATGGCTTCTTCAACAACCGTGGCTACAGTGTCTGCATCCTGAGCCGATTCCAGGACGATTTCGCGGCCAATGTTCTGAATGCCGATCTTAATTTCCAACAGGGGGCCTCCCAGCCAATCAAAGTTTCTTGGGTTCTCTTATTTGTAGTCTAGGACTCTTTGGGGAAGCGAGAGATTCCGCGCCAAGCTAAACGGTAAATGAGGTCGCTGGCCACATCGAGGTCCAGGTTCCCGTCCGTTTCAAGCCAATACCGCGCGCTGACCTGGGCCATTCCGGCCAGGCCGCGGCCCAGAAGCTGCGCCTCAAGGTGCGGCAGTTTGGTGTCCTCGGCGATCACGCGGGCCACGGCATCCGCGAACGTCTTGTTGAATGTCTCGAGCCGTGAACTGACATCGGGATCGTTGATGAGGTCCGATTCGAAGACCAGGCGGTGCGCTTGGTCATCGCTGGCGATGAAGCGGTAGTAAGCGCGCATCACGGCCTGCACGCGTTCGTCGTTGTCATCGGTGGAGCTCAGGGCCCCGAGCATCAGATCCGTCAGCGACGCGAGATGACTGTCCAGCAGTGCAAGATACAGCTCGCGTTTGGACGGGAAGTGCTGGTACAGCACCGGTTTGCTGACGTGCGCCGTCTCGGCGATCTCATCCATGGCCGCGCCATGGTATCCGTTGGCGACAAAAACCTCCTGGGCCGCCGCGAGAAGCTGCGCCCGGCGCTCATCCCGGGGAAGCCGGGCGGACCGCTGGCCGGCGGTCCGTTGGGGTGCGGCCGGTTCGAGTGCGGCCGGTTCGCCGCCGGACGCCCGGTCAGCCCGTGCTTCATGGACCACAGTTGCCCTACTTTCGCTTGCCGTTACCTACACAATACTGCGCGGTAATATGACCTGGCGGCATCTCGGGGCATACATTGAGGTATGGCTTCGACTTTGACCGTAAATGATTCCCCTGTCTCGTTTAAACCGCTCGTGGAGCCCGCCGGTGAGCTGACGCCGGCCGAGGTGGAACGCTACTCGCGGCACCTCATCATTCCCGAAATCGGAGCGGTGGGGCAGCGGCGGCTGAAGAATGCCAGGGTGCTGGTCATCGGTGCCGGGGGACTGGGTTCGCCGGCGCTGCTCTACCTGGCGGCGGCGGGTGTGGGGACCCTGGGAATCGTCGACGACGACGTCGTTGACCTGAGCAACCTCCAGCGCCAGGTGATCCACGGTGTGACCGACGTGGGCCGGCCCAAGATCGAGTCCGCACGGGACGCCGTCGCCGCACTGAACCCGCTCGTGGAGGTCCGGCTGCACAACGTCAGGCTGGATGCCTCCAACGCGCTGGAGCTGTTCGCGGACTACGACCTGATCCTGGACGGGGCGGACAACTTCGCCACCCGCTACCTGGTCAACGATGCTGCCGCCATCCTCGGCAAGCCCTATGTGTGGGGATCGATCTTCCGCTTCGACGGCCAGGTCAGCGTGTTCTGGGAAAAGCACGGACCCACTTACCGGGACCTGTACCCCGAGGCCCCGCCGGCCGGGTCGGTGCCCTCCTGCGGCGAGGGCGGCGTCTTCGGCATGCTCTGCGCTGCCGTGGGATCACTCATGGTGACCGAGGCAGTCAAGCTGATTACCGGCGTCGGGCGTTCACTCCTGGGCCGGGTGGCGCTGTTTGATGCGCTGGGGGGCAGCTGGCGCGAGATCCGTGTGTCCAAGGACCCGGCAGCGGTCCCCGTTACGGAATTGACGGACTACGAAGCCTTCTGCGGCATCACTCCTGTCGTCGCCGCAGACACGGAGCACACGGTAACGGCAACCCAGCTGGCCACCATGCTGGCGTCCCGGAAGGCAGGCCTGAAGGACTTCGAGCTGGTGGACGTCAGGGAAACCGGAGAACGCGAAATCGTGAGCATCGACGGCTCGGTGCTGATCCCGCAGGGCAGGATCCTCGCGGGGGAGGCATGGGCGGAACTCCCGCAGCACAAGGACATTGTGTTCCACTGCAAGGCCGGCACCCGGTCAGCCAACGTGCTGGAGGCTGCGCGGAAGGCCGGCTATCAGCGGGTCAGCCACCTCGACGGCGGGATCCTGGCCTGGGTACGCGACGTGGAGCCGCAAAAGCCGGTCTACTAACCGGTTGCCCTTCAATGACGCTCTCTCACTTTTCGCCCCTATTTCAACGACCCTCTCTCACTCTCTTGAAAGTAGTGAAAGAGGGTCCCTCTTCGTCAAGAAAGCCCCTAAACGTGAGAGAGGGTCGCGGGTGGGTCAGGCGGTTTCGAGGCCCCGGTGGTCCGCGGGGCACTCCGCCTGCGCTGCCGTAGCCGGTTGCTCCACGGTGATGCCGTAGAGCGTTTCGAGCGCCGACACATAGTCGTCCTGCTGGCCGTTGGCGGCCAGCTCACGGGCGCGGACGGTGGGCACGTGCAGCAGCTGCTTGACCATCCGGCGGAGGGCGAATTCCACTTCTTCGGCGGCGGCTGTGCAGCCGTGGCGGGCACGGACGCGCTCCATTTCTGCGTCCAGGACGTTCATGGTGTGCCGGCGGAGGGCCACTATGGCGGAATCCACCGAGCGGGCTTCCCGTTCCTGCTCGAAGGCCTGGGCCGCGCCGGACACAATGCCGCTGGCCTGGGTGAGGGACTCGGCCTGCTCCTGCGGTGCCGCCAAACGCACGGATTCCAGCGTGAGCAGCTCAACGCCGTCGAGCTGGCCGACCTCAGGGTCAAAATCATGGGTGAGGGCGAGGTCGATCGCGATCAGCGGCTGGACGGAGTCCACGCGGATCTCGGCAAGTTCACCGGCCTCGACCCGGGTGTCGGAGCCGCTGCAGCCGATCATGACGTCGGCCGCAGCCACGGCTACCGGCAGGGAACCGCTATCCAGCGATGTGCCGCCGCGGGTGGCGACAAACGCTTCGGCGCGTCCCGACGAGGAGAACACGGAGATGTCGTGGCAGCCCCTTTCGCGGAGCAGCGCCATGGTGGCGCCGGCGTAGGCTCCGGTGCCGAACACCACCACCTTCTTCGCTGACCAGTCGGGGCACTCGGAAAGGTCCGTGGCCAGATCCAGTGCCACGGAAACGATGGACAGGCCCCGGGAACCGAGGGCGGTCTGCGCCCCGACATCCTTGGCCGTCTTGGAGGCGGCCTGGAAGAGGCGGACCAGGCCCGAGCTGGCCGTGCCCTCGTGCTGGGCCGTGATGAGGGCCCGGCGGACCTGGCCGGCGATCTCACGTTCACCCACCACGGCGGAGTCCAGCCCGGAGCTGACGGCGAACAGATGCTGGCTGACTTCGGGACCGGTGCGTGTGCTGAAGGAGCGGGACACGAGCTGTTCGTTGAGTCCGCTGAGTCCGCTGATCTCGGACACGAGAGCCGCACGTGCGGCCTCAACATCGTCAGCGTGGGGCGCTTCCCCGTAGATTTCGTACCGGTTGCAGGTGGCAAGCACAATCGCACCCGTCACTGCCGGCGATCCGGAGAGTGCGGATGTTGCGATACCGGAAGCACCGTTGCTCAGTTGAGCAACGGTCTCAAGGTCGATGTCGGCGTGTGTAGCCACCAATGAAAAAAGAACCACAGCAGATCAATCATAGCTTTTTCGTTGCCCGGTAGAACAACCCGGCAAAACAGCAGCGGGAGGTAAGGGCCGTATTTCCTGCCACGGCGCGGCCGGGGCATCCGCAGGTGACAGGCTGTCGTTATCTTTTGGGGCCGATTTTGGGCACAATCAAAGGCATGACTTCCAGCTCCGCCGTGCCCAATGCCGCGTCTCGTGTCCTGTCTAACCACAGTGCCCTGGCTGCCGGCCATCCGCTGATGGACGGCCGCACCGCAGATTCGCCACTCATCACTGCCTACCGAGGCGGCAAGCCGTCGCGGCGGCCGGTGTGGTTCATGCGCCAGGCAGGGCGCTCGCTGCCGGAATACTTGAAGGTACGCGAAGGCGTGGCCATGCTGGATTCCTGCCTGCGGCCCGAGCTCGCGGCCGAAATCACGCTGCAGCCCGTCCGGCGCCATGACGTCGACGCTGCCATATTTTTCTCCGACATCGTCATTCCGCTCAAGCTCGCCGGCGTGGGCGTGGACATTGTGCCGGGCGTGGGCCCCGTGCTGGACAAGCCGGTGCGCACGGCTGCAGACGTTGCCGCCCTGCCGCAGCTGACCTGGGAAGCGCTGGAACCGATCCGCGAAGCCGTGCGGCTGACCGTCGCCGAGCTGGGCAAAACCCCGCTGATTGGCTTTGCCGGTGCCCCGTTCACCCTCGCTGCCTACATGGTTGAGGGCAAACCTTCCCGTGACCACCTGGGCCCGCGCACCATGATGCACGCGGACCCGGAAACCTGGATTGCGCTGGCCAACTGGGCCGCCGACGCCTCGGGGTTGTTCCTCCGCGCCCAGCTGGAAGCCGGCGCATCCGCGGGACAGCTGTTTGATTCCTGGGCGGGATCGCTGGGCCTGGCCGACTACACCAGGTTTGTGGCACCCGCCTCGGCCCGGGCGCTGGACCATGTCCGCCACCTCGGCGCGCCGCTGATCCACTTTGGTACCGGAACCTCCGAACTCCTTGTTGCCATGCGGGATGTCGGCGTGGACGTGGTTGGTGTGGACTACCGCCTGCCGCTGGATGAGGCCAACCGGCGCCTGGGCGGAACGGTGCCGCTGCAGGGCAACATCGACCCCGCGCTGCTTTCCGCGCCCTGGGACGTGCTCGAAGCCCACGTCCGTGCGGTCATTGCGGCCGGCGCCTCCGCGCCCGGCCACGTGCTCAACCTCGGCCACGGCGTGCCGCCGGAAACCGACCCCACGGTCCTGACCCGCGTTGTAGAACTCATCCACTCCATTTCGCCGGAGTAGGACCATGAGCAGCTCCTTGACGCCGAACCGGGCCGCCGTCGTGTTGGGCGGCGGCATCTCCGGCCTGCTGGCGGCGCGGGAGTTGGCAGCCGCCGGACATACAGTGACCGTCCTGGAGGCCACCGCGTCCTGGGGCGGCTGCGTGGGCAGCCATGTGGTGGCCGGCCTCACCCTGGACAGCGGAGCAGAGTCGTTCGCCACGCGCTCCTCAGCCGTGGCTGAGCTTGCTGCTGAACTTGGACTCGGCGGCAACGTTGTGGCGCCGCGTCCGGGCGGCGCCTGGGTGCAGCTTCCGGACGGCCCGCGCGAACTGCCCAAGACCGGGGTTCTGGGCATTCCTGCCAATCCGTGGGACCCGGAGGTCCGGCGGTCGCTGGGATTTGTGGGTTCGCTCCGGGCATCCCTGGATAAGTACTTGCCGGCTTCGATCGGCGCGTCTGCCGACGTCACGAGCGTCGCAGCGCTGGTGCGGGCACGGATGGGCCGCCGTGTATTGGAGCGCCTC
The DNA here is from genome assembly GCF_014926485.1 of Pseudarthrobacter sp. AB1. NCBI lineage: Bacteria > Bacillati > Actinomycetota > Actinomycetes > Micrococcales > Micrococcaceae > Pseudarthrobacter > Pseudarthrobacter sp. AB1. Next base: position 241,496 of record NZ_PZKO01000055.1, read on the forward strand.
GTGGCCCCGGTGGTGGGCGGCGTGCACTCCGCGGACCCCGGTCTCCTCGACGTGGACATGGTGGCCCCCGGCCTCCGGTCCGGAGTCCGGGAGCACGGCTCCCTTGCCGCCGCGGTGGCCGCCCAGCGGCGCGGCTCCACCCAGCCATCCGCCGCGAAGGCGGGTTCCGCCGTCGCCGGCCTGGAAGGCGGGATGCACACCCTGGTGGTGGCCCTGCTCAGCGACCTCCGCAGCCGCGGGGTCACCTTGATGAGTGGAACAGCCGCGGGCGCCATCGAACGGACGGCGGACGGGTGGCGGGTTACCACCGGTGACGCAACGTACGACGGCGGCCTGCTGGTGGTGGCGCTGCCCGGCCCGGCGGCAGTGGGGCTGCTTCAGGCGGCCGTACCCGGGCTCGCCGGCAGGAGCCCGGAAAGCGGGCCGGACGTCAGGCTGGTCACGCTGGTGGTGGACCTGCCCGAACTTGATGGCAGGCCGCGGGGCACCGGGATCCTGGTGGCGCCCCAGACTCCGGGCATCCAGGCGAAAGCCCTTACGCATGCAACCGCGAAGTGGGATTGGCTTGCCGCTGCGGCAGGTCCCGGGACGCACGTCCTGCGGCTCTCTTACGGCCGCCTGGAAGCCTCGGAACACTCGGCCGGGACCCGCGACCCTGCCCCCGACCTCCTGGCTGCTGCCCTGCATGACGCTTCGGCCCTGCTGGACGTCCCGGTGCAGGGGACCGACGTCGTCGGCTGGGATGTTGTCAGGTGGCAAGGAGCCCTGCCCTTCGCGGCGGTGGGGCACAAGGCGCGGGTGGCCGAGGTCAGGAAACTCTGCGCGGCAGAGGCCGGTCTTGGCATAGTGGGCGGATGGGTAGCCGGCAATGGACTCGCCGCCGTGGTGGCCGACACCCGAAAAGAAATTCGCAGCCTGCTCAGCTGACCATCGCCCCTGTTCAGTGGAATACGGGCCTTGAAAAGGCCGCCCCGGGGTGCAGGTTTCGGTTTTTCATCCACCCCCTGACGTGGCTAGGGTCGATAACTATGGTTAATTACAGGTCCGACTTTTCCCGTTCCCGGACCAGTATCCATGGGGGACTCCGGCGTGGCGCTGCAGCGGCTGCCGTCGGAGCGGTACTGGTCCTGTCCGCCGGCGTGCCGGCATCCCAGGCGGCCGATGGCAGTACCGATCCCACCGCCTCCGCCGAGGTAGCAGCGGATGGAGACCTTTCCGGGGTCAATGGCCTGCTGAATGGCCTCCTGGGCGGTTCCGGCGGACAGACCAAAGCCTCGCCCCAACCGACTTCCGCGCCCTCAGGCTCTCCCACTCCGACGGCCACGGCTACACCGTCTCCCGCCCCCACGTCCCCGGCCCCTACGTCAACTGCGCCGACGTCGTCCGCTCCAACGACGTCTGCCAGCCCATCGCCCCAGGGCACAACTCCCCGGGGCACGACTCCGCAAGTCACGACGCCCCAGAGCCCAGGATCGCCGTCGAGCGTTCCGGCGCCGCTGAGCACGTCACCTGATGCCGCCGGCTCACCGGCAGGCACGCGGCCGGACGGCCAGCCCGGCTCCCCTGCCGACGGGACCCAGGATTCCGGGCAGGACGGCGATCCCGCCGGGAACCAGCCCCCGGGCGCCCACAGCGCCAACGCCATACCTGTTTCGGGACCGGGGCGCCACGGAAACGCACCTGCCAGCCGGGACAACATGGCGTCGGCCACGGCGGCAGCTGAGGCGGCCGAACCCGCGAAGGTCTGGCTTGGTGTGGGGCTGGTGGGGTCTGCAGGGGCCGCTGGACTCCTCTTTGCCCGGATCCGCAAGATCTGACCACTATGGCGGATCGGTTCAAGACCCGCACCAGGCCGAAGCTGTGACATTAAGCACTTCTACGTCTTGTAGAAGTCGCCGGTTTCGACTTGGCGGTAGGGAAGGGGCAAACTGGTAACCATGAGCCACACTTCTGCCGAATCTGTCACTAAAACCGAAGAATCAGCCGAGCAGTTCTTTACTCTCTGGACTGTTTTCAAGCGGTCCGAGGAACTCGTGCGCAGCGCTGACGCTGCCGCCGATTTCGATGCCCTGCTGATCCGATTGGCCGAGGCCGGCGTGACGCACCGCGGCAGCTATGACGTCTCCGCAATGCGCGCTGACGCCGATGTGATGGTCTGGCTCCACGGCCCGAAGCCCGAAGCGCTGCAGCAGGCCATCCGCGACATCCGCCGCAGCACGCTCTTCGCCGGAACGGAGATTGTCTGGTCCGCCATGGGCGTCCACCGGGAAGCCGAATTCGCCAAGAACCACACCCCGGCCTACTCACGTGGTGTGGCCCCGGCCGAGTGGCTCTGCGTCTACCCGTTTGTGCGCTCCTATGAGTGGTACATCCTCCCCGACGACGAACGCGGCAAGATGCTGCGCGATCACGGCATGCTGGGCCGGGAATTCCCGCAGGTCATCTCCAACACGGTATCCTCCTTCGCCCTGGGCGACTGGGAGTGGATCCTGGGCCTGGAAGCCCCTGAACTGGTGGACCTCGTGGACCTGATGCGCCACCTCCGCGCCACCGAGGCACGCAACCACGTACGGGAGGAAATCCCGTTCTACACCGGCCGCCGCGTCACCGCAGTGGAAGTCGCTGAGGTGCTCGCATGACCCGGCCCGAGCCCGCGGCGGGCGCCGTACTCACCGGAATCAACCCGGTCACCGAAACCGGCCGGATGGCGCCCAAAAACTATGACGGCGTCCTGCTGGCCTCCTTTGGCGGGCCCGAGGGCCAGGACGACGTTATCCCTTTCCTACGCAATGTCACCCGCGGCCGCGGCATCCCGGACGAGCGGCTCGAAGAGGTTTCCCATCACTATCGGGCCAACGGCGGCATCAGCCCCATCAACCAGCAAAACCGCGAGCTCAAGGCAGCCCTCGAAGCGGAGCTCTCGGCCCGCGGCATTGAACTTCCGGTGCTGTGGGGCAACCGCAACTGGAATCCCTATATTCCGCAGACCCTGCAGGACGCGTACGACGCCGGCCACCGCAAACTGCTGATGGTCACCACGAGTGCCTACTCCTGTTATTCCAGCTGCCGCCAGTACCGCGAGGACATCGGCATCGCCCTGACGGAGTCGGGACTGGATGGCCGGCTTGAGGTGGACAAGGTGCGGCAGTACTTCGACCACCCGGGCTTCGTGGAGCCCTTCGTGGAAGGAACCGCCGCCGGGCTCGCGGACGTGCGGTCGCAGCTTACGGCGGCCGGCATGCCGGACGCCCCCGTGCACATCCTTTTTGCCACCCACTCCATCCCGACCCGGGACGCCGAGGCCGCCGGACGGTCCGGGGACGAGCCGCGCGATTTCGAGGAAGGTTCCGCATACGTTGCCCAGCACCTGGCCACCGGCGCAGCCGTCATCAGCCGCGTGCAGGCCGAATCAGGCCTGACCGCTCCCTGGTCGCTCGTGTATCAGTCCCGCTCGGGCGCGCCCCACGTCCCGTGGCTTGAACCTGACATCAATGACGCCATCGCCGACCTGGCGGGCCAGGGCATCAAAGGCATCGTCATCGTCCCGCTGGGCTTCGTCAGCGACCACATGGAAGTTGTCTGGGACCTGGACACCGAAGCCCTGGAGACCTGCCGCAACCTGGGCCTGGCTGCCACGCGTGTGCCCACCCCGGGCACGCACCGGAAGTTTGTGAACGGCCTGGTTGACCTCATCTCCGAACGGACGCTCGCCAACAACATCGGCGACCGGCCGGCCGTGACAGGGCTGGGCCCCTGGTATGACGTCTGCCGGCCGGGCTGCTGCGCCAATTTCCGCGGCGGGAAGCCCACCATCGCCGGAGCCGACACCACCGTCGGCACCGGACATGACGCATATCCGGCCGCGTCCGCGGGCGCTGCCGGGGGAGTAGGGACGCAGTGACCGTACGGATCGGAACCAGGGCCAGCAAGCTAGCACTGACCCAGACGCAGCAGACGGCGGACCAGCTGGCCGCCGTCGGAGGCTTCCCGGTAGAGCTGGTGCACATCACCACCGAAGGCGACGTCAAGACAGGATCACTGTCCCAGATGGGCGGCACCGGGGTGTTTGTCGCGGCGCTGCGCGATGCACTGCTGCAGGACATCTGCGACGTCGCTGTGCACTCGCTCAAGGACCTCCCCACGGGCGCTGCGCTAGGCCTAACCATCGCCGCAACACCCAAACGTGCCGACGTGCGGGATGCCCTGTGCGCACGCGATGGCCTCAAGCTGGCAGATCTCCCTCAGGGCGCAAAGGTGGGCACAGGCTCGCCCCGCCGCGCTGCCCAGCTGCGGGCCGCCCGCCCTGACCTGGACGTGCAGGACATCCGCGGCAACGTGGATACACGACTGGGCCGCGTGCCCGGGTTGCCCGGCAACGCGGCAGGCGCACCAGGGGACCTCGACGCCGTTGTGCTGGCCGCCGCAGGCCTGGAACGCATCGGCCGCCTGGACGTCATCAGTGAATTCTTCGAGCTGGACGTGATGCTGCCGGCGCCGGGGCAGGGTTCGCTGGCCATCGAATGCCGGACGGCTGACGCCCCGCGCAAGGCAGGTTCCACCGAAGGCTCGCAAGGTGTTTTGGCGCAGGCGTTGGCCGCGCTCAACGATGAGGACACCCGCCTCGCCGTGACCGCCGAGCGTGCCGTGCTGGCCCGCCTCGAGGCCGGCTGTGCCGCCCCCGTGGGTGCCTTCGCCTACCGCAAGGGCAGCATGCTGTACCTCGAAGCCGCGGTGTGTGCCGTGGACGGCACCAGCTCTGTGCGCGAGAAGAAGGCAACGGACGGCCTCACCGAAGTCGGTGCGACGCTGCTCGGCATCGAGGTGGCCGAGCTCCTGCTCGCTGCCGGCGCCGCGGAGATCGCGGACCTTGCCGCGTCCTGATGCACCGACAGGCACCTTCGGCGGCCGGCGCGTCCTGATAACCCGGAGCGCAGACCGTGCCGGCCCTCTGGCTGCTCTGCTCGGCAGCCTGGGGGCCGAACCGCTGGTCCTGCCGCTCATCGACTTCGAACGGGCCGCGGACCAGCCGGCTCTCGATGCCGCCCTGGATACCCTGGCCGCCGGTGGCTTCGACTGGCTGGTGGTCAGCAGCATCACCACGGTGCGGATGCTCGTGGAAAAGGCGGCCGAGCGTGGGACCACGCCGGCTGCCCTGGTGCCGGCGGGAACGCGGGTGGCCACGATCGGCCCGTCCTCCCGACGGATCCTTGAAGCCGCCGGCATCCCCGTGGCCCTCGCCCCGGTGGACATCCAGTCCGCCGAAGGGCTCGTGAACCTCTGGACTGCCTTCCCGGCGCGCGTGCTGTTGCCACAGGCGGACATCGCTGCGCCCGCCTTGCGCGATGGCCTGGCAGCCAAGGGTGCCGACGTCACCGCTGTTGTGGCCTACCACACCGTGGACTACCCGGCCCGTCCGGAAGACCGCCTGGAGGCGGAGCTGCCGTCCGCCGTCGGGGTCTCCCACCCTGGCGCTCCCCGCGAGCTCAGCCAGTCGCAGACCCGCAGGGAGCTCGACGCCGGGACGCTCGACGCCGTTGTGGCCGCCTCGCCGAGCGCCGCCCGCCGCATCGCCGCGACCCTCCTGCCGCTGGGCCGCTGCCGTTTCGTCGCCATCGGACGCCCGACGGCGGCGGAGGCTGCGGCCCTCGGCATCCCCGTGGCCGCCACCGCCCAAGTCCCCACCCCGGACGGCATAGTGGCCGCGCTGGGCACCGTATTCGCCAACGAAGGGAACACCCGATGAGCTTTCCGAACCACCGCCCGCGCCGCCTCCGCACCACGCCCGCCCTGCGCCGGCTCACCGCCGAGTACCGGCTGGCACCGGCGGACCTGATCCTGCCCGCGTTTATCCGCGAAGGCCTCAGCGAGCCGTCTCCCATTTCCTCCATGCCGGGCGTTGTGCAGCACACTACCGAGTCGCTTAAGCGTGCCGCTGCGGAAGCCGTGGAACTGGGCGTCGGTGGCATCATGCTGTTCGGCATTCCCGCCGTCCGCGATGCCCGCGGCACCGCCTCGCTGGACCCGGACGGCGTGCTCAACAAGGCCATCCGCGACGTCCGCGCCGAGGTGGGCGATGACCTGGTGATCATGGGCGATGTCTGCCTGGACGAATTCACCGACCACGGCCACTGCGGCGTCCTCGATGCCGACGGCTACGTGGACAACGATGCCACGCTGGAAATCTACGGCCAGATGGCCGTGGCCCAGGCCGACGCCGGCGCTCACGTGCTGGGACCCTCCGGCATGATGGATGGCCAGATCGCCGTCATCCGGCAGGCACTCGAGGAATCCGGCCACAAAAACACCGTCATCCTGGCCTACGCGGCCAAGTACGCTTCCGCCTTCTACGGCCCCTTCCGGGAAGCCGTGGATTCGCAGCTGAAGGGCGACCGCCGCACCTACCAGATGGACGCTGCCAACCGCCGCGAAGCCCTCCTGGAAGTGGAACTGGACCTTGAGGAAGGCGCAGACATGGTCATGGTGAAGCCAGCCATGAGCTACCTGGATATCCTGGCCGACGTCGCCGCCATGAGCCCCGTGCCTGTCTCGGCCTACCAGATCTCGGGTGAATACGCGATGATCGAGGCTGCCGCAGCCAATGGCTGGATCGACCGGCGCGGTGCCATCACGGAATCCATCCTCGGCATCAAACGGGCGGGCGCCAACACAGTGCTGACCTATTGGGCCGCAGAAGTTGCCGGCTGGCTGAAGGAATCCTGACCCGGCGGGGAATGTTTCCGGATGTCCCGTGGTTTGTATGCGTATGCATGAAAATAGCGAGCCTTCCGTAACCACTCCGTCAACCCCGGGCAACCCCACGGCACCCGTCCCTGCAAACACCATGCTGCTTGGCGTTAGCACTTTCGGCGACGTCGACCTGGCTGCCGACGGAGCACCCAAGCACCACGCCGAGGTGCTGCGCCAGGTGGTGGAACAGGCCAAGGTGGCCGACGCCGTCGGGCTCCACTCCTTCGGCGTGGGGGAGCACCACCGCAGGGACTTCGCCGTCAGCGCGCCGGACGTGGTGCTGGCAGCCATCGCCACGGCCACGGACAACATCCGGCTCGGCAGCGCGGTCACGGTCCTGAGCTCGGACGATCCCATCCGCGTCTTCCAGCGCTTCGCCACCCTCGACGCTGTGTCCAACGGCCGCGCCGAGGTGATCCTGGGCAGGGGTTCGTTCACCGAGTCCTTCCCGCTCTTCGGCTACGACCTGGGCGACTACGACGCCCTGTTCGAGGAGAAGCTGGAAATCTATGACAGGGTACGGTCCCAGAACCCGGTGAACTGGGACGGCCGGACACGGGCGTCGCTTCGGGGCCAGATGGTCTATCCGCACGTGGAGGGACGCCTGCTTCCCACCTGGATCGGGGTGGGCGGCTCACCCCAGTCTGTGGTCCGCACGGCCACCTACGGCTACCCGATGGTCCTGGCGATCATCGGCGGCGAGCCTGAGCGCTTCCGCCCCTACGCCGACCTCTACCGCCGCACGCTGGCCGAAGCCGGTAAGGAACCGCAGGCTCTGTCCGTGCACTCGCCCGGCTATGTGGCCGAGACTGACGAGCAGGCCCTCGAAGAGTACTACCCGCATTGGCTCGCCACCCGCAACAAGATCGGCGCGGAGCGCGGCTGGGGACCGGCCGGGCGCGGCGAGTACGAAGCTGCGGCGGACGAGGACGGCGCCCTGTATATCGGTTCCCCGGAAACGGTGGCGGCGAAGGTAGCCCGGCTCAAGGGCACCCTCGGTGCGGACCGCTTCGAGATGAAGTACAGCAGTGGCACGTTGCCCCACGAGCAGATGGTGCGTTCCATCGAGCTGTTCGGTTCCAAGGTGGCGCCCCTCGTCGCGGACAAGCTCGCGGGCATGTTCGCGGATCGCTAAGGCAGGCAGCCTCTTCATCGGGCGGCCACTGTATCCGGCGCCCGCAGGTGGCGCGGCGAAGGATGCCACTGCACGGGATGGAAGAATAGGGGCATGACTCGCTCCGAAGCCCTCTTCGCCCGTGCCCAGACCCTGATGCCCGGCGGCGTCAATTCACCCGTCCGTGCCTTCGGCTCGGTGGGCGGAACCCCGCGGTTTATGGTGTCGGCCAGGGGTCCATACCTGACCGATGCCGACGGTAAGGAATACGTTGACCTGGTCTGCTCCTGGGGCCCGGCGCTGCTGGGACACGCCCACCCGGCCGTCCTGGAGGCCGTCCATGCGGCGGTTGACCGCGGCCTCTCCTTCGGCGCGTCCACCCCGGACGAGGCCAACCTGGCTGCCATCGTCCAGGAGCGCGTGCCGGCCGCCGAACGCGTCCGCATGGTCTCCACCGGCACCGAAGCCACCATGACGGCAGTCCGGCTGGCCCGCGGCTTCACCGGCCGGAACCTCATCATCAAGTTCGCCGGCTGCTACCACGGCCACCTGGACGGGCTGCTTGCCGCTGCAGGATCCGGCGTTGCCACCCTGGCGCTGCCGGGCTCGGCCGGCGTCACCGAAGCCACTGCCGCCGAAACGCTGGTCCTGCCCTACAACGACCTCGCTGCCGTCGAAGCCGCCTTTGCCGCGCACGGGCCGAACATTGCGGCCGTCATCACCGAAGCCGCCCCCGCCAACATGGGCGTGGTGACGCCGGGGGAGGGCTTCAACCTGGGGCTGTCCCGCATCACCCGCGAGCACGGTGCCCTGCTCATCCTGGACGAAGTACTCACCGGCTTCCGCACCGGCTACTCCGGCTACTGGGGGCTCACCGGCGGCGCTTCTGACGCAGCGGACCCGTGGTCCCCTGACCTGCTCACCTTCGGAAAGGTCATCGGCGGCGGAATGCCGACGGCGGCCCTCGGCGGGCGTGCCGACGTTATGGACTACCTCGCGCCCCTGGGCCCGGTGTACCAGGCGGGCACGCTCTCCGGGAACCCGGTGGCCATGGCAGCCGGCGTGGCCACCCTGACGCACGCCACCCGCGACGTCTATTCGTTTGTGGACGCCCGCTCGTTGGAACTCGCCTCTGCGCTGTCCGAGGCCCTGGATGGTGCCGGCGTGGACCACTCGATCCAGTTCGCCGGAAACCTGTTCTCGGTGGCGTTCGGCACGTCCGCCAACGGCGTCCACAACTACGCTGACGCCCAGGCCCAGGAAACCTTCCGGTACGCGCCGTTCTTCCACTCCATGCTGGAATCCGGCGTTTACCTGCCGCCGTCGGTATTCGAGGCGTGGTTCCTGTCGGCAGCCCACGACGACGTTGCGATGAACCGGATCTTTGACGCTCTCCCGGCCGCCGCGAAGGCAGCAGCAGCAGCGCAACGCTAGCTCCGGCGTCGTTCCTTAAACCGGAAATCCCCGCCTCCCGGACGAATCCCCTCTCCATGCGAGGGGGGAAACGTCCGGGAGGCGGGGATTTCTGTTGGCGCTAGAGGACGTCTGAGAGGAAGCCCTTCAGCCGGTCCGTGGCCGGGGAGGTGAAGATCTGTTCGGGCGGACCCGATTCCACCACCACGCCGGCATCCATAAACGTCACAGTGTCCGAGACGTTGCGGGAGAAGCCCATTTCGTGGGTCACCACCACCATGGTCATGCCGCCCTTGGCCAGGTCTGCCATCAGCGACAGGACACCCTTGACAAGCTCGGGGTCCAGAGCGGAAGTGGCCTCGTCGAAGAACATCACTTCAGGCTTCATGGCCAGCGCACGAGCGATCGCCACACGCTGCTGCTGGCCGCCGGAAAGGTTGGCCGGACGGGCATCAGCTTTGTGCTTGAGGCCCACCAGGTCCAGCTGCTCAAGAGCCTCGGCATGTGCCTGGTCCTTCGGTAGCTTCCGGAGCTTGCGCAGCGCGAGGGAGACGTTGTCCAACACGGTCTTGTGCGGGAACAGGTTGAACTGCTGGAACACCATGCCGATCCGCTGTCGCAGCTCGTCCGGGTTGTCCTTCAGGACTGACCGGCCGTCCAGCAGGATGTCGCCCTGGTCCGGTTCGATCAGCCGGTTCATGACCCGCAGCAGCGTCGACTTGCCGGAGCCGGATGGACCAATGACCGAAGCGGTGGTGCCCTTCTCCACGTGGAGGTCGATGCCGCGGAGCACATGGTTGTGCCCGAACGAAAGGTGCAGGTTCTTGCCGGTCAGGGTTCCGGAAGTAAAGTCGGTCATGCCTGTGCCCCCTTGCCGATAGGTGCCGCGAGCTCGTCCGGTTCCTTCTTCTCCGGGCGGCCGGTACGGAGCCGGTTGTCGATGAAGTTCACGAAGTGGGTCAGCGGCACAGTCAGGATCAAATACAGAACGCCGGCAGCCACCAGCGGCGAAAGGTTCCCCGTGTTGGCCATCGCATCGTTACCGATCCGGAATATCTCCCGGTCGGAGGCAGCCAGGCCCAGTACGAACACCAGGGAGGAATCCTTCAACAACGAGATGAACTGGTTCACCAGGGCAGGCAGCACACGCCGGATGCCCTGCGGCACCACCACCAGGCGCATTGACTTTCCGTAGCTGAAGCCCAGGGCACGGGAAGCCTCCAGCTGGCCCTTCTCCACGCTCTGGATACCGGAACGGAAGATCTCACCGATGTATGCGCCGGCGATCAGGGTCAGCGCGAGGATCCCGAGCGGATACGGATTCCGGTTACCCGTGAGTTCCCGGGCAATGGGGCTCAGCCCAATACCGATCACCAGAATCACCAGGATGGCGGGCAGGCCGCGGAACAGGTCGGTGTAGATCCGGGCTGCCCAGCGGGCCACCGGATTCCGGGAAATACCCATGAGTGCGAGCAGAAGCCCCAGCAAGGAGCCGAGGATGCCCGATGCCAAGGCCAGGATCAGGGTGTTGGGCAAGCCCACCGTGAGGAGGGAGGGAACGACTTTCGCCATTTCCTCCCAGTTGAGGAACGTTTCACCCAGCTGGTCCAGGAGATCCATAAGCGGTTAAGCCCAGATCAGCTCTTGGGAGCCGGAGCAGCTTTGCTTCCCGGCTTCCAGTCGGCGGGGGTTTCGCGGTCCGGGTACCATTCCTTGGTCAGCTTGGCCCAGGTCCCGTCAGCAATTACGGCGTCAAGGCCGGAGTTCAAAGCATCGATCAGGGCCTTGTTGTCCTTGTTCACGGCGTAGGCGGTGAAGTTCTGCGTGTTCACAACAGACTCGGCGATGACAGTTCCGTCGCCTTCCTTCACTTGGCCGGTGGCCTGCTGCGAGGGTGCCACCCAGGCATCGATCTGGCCGTTGCGCACATTGGCGTACACGGTGGCGTAGTCCTTGAAGCGGACCGGCTCAAGCTTCAGGGTGTTGGTGACGTAGTCGTCCTGGACAGTGCCCTGAACGACGCCGATACGGGCATTAGCGTCCAGGTCTGCGAAACCCTTGACGTTGCTGTCGGTCTTGGCCACGACGGCCATGAAGCCGAAGTCGTAGCCGTTGGTGAAGCCCACGTTGGCGCGGCGGGCTTCAGTGGTGGAGATCGAGGACGATCCCAGATCGAACTGCTTGGTCTGTACCTGCGAGAGCAGCGCCGAGAAATCGGTGGCCACGAATTCAACTTCGAGGCCCAGCTTGCCGGCAACGGCGCGCAGCAGCTCGTTATCGTAGCCGGTGAACTTTCCGGCGGGGTCGATGAAGATGTTCGGTGGCGCGTCGGAGAGCGTACCAACCTCCAGCTTGCCTTCGGTGTTAAGGCCCAGCTTGGTCTTGTCGATCTGGTCCAGCGGGGTGACATCGGCGGTGGTGTACTTGTCCAGCGTCTGCTGGTCGCTGCCGGCGAGGGCGTCGGTGGGCGTGCCGCTAGGCTGGGCGGTCCCCGTGCCGCAGGCGGCCAGCGAGAGGGCCAAGGCAACCGCGACGGGAACGCTGGTCAGCCATTTCATGGCATTGGTCTTCATGAGAAAGTCACTTTCATCAGAGTCATAGGTTCAACCGGGCCTGAGGCTGCGCGTGTGGCGTCTGGCGCCTTGCTCCCAACTGCCGGCCGGGGCGGGATTACCGCTGAACTTAATCTTCTCATTTTAGGCTTTCGGCGCTTTCGGCAGAATAAAGTCTTGCTTCAAGGGGCCGTTTGTCGAATATACGAACGAATATATTTAGTCCTGAAAATTTGATGAATGAATGATGCCCTCGTGGCCGAATTCAAGGATTCCCAGGGGGGCTGTCCGCGGTTCCCGCCTAATTGTGAGTTAGCTCTCAGCTAGAAGTCGCCGCTGGCGTCTTCCGGGGGAAGGACGGGCCATTCGCCTTCGATCACGGCGGCGGGCTTGGTCTTGCGCAGGTAGTTCTGGAAGTCCGCGGCTTGGCTGACAGCCCAGTCCTTTTGCAGTTCGTGCAGCTGGCTGGCCGGCATCTTGAGCTTAGGGAACTTGATGGCCATGGCATCCAGCATCCGGAGCGTGGCCAAAGCATCCGCAGCCGACGTGTGGGCGTTGTCCAGCGTGATGCCGTATTCCTCACACAAGGCGGTCAATGTGCGCTTACCCTTGCGGTAACGGTCCACCTGTTTGTTCATGATGAACGGGTCCAGGACGGGGAAGCGGCTCAACTGCCGGACGCCGTGGCGGGCGGACTCCGCGGCCAGGACAGTGAAGTCGTAGCTGGCGTTGAAGGCAATGACAGGAATCCCGGCGTCGAAGAGGTCCTGCAGGACGGTGGCGAGCTCTCCGGTGACTTCCCGGGCCGGCCGGCCCTCACGCCGGGCCTGCTCCGTGGTGATGCCGTGGATATCGCTGGCCTCGGCAGGGATTTCGACGCCGGGATCGGCCAGCCATTCGTGTTCGGTGATGACTTCCCCCTTGTGGTCCACCACGGTGACCGACGCCGTGACGATGCGCGCGGCGCGCGAATTCCGTCCGGTGGTTTCGAGATCAAAGGCTGCGCGGGGAAGGGTGTTCCAGGAGGTCATGCTTCAACGCTACCGGCCAGCACCGACAGGATCCGCCAACGCCACTGCCGGTAACCTTGGTGTATGCGGACAGAGTTCATCGAGGCAGTGCTGTCGCTGGTCGAGCTGGTTCCAGCCGGAACCGCACTGGCCTATGGTGATGTGGCCGAGCTGCTGGGATCCGGCGGTCCCCGGCAAGTGGGCTACGCCATGAGCCACTACGGCGGCCAAGTCGCGTGGTGGCGCATTCTCAAAGCAAGCGGCCAGGGTCCGGAAGGCCACGAGGCCGAAGCGCTCCGCCACTACCTGCAGGAGGGAACGCCCCTGCTCGGCAACCACGATGCCTTCCTGCGTACCGGCGAAGGCAAATGGCGAGTGGACCTGATGGCAGCACGCTGGGCCCCGGGCGAGGATGACTTCGACCGGATCGACGCCATTGCGGAGCAGCTGGAGCGGCGGCTGCATAGAATGTCGGTGGCTGATGATGAAATGTCTGTGTGAGCGTAACAATCCCCGTAGTTGACCCCACCAAGGCCAGACGCACATCAGCCAGGCCCGCCTCCGCGGCCGGGCGTGCCAGCGGTACGGGCCTGCGTCTGCTGCCTCCGCGGCAGCTGCACACCGACGTTCCGGCGTTGTCTGCGGACCAGCGTGACGCCGTCGACGTGCCTCACGGCTCCGGGCCGGTCCTGGTTCCTGGTGCACCAGGAACCGGAAAATCAACGGTCCTGATCGAAGCCGCGGTCCGTCGCACCCTGCATGACGGCGTTGACCCGGAACGGATCCTCATCCTGGCACCCGGACGCCTCGCCGCCGATTCACTCCGCGACCGTTTCACCGCACGGCTGGACAGGAGCCTCAGCACCACGCCGGCCCGGACCTGGGCAGCCTATGCGTTTGACCTGATCCGGCGGGCGAAGGCAGAGGGAATCCTTCCGCTTCCGCGCGCGCCGCGGCTCCTGTCCGGCCCTGAACAGGACCTCATTATCCGCGAGCTCCTGGAGGGCCACCGGATGCCCGGCCTGGAACTTCCGTGGCCTGCCGACCTGGAAGCGGCACTTGAGACTCGGGGCTTCCGCCACGAGGTACGCCAACTCTTCGACCGGATCATCGAATCCGGCCGGACTGCCGGTGACCTGGAGGTGCTGGGCCACCAGTGCGGCCGGCCTGACTGGATCGCCGCGGCGGCGCTGTACGCCGAGTACCGGGACGTACTGGACCTGCGCATGCCGGAGGCATTCGACCCCGCCGGCATCATCACCACAGCACGGCAGATCTTCCAGGACGCGCCTGACTTCCTTGCCGCGGAACGGAATCGTCTCCAGCTCGTGCTGGTGGACGATGTACAGGAGGCAAACCCCGCCGTTTTTGAGCTTCTCGCCGATATCGCGGCCGGTAAGGACTGCTATGTCGCCTACTCTCCGGACACCGTCGTGCAAGGCTTTCGCGGGGCCAGGCCAGATCTCGTCGCGGAACTGCCCCGGCTGCTTTCGACCGAAGCCGGCGTCATCGAGCGGCCGCTGTGGCACACCCATCGGCATGCTCCCGCCATCGCCGAAGCCTGGCTCGGCGTCGCGTCCCGGATATCACAACGTGCTGGCGGCCAGCTGGCCAGGCGGCTGGAGCAGCCCGAACCCACGGCTGGCACCGTGCACGGACCCACCGCCGTCGTCGAACCCCACCCTCAGTCCGCCGGAACGTTGGAAGCACACCTGGTTCCGTCTCCGGTACACGAACTGCGGTACGTTGCCCAGCGCATCCTGGACCAGCACGTCAACCATGGCCGCGACCTGGCCGAGATCGCCGTGATCGTGCGTAACGGCGGCCAGCTCAGTGAGCTGCAGCGATACCTCACGGGACAGGGGATCCCGGTACGCGTTCCGGTAGCCGAGTCCGCGGTCCGCGATGAGGTGGCCGTACGTCCGCTGTTGGACGCCTACGCCATTGCGCTGGATCCGGACCTGCTGACCCCGGAAGCCGCCGTCGCGCTGCTGACGTCGCGGATCGGGGGCGCCACATCAATTGAACTGCGCCGGCTGCGCCAGTCGCTCAGGCGGGAAGAACTGCTGGGCGGCGGCGGACGGACCAGCGACGCCCTGCTGGTTGAAGCATTATCGGAACCCGGGGCCCTGGCGACCCTGGGCCTGGAAGGCCGTTCCGCGCGCCGGACCGCCCGCATGATCCAGGCCGGCCGGAGCGCCGCCGCCGAGTCCGGAGCCAACGCCGAGACCGTTCTCTGGGCCCTGTGGCACTCCACCGGACTGGCCAACGCGTGGACCGAGTCCGCCCTCACCGGCGGTTCCCACGGCGCCCGCGCTGACCGGGACCTCGATGCCATGATGGCGCTTTTCCATACAGCCGAGCGCTACGTGGACCAGATGCCGGGCGCCGGGCCGGAGCAGTTCCTTGAGTACCTCCTGAACCAGGAGTTGCCGATGGATACCCTGGCCGCGCGGGCGCAGGTGGACGACGCCGTCGAGCTGATGACCCCGGCCAGTGCTGCCGGGCGGCAGTGGCCGGTGGTCATCGTGGCGGGGCTGCAGGAAGGCGTCTGGCCCAATACCCGGCTCCGCGGTGAGCTGCTGGGCAGCAGCCTGTACGCTGACGCCGTCGAGCACGGGGTCAGCTATGCATTGCAGCTGGACCCGCTGAGCCGGCTGCGGGAAATCCGTTACGACGAACTCCGAAGCTTCTCCACGGCCGTTTCCAGGGCGTGCGAGATCCTGATCTGCACCGCAGTTTCGTCCGAGGATGACCAGCCGTCGTCTTTCCTTGACTATGTGGCGCCGCTTGAGCCTGGCTCCGAGGGCAGGGGGTTTACTCCGGTGGAACGGCCCATGACTCTTCGCGCCCTGGTGGCAGAACTGCGCCAATACGCGCAGCTGGATGGAAGGTTTGAGCCCGAGGCCGCCGAAGCCGCCAGGGTCCTGGCCGGACTTGCCGCCGTGGAACCGGCCGTCCCCGGAGCGCATCCGGACAGCTGGTGGGGCCTGCCGCCCTTGACGACGTCGGAGCCGGTTGTCCCGCCCGGAGGGACGGTTTACGTCTCGCCGTCGAAGGTGGAATCCGTGCAGAAATCACCGCTCGACTGGTTTGTGCAGGCGGCCGGGGGAGAAGCCGCCACCGACTTCGCCCGGAGTCTGGGCACGTTGGTGCACGCCATCGCGCAGGACCTGCCGGAGGCCTCCGGGGGTGAGTACGTCGCCGAACTCATCCGCCGGTGGCCAACCCTGGGCATGAAGGACAACTGGGAAGGCAAACTCGACTTCCAGCGTGCCGAAACAATGGTGCGTAAGCTCGCCCAGTACGTCCTGGTGATGCGGAGCGAGGGCCGGAGCCTGCTGGGTGTCGAGCAGGACTTTGCGGTCCGGCTGCCCGACGTTCCCCCGGGGGACGCCGGGCAGCACGATGCCCGGTCCGTCGAAGATTTGGCTGGCGGGACCGACTTTCCCCGCGCCGCCGTGCTCCGCGGCCAGGTTGACCGGCTGGAGATCGATGGCGAAGGAAGGCTGGTCATTGTGGACCTCAAAACTGGTAAAAGGCAGCCTGGCAAGACAGAGTTGTCTCGCCATCCACAGTTGGGGGCCTACCAGGCAGCGGTCCTTGCGGGCGCTTTCGCGGATGTGCACGGTCTGTCCGGCTCAACCGAACCCGACACGCTAGTGCCGGACTCATCACTGGGCTCCCCGGTGCCGGGCGGCGCCGTGCTGGCGCAGCTCGGAACAGGCACCAAGAGCCCCGGCGTCCAGCAACAGGATCCCCTGGAGGCCCAGGATAACTGGGCGCTGGACATGGTCACGGATGCGGCCGCCGTCATGTCCGGCAACAGCTTCGAAGCCAGGCACGACCCGGCAAAGAGCAGCCACGGGGGGCACGGCTGCAGGCTCCCTGAGGTCTGTCCGCTCTGTGTCCGCGGAAAGCAGGTCACTGAATGAGCCAGCCCCAGGTGCCAACGCCACTGTTTACCCCGGAACAGCTGTCCAGGCTGCTGGGCGAAAAGAATACACCGACGCCCGAACAGTCCGCCATCATTTCCTCACCCCTGGCTCCCCGGCTGGTGATCGCGGGAGCGGGCTCCGGCAAGACCGCCACCATGGCCGACCGCGTGGTCTGGCTCGTCGCCAACGGCTGGGTCAGGCCGGAGGAAGTCTTGGGCGTGACCTTCACCAGGAAAGCAGCAGGCGAGCTGGCCACTCGGATCCGGGCTAAGCTGACGGCACTGCAGCGGGTCGCTGCCCAGGACACACGGCATGACGTGTTCCCCGACGGGCTGCTCAGCAGCGATGCCCTTGAGCCCAAAGTGTCCACCTACCACTCATTTGCCAGTGGCATCGTTTCGGACTACGGACTGCGGCTGGGCGTGGAACGCGACGTTGTGCTGCTTGGCGGGGCCCAGGCCTGGCAGCTCGCCAGCGAAGTGGTGGAAGCGTTCGACGGCGATTACAGCCACTTTAAGGCCGCCAAGTCTACGCTGGTGAAGGCAGTCATCCAGCTCGCGGGGGAGTGCGCAGAGCACCTGCAGGAACCGGCCGACGTCGAAGCCTGGCTTCTGGCGCGGCTCGCCGAGTTCGAAGAACGTCCCTACGTGGCCGGAGCGAAAAAGAACGCCCCCCAGGCAGCCGGTGAACTCGCTGCGATGCTGCGGACGAGGGCCAGCGTGGCTGACATGGTGGGCCGCTACGCCACCGCCAAGAAGTCACGGGGAGCCTTGGACTTCGGCGACCTGGTGGCACTTGCGGCTCGTGTTGCCCGTGAGATCCCCCTTGCAGCGGACATGGAACGCCAGCGCTACAAGGTGGTGCTCCTGGACGAGTTCCAGGACACATCGTATGCCCAGCTGGTCCTGTTTTCGCGGCTTTTCGGCGAGGGCCATGCGGTCACCGCTGTGGGAGACCCCAACCAGTCGATTTACGGTTTCCGTGGTGCTTCGGCAGGTCAGCTCTTCCACTTTGTCCGTGAATTCCCTGTCCGTGTGGACGGGTATGACGTGCCGGGACGCTTCGTGCCCGCCCCTACGTCTTACCTCACGACAGCGTGGCGCAACGGCCGGGCCATTCTGTCCGCAGCCAACATCATGTCAGAGGCCTTAGGGCGCGCCGAGGCCCAGAAGGCCCCTGCCGGCAGCGCTGCGGACGGCACCATTCCGTCGGGCACGGCTGCCGCGGCAGCGAATGTGCCGCCCCTGCAGCCCAGCCCTTTCGCGGTGGAGGGGCGGGTGGTGCTGGGGCGCTTCGGCACAGACCTCGACGAAGCCGCAGTCCTTGCCGAGGACGTCCTGAAGTACCGGATCACGGACTTTGAACGGGAGCCTGACGGCACGCCGCTACCGCCGGCACTCGCCATCCTGTGCCGGCGACGTGCCCAGATGGAAACCATCCGCCGGGAGTTCGAAGCGCGGGGGATTGCCTACGAAATCGTGGGGCTTGGCGGGCTGCTCGATACCCCTGAAATCGTTGACCTGGTGGCCACGCTCCGGGTGCTGGCCGATCCCGGACGCTCGGACTCCCTGATGCGCCTCCTCGCCGGCGCACGCTGGCGGATCGGGCCGGCAGACCTGATGGCCTTCCGAGACTGGTCCAGCCAGATCGCACGCCGCCGCGGCCGCCAGGACGGCGCTGCCACACCGGAGGACGGGTCCGCAGACGCGTCCGAGGAAACCGTCATCGAAAGCGACCTGACTGACGGTGCCAGCCTGGTCGAAGCGCTGGACTGGCTGCCACGAGAAGACTGGACCTCTTCCCACGGGCGGTCGTTGACGGACCAGGCCCGCGACCGCCTCGGCAGGCTCTCTACGGAACTCAGGCAGCTGCGCGGCTACCTCGGGGACGACCTCACTACGCTGCTCGGTGAGGTGGAACGAGCCATGTTGCTCGACATCGAAGTGGCAGCGCGCCCGGGAATCAGCATCCACCAGGCCCGCCGAAACCTGGATGCCTTTCAGGACGCGGCAGCCGGCTTCCTGCGAACCTCGCACCGCGTGGACATCCTTGCGTTCCTGGCCTGGCTTGAAGCCGCCGCGGCTGAGGAAAACGGCCTTGAGGCTCCGCCGTCGGATATCAACCGCGAGGCTGTGCAGCTGCTGACTGTCCATGCGTCAAAGGGCCTGGAATGGGACGTCGTTTTTGTGCCGGGCCTCAACGCCGGTGCCTTCCCCAGCAACAAGGATTCCCGCTGGAGCAGCGGCGCGGCGGCACTGCCGTGGCCGCTGCGCGGGGACCGTTCGGATCTGCCCCAATGGGATACCGACCAGCCGGACCAGAAGGGCTGGGTGGACGCCGAAAAGGACTTCAAAACAGCGGTCCAAGTCCATGGTGAGGGTGAGGAACGCCGCCTTGCCTACGTGGCCTACACCAGGGCAAAGCACGTCCTCTGGGTCTCCAGCGCAGCATGGGTGGGCTCCAGGGCAGGGCGTGCCGAGATGTCACCGTTCCTCGCTGAACTGGAACAGCTTGTCGGCTCCGGCCCTGTCAGCGCTCCGGGAAGGAACACGGAAACGAACTCTGCCGTGGTGCACCCGGCGTCAGTGGACGAGGCCTCGCTGCCGGAGAAGAGCCCGTTGACTACCGAAACTGAGGTCGCCGGATGGCCCTATGACCCACTCGAAGGCCCGGTGGATGCGCGGACCGGGGAGCGACTGCGGGTTGTTCCCGGCAGGCGGCAGGCCATGGAGAACGCCGCGGCGCGTGTCCGGGACGCCTTGGAGGCCATGATTCCCGGGGACCCGGCGACAATTCTGGAACATACATCCGCCACGGAGTCCGGGCCAAGGCTCCGGGGCAATGCGGCTGGCTGGGCGAGGGAAGCGGCATTGCTGATGGAACGGCGTTCCCGGCGCGCTTCCGGGCAGGACATTCACCTGCCTGGCCACATCTCTGCGTCCACGCTGGTGGATCTTGGCGAGGACCCGGCGGGGGTAGTGGGCCGGCTGCGAAGGCCTGTTCCGCGTGAGCCCGGCATGTCCGCGCGGAAGGGGACGGCATTCCACGCCTGGGTTGAGGAGTACTTCGGCGCAGCCGGCATGCTGGATCTTGGCGAGGCCCCCGGCTCCGACGATCACATTGACGCCGCGTACGACCTCGACACCATGGTGGCCACCTTCAAAGCCTCGGAATGGGCCGACAGGTCGCCGGCATTTGTCGAAGTGCCGGTGGAAACGCGCGTGGGCGACGTTGTGGTCCGTGGACGCATAGATGCTGTCTTCCAGGACGGGGACGGGAGGTGGGACCTTGTGGACTGGAAAACCGGCCGCCGGCCCTCTGCCGCCCAGCTGAGGGCCAAATCGGTGCAGCTCGCCGCGTACCGGCTGGCTTGGGCCCGGCTCAAGGGCGTGGCAGTGGAGGACGTCAGGGCCGCCTTCTTCTACGTTGCGGACAACCAAGTGGTTCGGCCGCACGATCTGGGCACTGCCGAGGAGCTTGAACAGATCGTGACCGCCGCTCTCGACGTCAGTGCGCCCTGACGTCAGGAAGGGCTCCCGGGCGTCAGTGCTTCCTGACTTCGACGATGCTGATGGCCGCGGTGGACGTGTCCTCGGCGGACGGACGTGCTGCCGGCTTGTCGTCAGGCTCTTCGTGGGCCGCTGCTTCGTCGGACAGGATGGGCTCGGCGGGGATTGGGCTGACTTCCACTGCGGGCGCCACCGGATTGGGCGCCGCTGACAGGATAGGTACGGGGGCGACGGTCACCGCCGGAGCAGCGGCCAGACCAACCTGCTGGGACCTGCCCGCTGCCGCGGTGTGGGCAGCAGGGGACTGGTCGGCGTCGTCGGCCGGGGCGGGCAGCGGTTCGACACTGATGGCCTGGCCGCCGTGCTCTTCGACATCGGCCGCGAGCGTTTCCAGCATGCCTTCGGCTTCGGCAACCATCCCGTCGTCGCCGGCCGCTATGCCCTTGACGAGGTATTGCGCCAGCGCGAACTCGGCAGACAAAGCGGCCCGCCGGATCAGGTGCTGGTCCGGGGCGTCGCGGCGGCTGCCGGTGTAACTTGCCAAAACGGCGTCCACGAAATCCTGTTCATTCGAGGCAACCAGCCAGGCAAAGTCGTCGGCGGGATCCCCGATCCGAAGGTCCGTCCAACCCGTAACGGCCGTGACGCGGCTGCTTTCCACGAGCAGGTTGTCCTCGTGCAGGTCGCCGTGGACAACGCACGGGTTGAACCGCCATAGCGAGACGTCTTCGAGGGCATGCTCCCAGCGGAGCAGCAGCGACGCCGGGATTTTTCCGGTAGTGGCTGCCTGGTCAAGCTCGTTGAGCCGGCGCTGGCGGAATTCGTTGGGCGTATAGCTGGGCAGGTCCGCGTTGCTGACCAGGGAGTGCGGAAGATCATGGATGGCCGCCAGGGCTGTCCCGATTTCCCGGGCAAGCGTGGCGGGACCCGCGGTGAGTTCCTCAACACTTTGCGTGCTGCCGGCCAGATGGGAGTAGACAAAGGTGCTGAGGCTGCCCAGCCGGACGCTGCCGGCGACCGTGGGCATCAGGAAGGGCAACTCGGCCCGGATGGCCGGTGCGAATGCCCGGAGGACGAGGAACTCCGTTTCGAGCCTGGCGCTTGCTTCCGCATGCCGCGGGGACCGTACCCGCCACTGCTTGCCCTCCGAATCCAGCAGCAGCGCGGAGTCGAAATCCGCGGGATCGTCCGCAGCGGAGCTAACGGCGGTAGGGGTCAGCCCGGGGACTGCCGCGGTTGCCACGGCTGCCAGTTCGATCGGTTTTCTTCTCACCGTTCCACGGTAGATTGAGTGGCGTCCAAGACAACGATGTGCGGCGGCGAGTCTCCAGATATGCTGCAAAAGTCGGCCTCGGCACACCGTGTGGAGGCCCACGCCACGTGTCCTTGCCGAATGGCCCCGCCGAATGTAAATTGTCAGCCCGAGTCAGTACGGTGGACACATGAGTCATGCGGAGTCCGCTATACCGGCCTACCAGCCGCAGGCAATCCAGCTGCCGGCCAACCACCTGTTCGATACCGTGCTGCCGGTCCTCCCTGCTGCCGTTGACCGAGGCTCCGCCGACCGTGTCCGGCCAGGCATGGTTGAGGAATTGCTGGACATCGAGCATACTCGGGCGGTGGTCCTGGCCGGGCGGCAGGCCCTGGTACAAGGCAACCAGCTCTTGCTGCCCGCAGCGGCCCAATTGCTCGCTGACCTGCGGGACCGCGGCTCAGCCCCGGAGCAGGTCATCTATCTTGGCGCCGCGTTGGACGGCTCGGATCTTGCCGCCGGCACCGAAGTGGTCCTCGTTATCCTTTCCGAACCTGCCGGGCCCGGCACTGCGGGAATCCCGAATGATGCGCAGTGGGCGGGCTTCCGCGACATCGCTGCCGTCCTGAACCCCACTGACACGGCGTTGTTCGTCGAGGCCAGCGCCATCGCCAACTGGCATGCCGGCCATACGCATTGCCCCCGTTGCGGGGTCCGTACAGCAGTGGAGGCCGGCGGCTGGGTCCGCCGCTGCCCCGAGGACGGCTCGGAACACTATCCGCGGACGGATCCGGCCATCATCGTCACGGTTGTAGGGCCGGACGGACGGCTGCTGCTCGGTGGCGGCGGGCCGGTTGACGCCAAGAACTACTCCACGCTGGCCGGATTCGTAGAACCAGGCGAATCCCTGGAACAGGCCGTCGTCAGGGAAATCCACGAAGAAGTGGGCGTCAGGGTCACGGGATGCCAGTACTTGGGCTCGCAGTCATGGCCGTTCCCGGCCTCCCTTATGCTTGGATTTACCGCCATCACCGAAGACGCCGTGGCAAGGCCCGACGGCGTGGAGGTAACCCGTGCGCGCTGGTTCAGCCGGGAGGAACTCCAGGACGCCGTGCTTACCGGTGAAATCACTATCTCCAGCCGGCTGTCCATCGCCCGCTCATTGATTGAGCACTGGTATGGGGGCCGAATCATGGACCGCACGGACATCTGACACCCGGAACAGGCATCACCATTGGCCAGACGCCAGCACGTGGCAGTCGCGACAACAGAGCAGCAGAAGTGACCACAGAGAATTTTGACAGTGCCGAGTCCCTTGAGGAACGAATCCTTGGGGGACTTGACGCTGAACAGCGCGAGGTCGCCAGCACGCTGAATGGGCCGCTGTGCGTCCTCGCCGGTGCCGGCACCGGCAAGACCCGGGCCATTACGCACCGGATTGCCTATGGCGTGCACTCCGGCGTGTATAGCCCCCAGCGGCTCCTTGCCGTGACGTTCACGGCCCGGGCCGCAGCGGAAATGCGCAGCAGGCTGCGGGACCTCGGCGTGGGTAATGTGCAGGCACGCACGTTCCACGCCGCCGCCTTGCGCCAACTGCAGTTTTTCTGGCCACAGGCGGTCGGCGGCACCCTGCCCAACCTCCTGGACCACAAGGCCCAGATGATCGCCGAAGCATCCCGTCGCCTCCGGCTCAGCACGGACCGCGCGTCCATCCGCGACCTCGCCTCCGAAATCGAGTGGGCCAAGGTGTCCATGCTCACCCCGGCCAACTACCTGGAGAACGCGCAGGGCAGGGGAACCCCGGGCGGGTTCGACCTCACCGCCGTCGCCCGGGTCTTCCAGTCCTATGAGGACGTCAAGACCGACCGCAACGTCATCGACTTTGAGGACGTACTCCTGATTACCGTCGGGATCCTGCAGGAGGACCAGAAAGTCGCGGCCACCGTCCGCGAGCAATACCGGCATTTTGTGGTCGATGAGTACCAGGACGTTTCGCCGCTGCAGCAGCGACTCCTGGAACTGTGGCTTGGTGGGCGGGACGAGCTGTGCGTCGTAGGAGATGCGAGCCAGACGATCTACTCGTTTACCGGCGCGTCGCCCAAGCACCTGTTGGGGTTCAAGGCCCAGTTCCCCGAGGCCAACGTAGTGAAACTGATCCGGGATTACCGTTCCACGCCACAGGTGGTCAAGCTGGCCAACGATCTCCTTGCCGCCCGTCGCGGCGGCGGACCGGTGGCCGATGCTGCCTGGGCGGCTCCGCTGCAACTGGTGGCCCAGCGGGCGGCGGGGCCGGTGCCCCAGTTCACCGAATGCACCGACGATGAAGCCGAAGCCGCCACAGTGGCCATCAAGATCCAGGAACTGCTCGACGCCGGCACTCCCGCCAGCCAAGTGGCTGTCCTCTTCCGCACCAACGGGCAGTCACAAGCCTACGAACAGGCGCTCGCTGCGGCCGGGATCAGTTACCAGCTCCGAGGAGGTGAGCGTTTCTTCGCACGCAAGGAAGTGCGCGACGCCATCCTTCAGCTGCGCGCGGCCACCAGGGCCGTCGCCGAAACCGCGACACCGGAACCGCTCGGCCAACTGGTCCGCGACATCGTGGCCTCGCTGGGCTACTCGGAGGCTCCACCCCATAACGGCGGCGCGCTGCGCGAACGCTGGGAGTCCTTGGCGGCGCTAGTGGCCCTTGCGGACGAGCTTGTCCATGTCCGCGGCGAGCAGTTCAGTCTCGGTGACTTTGTTAATGAACTCCAGGAGCGGTCTCTCGCGCAGCATGCCCCCACCGTCCAGGGTGTGACGCTGGCTTCGCTGCACGCCGCCAAGGGTCTCGAATGGGACGCCGTGTTCCTGGTGGGCCTTTGCGAAGGCCTGATGCCCATTTCCTTCGCGGACACACCCGAAGCCGTGGATGAGGAGCGCCGGCTGCTCTACGTGGGCATCACGCGGGCCCGCGAGCACCTGTCGCTTTCCTGGTCCACGGCACGCACGCCGGGCGGCCGGGCCAACCGCAAACCCTCACGCTTCCTCGACGGGCTCCGGCCCAACTCGGTTGCCAGCTCCAGCGCCCGCGGAAAAGGGCCGGCGCCGCGCCGGAAATCGGCGGCCCCCGCCACCTGCAGGATCTGCGGGAGCATGCTGGCGAGTGGCGCCGAACGGAAGGTGGGCCGCTGTAACGACTGTCCTCCCAGCTACGAAGAACAGACATTCGATGCCCTTCGGCAGTGGCGGAAGGAAATTGCATTGGCCGCGGAAGTGCCGGCGTTTGTGGTCTTCACGGATGCCACGCTGACCGCCATCGCGGAGGCCAAACCGTCCACGCTGGAGGAACTGGCGGTTCTGGCAGGCGTGGGTCCGTCCAAACTGGAACGCTACGGCGAAGACGTGCTGCGGGTGCTCGTCGAAAGCACCACCCTGTGACCCGGCGGCCGGCAGGACAGGACGCCCTTCCCCTCACCACGGCGGACGGGGCACGCGTTGAAGTGCGGCGGTCGGCGCGCCGGACCAGGACCGTGGCTGCCTTCTGGGAGAACGGGACAGCAGTGGTGGCCATTCCGGCCCGTTTCACCGCCGCGCAGGAGTCTGAATGGGTGCACCGCATGCTGGAGAAGCTGCACCGCCAGGGGGAGCGTCGCTCACGCAAAGGAAGTAAGCAGCCAGCCACAGATACTGCGTTGGCCGCCCACGCCGCAGCCCTTTCGGCCCGGTATTTCGGCGGCAGGGCAGTCCCGACGTCGGTCCGCTGGGTCAGCAACCAGAACTCGCGCT
Source organism: Pseudarthrobacter sp. AB1 (assembly GCF_014926485.1). Taxonomy (NCBI): domain Bacteria; kingdom Bacillati; phylum Actinomycetota; class Actinomycetes; order Micrococcales; family Micrococcaceae; genus Pseudarthrobacter; species Pseudarthrobacter sp. AB1. The sequence goes on from NZ_PZKO01000055.1 coordinate 266,796, forward strand.
GGGGCTCCGCAACGCCGTCGGAAGGATCCATCCGGCTCTCCGACAAGCTCAGGCCCATGCCGCAGTGGGTCATCGATTATGTTCTGTTGCACGAACTCGCGCACCTGCTGGTGGCCGGGCACAATGCCGCGTTCTGGAAGCTGTTGGAGGCCTACCCCGACACGATGCGGGCCAAGGCATTCCTGGAAGGCGTCTCCTTCGCCACCTCCCGGGGCCTGGCCGCGGCCAGCAATGATTCAGAGGCTCCGGACTGCCGGTTCTAGTGGCGGAGGAGTTCGTCATCCACCAGGTGCCAGCTGATGTCACGGTCGGCCGCCTCGAAGAATCCGTCCAAGGTCACCGACATCATCAGGAACGAACCCGCGGTCTGGCTAACCTTTGGGCTGCTCACCATCGGCTGCGGGCCGGTCCCCGTCGTCGCCGGCGTCGGAATCATCCTGCGGGGCGTCGTCAAAGCCGCCGCTCAGCAGCTTCTGCAGGGCATCGTCCACTTCGCTGTCGCTGGCCTCGGCCAGCTTGCGGCGGCCGCTGAAGCCCTGCGGGTCATCGAGGTCCTCGGCGGTGGGGAGCAGGTCCGGGTGCTGCCAGATGGCATCGCGTCCGGCAATACCGCGCTCGTCCTTTAGCGCGGCCCACAACGTGGCCGCCTCGCGCAGGCGGCGGGGACGGAGTTCCAGTCCCACCAGGGAAGAGAACGCGTGCTCCGCCGGACCGCCAGTGGCACGGCGACGCCGGACTGTTTCCCGGAGCGCGCCGGCGGAGGGCAGCAGCTTCTCCGTGGCCGCAGCGGTGAGCTCGTCCACCCAGCCTTCAACGAGGGCAAGGGCGGTTTCCAGTTTTTCAAGCGCCTGCTCCTGTGCGGGGGTCCGCTGCGGCATAAAGACACCCTGGGAGAGTGCTTCCTGGATGCCTTCAGGGTTGCTGGGGTCAAGGTCGCGGGCCAGCTCTTCAATCCTGGAAGTGTCGATGTGGATGCCGCGGGCGTAAGCCTCGATGGCGCCGAGCAGGTGGCCGCGCAGCCAGGGAACCTGGACAAACAGCCGCGTGTGGGCTGCCTCGCGGACGGCGAGGAACAGCCGGATGTCGTTCTCGGGGAGGCTCAGGCCCTCCCCGAACTTGGTCACATTGGCCGGCAGGAGCGCCATTTCCAGGTCGGCCAGGGGAACGCCGATGTCGGTGGAGCTGACAACCTCGGCGGACAGTGCGCCGATGGCCTGCCCGAGCTGCATCCCAAAGATCGCGCCGCCCATGTTCTGCAGCATGGACGAGGCCCCGCCCATCATGGACTTCATCTCTTCGGGCATCTGTTCGGTCATGGCGTTGGAGAGAGCGTTGGCGATGCTGTTGGCGACGGGCTCGGTCAGCCGCTTCCATGTTCCAAGGGTGGCTTCCACCCACTCAGCGCGGGACCACGCACGGCCGATCAGGCCGGTGGCAGGCAGGTCGGTCACGGGATCCAGCCACATTTCGGCCAGTCGCAGGGCCTCGTCGACTTCGCGCGTCTGCTGGGACGTGACAGACGGGTCGGCGCTGCTGGCGGCAACCCGGCGGGCGTTCTCGTGCGCGAGCTGCCAGTTGACCGACCCCTCGGACGGGGCGCTCATCATGGCCTGGATCTGGGAGAACATCTGCGCGAGGAGATTGGGGTCGTTCGGCAGGCCGGCTGCCTTTGCGAGTTCGGCAGGGTCGAAGTTTTCCATGCCCTTGCCGCCCATCAGGTTCTGCAGCATCTCGGTCAACGGATCCTTCGGCGCATCGTCGCCGTTGGACGGATTGAGTGGGTTGGAGGTCATGATCCCGCCGATCGTCGGTGTGACTGTTCACTTCACGGTACCCCGGGCCGGAGCGGCTGTCTGCCGGACAGGCGTCACGTTCGCTGTAGGCAAAGAGCTGGCCGGCGGCGGCACCGCGTACTGTTGATTCAGTGACTACAACCCGCGGCGACCATCCGCATGAGGACCACGCTCCAGAGTTCGACGCCGGCGCCACAACGGGTGCCGCAGCACCCGGAACGGGCGTGGCCGGGATCCCGCCAACCGGGCAATATGCCCCCCGCAGCTCCCCGCCGGGGGACCGGCGCGTGTCCGTGATGATGCTTTCCGGCGTCCTGGCGCTGGGCCTGGGGATCGCGGCCGTCACCGTCCCGGTGCCTTATGTTGTGGAGTCCCCCGGACCCACCTTCAACACAATCGGCCAGAGCCAGGGCAGTCCTGTGATCAGCGTGACGGGCCACGAAACCTATCCCGCCAAGGGAAATCTGGACCTGACCACCGTTTATGTTGACGGCGGCCCCAACGGCCCGGTGAGTGTCCTGGGTGCCTTCGCCGCCTGGCTGGACGGGTCCAAGTCCGTTCACCCTGTGGAGCTGCTTTACCCCAGCGGCACCACAAAGGAGGAAGCTGACGAGCAGAGCTCCGTGGCCATGACGTCGTCGCAGGAGAACGCCGTGGCATCGGCGCTCAGAGAACTGGATATTCCCGTCGGCCAGCAACTCCAGGCGGCAGGTCTCGCCGACGGTTCGCCGTCGGCGGGCATGGTTGAAAACGGCGATATCTTCGAATCGATCAACGGCAAGCCCATCACCTCACTGGCCGTCGTCCAGGAGGAACTTGCCGCCGGTCAGGGCGCGCCGGCCAGCCTGGTGGTACAGCGCGCAGGGGAATCCGTCACTCAGACCATCGTTCCCATGGACAACGGTGCGGGCCGCTATATTCTCGGCGTCAAGCTCAAGTACCTGTTCACTTTTCCATTTGACGTGAAGATTTCCCTGGACAAGGTTGGCGGGCCGAGCGCCGGGATGATGTTTGCGCTGGGCATTATCGACACCGTAACGCCGGGGGACCTGACGGGCGGCAAGCACGTCGCCGGAACGGGGACAATCACCCCCGACGGCGCCGTTGGTCCCATCGGCGGCATCCGGCAGAAGATGCTGGGCGCGCGTGCCGGGGGAGCCACCGTGTTCCTGGCTCCGGCAGAAAACTGCGACGAAGTTGAGGGCCATGTGCCGGAGGGACTGCAAGTGTTCAAAGTGGAGAACATCGCAGAGGCGCGCCGCGCCGTCGAACTCTCCGGATCCGGGCAGGACACGGGCGCTTTGCCGGTCTGCTCCAGCAACTAGACTGAGGCCAGGAACAAAGCTTTACTGCCACTCGTGGCAGATATGACGGACGTTGCCACACGCTTGACCGGTGCCGGACGTCAACCGCACGCACGCTTCTCATGTAAACCTGACAACCAGCTATGAGGTACCGAGTTTGTCCCGTCCTACCAGCCCCATCCCGACCGGAAGGCCCCCCTCGCGACGCGGGGCCCTGACGCCCACGCTGATCGTTGTTGCCATCGCGGTGGTGGGCTTCATCTTCTTCGCCAATGTGTGGACTGACGTCCTGTGGTACCGGCAGCTCGGCTACTTCGAAGTGTTTGTGACCGAAAACCTCTCCCGGATCGGGATCTTCCTGGCCGGCTTCGTGCTCATGTTCCTGGCCGTCTTTTTTGCCATTAGGGTTGCCTACCACGCTCGGCCGGTGTACGCGCCGGACTCTGAGATGCGCGACAACCTGAATCGATACCAAGCCCAGCTTGAACCGGTCCGCCGCGTCGTCATGGTGGGCCTGCCCATCCTGTTTGGACTGTTCGCGGGCAGCGCTGCGGCGAGCCAATGGCAGAAAGTGCTGTTGTTCATCAACCAGGTACCCTTTGATCAGCCGGATCCTGAGTTCGGTCTGGACATCAGTTTTTACCTCATGACGCTTCCGTTCCTGGGCTTCGTCACGGGCTTCCTCATCAGCGTGGTTGTGGTGGCCGGCATCGCCGGAATCCTCACCCACTACCTCTATGGCAGCATCCGGCTGATGGAACGCGGTGTCTTCACCAGCCGCGCGGCGCAGATTCATCTGGCTGTGACAGGTGCCTCCTTCCTGCTCCTGCTCGGTGCAAATTTCTGGCTGGACCGCTATGCAGCCTTGCAGAGCAACGGCGGGCGCTGGGCAGGCGCACTGTACACGGACGTGAACGCAGTGATCCCCACGAAGGCAATTCTCGCCGTCGCGGCGGTCCTGGTGGCCATCCTCTTCATCGTCGCGGCGATTATTGGCCGCTGGCGCCTGCCGGTCATCGGCACTGCAATGCTGATCATCACCTCGATCCTCGCCGGCGGTGTGTACCCGTGGGTCATCCAGCAGTTCCAGGTGCGGCCTTCCGAAGAAACGTACGAAAAAGATTTCATTAAGCGCAACATCGACATGACCCGGGCCGCCTACGGCCTGGACCAGATCCAGGTGGACCGCTATAACGCCACCAACACCGCCACGACCGGTGCGCTGGCCCCGGATGCCCAGACCACAGCCAACATCAGGCTCCTGGACCCTAACCTGATCTCTGATGCTTTTTCGCAGCTGGAGCAGTACCGGCCGTACTATCAGTTCCCGGAGGCGCTGAACGTCGACCGCTACGTGGTCGACGGCAAGATCCAGGACACTGTCATCGCGGTGCGCGAGCTCAACCCGGCGAACGTCGCCACCAACCAGCAGGGCTGGCTCAACCAGCACGTTGTTTACACCCATGGCTATGGAGTTGTAGCGGCCAAGGGAAACAAGTTCACCGTTGATGGCAAGCCGGAGTTCCTCCAATCCGGCATCCCGTCCACCGGTGTCCTTGGTGATGATTCCACCTATGAGCCCCGTATTTACTTCGGCGAGAATTCCCCGGAGTACTCCATTGTCGGCGCGCCGGCGGGAGCGGCCCCCCGCGAGCAGGACAGGCCCTCCGGCGAAGGGGAAACCCAGTACACCTTCGCTGGTAACGCCGGGCCGAACGTAGGCACCTTCTTCAACAAGATTCTCTACTCCATCAAGTTCCAGTCCTCGGACCTGCTGTTGTCTGACGGTGTCAATCCTGAGTCCCAGATCCTGTATGACCGCAGCCCGCGTGACCGCGTGGAAAAGGTTGCGCCCTACCTCACCGTTGACGGCAACGCCTATCCGGCGGTTGTAGACGGCCGCGTGAAGTGGATCGTGGACGGCTACACCACCAGTCAGTACTATCCCTACTCGCGGCCGGAACAGCTTTCCGCTGCGACCGCGGACTCGCAGACCACGTCAGGCCGGACGGTTGCCCTGCCCAACAGCTCGGTGAACTACATCAGAAACTCTGTGAAAGCCACTGTCGATGCCTATGACGGCTCGGTAACCCTCTACGCGTGGGACGACCAGGACCCCATCCTGAAAGCGTGGCAGAAGGTTTTCCCCACATCCCTGAAGCCGTACTCGGAGATGTCCGGGGCCGTCATGAGCCATGTCCGGTACCCTGAGGACCTCTTCAAGGTCCAGCGTGAGCTTTTGGGCCGATACCATGTCACGGATCCGGGCAGCTTCTACCAGGCGAAGGATGTGTGGAGTGTTCCCAACGATCCCACCGTGGATACCGCCGTCAAGCAGCCGCCGTTCTACATGTCGCTGCAGATGCCGGACCAGGACAGTCCGGCCTTCCAGCTGACGTCCTCCTTCATTCCGCAGATCGTGAACGGCACTGCCCGCAACGTGCTGTACGGCTTCCTCGCAGCTGACTCTGACGCCGGCAACGAAAAGGGCGTTAAGGCGGAAAGCTACGGCCAGTTGAGGCTGCTCCAGATTCCACCGGAGATCCAGGTTCCCGGGCCAGGCCAGGCCCAGAACAAGTTCAACTCCGATCCCACGGTGTCCCAGGCTTTGAACCTGCTGAGGCAGGGTGCTTCCGAAGTGCTCAACGGCAACCTGCTGACCCTGCCTGTGGGTGGCGGCATCCTGTACGTCCAGCCGGTTTACCTCAAGTCGACCGGTGAGACGTCCTACCCCACCCTCCAGCGTGTGCTGGTGGCCTTCGGCGACAAAGTCGGTTTTGCTCCGACTCTGGACGGAGCCCTGAAGCAACTCTTCGGCGGCGACTCAGGCGCTGCCGCTGGTGACTCCGACAACACCGGCCAGACCCCCGGTACCCCGGGGACTACACCGCCGGTGAGTGCAGGTGCCCAGGCAGACCTGAAGGCCGCACTGGATGAGGCGAACGCCGCCATAAAGGCGGGCCAGTCAGCCTTGGCGGCCGGCGACTTTGCAGCCTATGGGGAAGAACAGAAGAAACTGGCTGCGGCCCTGCAGAAGGCTATCGACGCCGAAGGCAAGATCCCGGCGCCGGCCCCCGAAGCTACGCCATCGCCGGAGGCGACTACATCGCCGGAGCCCACAACCACGGCGACGCCCTCGCCTGCAGCCAGCAACTAGGCGGTTGACCCAGCGAGACGCACATCACGCCACCAGGATTTGGCCTCCCGTTCACCGAACGGTAGAGTTGATCTTGCGACGCGGGGTGGAGCAGTTCGGTAGCTCGCTGGGCTCATAACCCAGAGGTCACAGGTTCAAATCCTGTCCCCGCAACTGGCGAAAAGTCCGGATTCTGGAAACAGAATCCGGACTTTTTGGTTTAACCGGACCCGTCCCAGGCAGGCAGCCGCGGTGTTGAAGTGACCCTTGGTCGCGATTGGTTTTTACCTACTCCAAAGTACGGTAGTGTTGTTCTTGCGACGCGGGGTGGAGCAGTTCGGTAGCTCGCTGGGCTCATAACCCAGAGGTCACAGGTTCAAATCCTGTCCCCGCAACCATGGAGAAGACCCCGACTGGCATTACGCCGGTCGGGGTCTTCTTTTGCCCGATTACACGTGGTTCCTAGTATTCTCGTTCGCAAAGCCCTTTGAGCACCTGGTCAGTCATTCTCGAGAGGAATGTTGTTCGATGTCCACACCCACGAAGAAGCCCGGCTCCTCGACAGGCAAACGGTCCCGGCTCTACTGGGGTGTCCCTGCCGCTCTCGTAGTGCTGGTGCTGGTGGTGCTGCTGGCGAAGTGGATGACGGGCCTTCCTGCGGTGGCCTCGTTCCTGTCGGACTATCCGGGACATTCGGAACTGCCTGAGGGCGCGCCTGTCGGATTCCCGGCGTGGCTGGCCTGGCAGCACTTCCTGAATGGTTTCCTCCTGCTGCTCATCATCAGGACCGGCTGGCAGGTGCGGACCACCACCCGCCCCACCGGACACTGGACGCGCAACAACAAGGGCCTGATCAAGACCAGGAACGCGCCCACCAAGATCACGTTGGAGCTTTGGTTCCACCTGACTCTGGACGCACTGTGGATTCTCAACGGACTGGTGTTTGCCGTCCTTCTATTCACGACAGGACAATGGACGAGGATCGTCCCCACCAGCTGGGATGTCTTTCCCAACGCGCTGTCCGCAGCCCTGCAGTACGCATCCTTGAACTGGCCCACCGAAAACGGCTGGGTCAACTACAACGCCCTGCAGCTGCTGACCTACTTCCTCACCGTCTTCATCGCTGCGCCGCTTGCCTTCATCTCGGGCATCCGGACGTCCTCCGCCTGGCCCAAGAAGGCTGCCGTGCTGAACAAGGCGTACCCGATCGAGCTGGCGCGGGCCATCCATTTCCCCGTCATGATTTACTTCGTGGCTTTCATCGTTGTGCATGTCTTCCTGGTGTTCGCCACCGGGGCCCTGCGGAACCTGAACCACATGTACGCAGTGTCCGACGGCGACGGCTGGCTCGGCTTCTGGATCTTCCTTGTGTCTGTGGCCGTGATGGTGGCGGCATGGTTCCTCGCCCGGCCCATCTTCCTGCGCCCCATTGCTTCCCTGATGGGCAAAGTCAGCCGCTGATTTCCGGGCCGGTGGGAGCGTCCCGGCCTGGCTGGTCCTCCCGAAGCTTCTGATAGGTCGCCAGAGCACGCTCCCTGGACTCGGGGAGTCCCACCACGGGCGCGGGGTAGCCCTGGGCATCGGGCTGCTTCCACGGTTCATGGATGGCCTTGCGGTCCATCCGGGCGAGTTCCGGAATGAACTCGCGAAGGTACCGGCCCTCGGCGTCGAACTTCTTGCTCTGCGTTACCGGATTGAAGATCCGGAAGTACGGTGACGCGTCGGCACCTGAGCCCGCCACCCACTGCCAGTTAGCGGGGTTGCTCGCCGCATCGGCATCCACCAGCGTGTCCCAGAACCACGCCTCGCCCAGGCGCCAGTCGGCGAGGAGGTTCTTGACGAGGAAGGACGCCGCGGCCATCCGGACCCGGTTATGCATCCAGCCCGTCTGCCACAGCTGCCGCATCCCCGCGTCCACCAGCGGGTAGCCGGTCCGGCCCTGCTGCCAGGCGCCCAGCTCCGCCGCGGTGGGTTGCTGCCATTCGAACCGGTCGAAGTCCGGCCGATAGTTTCGGGTAGCCAGCTGGGGATTGGCATAAAGCAGTTGCCAGCAGAACTCCCGCCAGCCCAGCTCGGACCGGAAGATCCCGACGTCGGGCGTCACCTCCCGGGGGAAGTGGCGGCGGAGCTCATGCCAGACGCGGAACGGGCTGATTTCACCAAAACGGAGGTGGGGGGACAGCCTGGAGGTGCCTTCCACTCCGGGTATGTTGCGCCCGGTGCCGTACTCCTGTGCGGGCCCGTCCAGGAAGTCATCAAGCCTGCTGTGTGCTCCGGCCTCCCCGGGTTCCCAGGTCGCAGCCAGTCCGCCGCTCCAGTCCGGCGACACGGGCAGCAGTGACCACTCCGCCAGTGTGTCGCTGCCAGCCTGGTTCCTGGACCCGGCAGCGGCAGGGGAGGGCAGGCCGGCCGGGGCACCCAGTGGCTCTCGGGGCTCGCCGGAGGCTGTGCAGGCCCGCCAGTAGGGCGTGAACACCTTGTAGGGGCCGCCGCCGCCGGTGGTGATGGTCCACGGCTCGAAGAGCAGGTTGGCCTGGAAGCTGGCGGCATGGATGTTATTTTCTGCCGCCCAGGCCTCGATGGCCGCGTCAAGGGCCCGTTCGGGACCGCCGTAGCGCCGGTTCCACAGCACATGCTGCGCGCCGGTTTCGGCTATGAGGTCCTGGATCACTCGGCGAGCAGGTCCGCGCCGGAGGGTGAGTGCGGAACCGGACTCGGCAAGCGCCGCTGCCAGGGACGTCAGTGAGTGGTGCAGCCACCAGCGGGCCGCGCCTCCCAATGGACGGATTCCGGGGGATTCCTCGTCGAGGATGTAGACCACCGTGAGCGGGAGGCCGAGTTCGACGGCGTGGGACAGGGCAGGGTTATCGTCCAGTCGAAGGTCGTCACGGAGCCAAACGAGTGAGGATGAGACGGTGGAGGCCATGGCCTCCACGCTACACATCCGCGACTGCTGTCGCACGGGCCGTTGCGCTACCGGTGGAGGTGCTGTCCGGGCATAGCAAGGGCCGGGGTTCATGATGAACCCCGGCCCCGGCTGGCCCGCTCAGCGGCCGACGTGGCTGGCTAGAGCTTGTCGAAGTCGGCTTCGTCAACCGTGGAGGCAGATGTGGCGCCGGAAGCGCCGATGGCCGGCTTGGCGCCGCCGGACTTCAGGGCTGCCAGGCGAGCCTCGATTTCCACCTGCTCGCCAAGATCTTCAAGCTGGTTGAACTGGGCGTCCAGACTCGACGCGGCAAGCTCCTGCTGGCCGCGCACCTTGGCCTCTTCGCGGCGGATTTTCTCTTCGAAACGGCCAACTTCGCTGGTGGGATCCATGAAGTCGATGCTCTTGATGGCATCGTGCACCTGGGACTGTGCCGCAGCCGTCTTGGAGCGTGCAACCAGCTCGTTGCGCTTGCTCGTCAGCTCGTTGAGCTTGCCCTTCATCTGGTCCAGGCCTGACTTGAGCTTGTCCACGACCTCGGTCTGCGAAGCGATGCTGGGTTCAGCACCCTTGGCTTCGCTTTCCGCGGACATCTGGCGCTGCAGGGCTACCTTGGCGAGATTATCGAACTTCTCGGCGTCGACGCTGTCACCGGCGCTGCGGTATTCGTCAGCCTTGCGGGACGCGGCGAGGGCCTTGTTGCCCCAGTCCTGGGCGTTCTTGATGTCCTCGCGGTAGTCATCCTGGAGCATACGCAGGTTGCCGATGGTCTGGGCCACTGCGGATTCGGCCTCCGCAATGTTGTTTGTGTAGTCCCGGACCATCTGGTCCAGCATCTTCTGCGGATCCTCAGCGTTGTCCAGCAAAGTGTTGATGTTTGCCTTTGCCAGCTGTGCGATCCGGCCGAAAATGGACTGCTTAACCATGGTGTTACCTTTCGTGCTGCTCAATGGTGGCCACTGAGATCAGTGAACAGTTGTTGTATTAAGTCTCTTCGCCGGCAGGTTCTTTCCTGTCGACGCCTGGCCTTTGGCGGATCAGAAGTCCCCGCCACCGCCCATGTCGCCGCCCCAGCCGCCGCCCATATCGCCGCCGCCGGAATCCCCGCCCCAGCCGCCGCCGTCGCTGTGGCCTCCGCCCCAGCCTCCGCCGCTGCCTCCGTTGAGGATGGAGTTGATGAGGATACCGCCAAGGATGGCACCGCCGAGCCCACCACCGCCTCCGCCGCGCCCGCCGAACATGCCACCGCCGCCGAAGCCCTGGTTGGCGTAGCCGCCAAAGTTGTTTACGTCTGCCTGTGCCAGCTGCGCTGCCTGGGCGGCGAGGGCGTGGGCCTGCTGGGCGTACGTCAGCGCCGTAACGGGATCGTTGCGCGAGATGGACAGCGCGTAGTCAAGGTTGCGCTGGGACTCGGCGAGCCGGGTGCGGGCCTCGGTACCCACGCCGCCACGACGTGCGGTGATGTAGTCGGACGTGGCACTGATCTGCGCCTGCGCCGACATGATGGTCTGCTGCAGCGAAGCCTGCGCACGCCGGGCCTGGTCCTGCTGGTTCCGGATGCCCGTGAGTGACTGATCCAGGGCCTGGTGTGCTGTCTCAACGCGCTGCAGGGTGGCGATGGGATCGATCTTCCCGCCCTGGATTTCGGTCTTGACCTGGCCCAGAGCGGCCTCAACGCCGGCCACCGGGCCGGCCAGTTCGGGGTGTTCGCCGGACTGGATCATGGCCTTCGCCTGCGCGAGGTCCTGGGACGTTTCGACGACGGCCGCCTCCAGACCGTTACGGGCCTCGTCCAGGCTGGTGGACACCTTGGCGATGGCGTCCAGAAGAACGTTGGTCTGGTGCAGGCTTTCTTCGGACGCCCGCACGGCGACCGCGGCGAGGCTGCCCTCGCCCGCGGTGAGCTTTTCCTGCGCCGTGGCCGTGGCATTCTGCACAAAGTCCAGGCGTTCCTTGGCCTGGGTGATGTTGTCAGCGACCTGGACCAGTGCGCTGTCCGCGTATTTGGCGCGCAAAGCCGTCAGTGACTCTTCGGCGCTGGCGATCTTGGCCTCGGCTTCGTGGGCTCCGGCGCTGATGGCTGCCAGTGCCTGCGGGGCGTTCTTCTCGAGCTCGCGGAGTGAGTCAAAGTCGGCCTTTTGCTCCTGGAGCGAGCCGAGCGCTGCCTCTGATCGGCGGATGATTTCGCCGAGCCAGCTGCGCTGCTGTTCTTCCGTGTCCGGGATGTGGTCGTCAAGTTGCTGCTGCAGCTTGAAGGATTCGGACATGTGGGCTTTGGCTTCGGCCAGGGCCTTGGTGAAGTTGCCCACGGCGGCATCGCCGTATTGGGCCTCCGCGAATCCGAGTTCCTGTTCGCTGGACTTGATGGCGTCATCGGCCTCGATGATCAGCGAGCCGCCCTTGCGTCGGAGCTCGTTGATGCTGAGCGAAGCCAGCGGATCGAGTTCGGCGCCTTGGGGGCCGTAACTGGCGCTGGACGCCTGGGCCGCCTTCTTCCGTTTGTTTCGGAAGTAGAGGTAGGCGCCGGCTCCACCGGCAACTGCAAGGCCGGTTCCTACGAGGACGCCAGACCCGGCGCCGTCTCCCGAGGGGAGGTTGCCGCTCCCACCACTCGCTGCATCGCCGATGGCGAGCGTTGCGTCAATCGCTGCTTGGGCGTAGTTGTCGTTCGCCAGTTGGGGCCCAATGGCGCTGCTCTTAATGTTCTCGATTTGGGTCGCGGTGAGCTTGCTGTTGGTTGGCTTCGCGAGGTTGTACTGCCGTGTGTCGGTGGCGATGGCGAACACGAGTGCATTCGGGCCCAGCGACGCCTTCTTGGCAACTTCGTCGGTCCATTGGAAGCGATCGGTCGGGTTTTCGAATTTCTTAACGATGACGACGTGCAGGACGGTGGCGTTGTCGGTCCCCAGCTTCTTGATTGCTTCCTGTACATCAGCCTTCTTCGAACCCAGGACGCCCGAGGGATCCACGATCTTCGTCGCCGGGTCCAGAGTCACCGGGTCTTCAGCCCAGGCCGCGCCGGCAGGAACCGCGAGCAGCCCGGTAAGGCCGATCACGGCGAGGATACGTTTGAACTTTGACCGCATGTGCAACCCTTCAGCACGACTGACGCCGATTCGGGACGAATGAGCGTCTCAGAATGCAGCAGCGCCCCCACGCGTGGTGTAAAGCCGCAGGTCGCTGTGGCATTTCCTTTTGATTCTATGGTGCACCTCCTGGTGCGTCCACAGCGGCGAATATGCCACCAGCGAAACCCCCGGAAGAGCCGGTTGGCAGCGGAATTCGGCCTCCCAGCAACCTCCCAGCCAACGTTCGCCCCAGTTCCAGCCAGACGGTACATAGTTAATGCAGACGAGGATGAAAGGAAGTCCAATGACTGAGAACCCAACCCAGGGTGCAGCGCCGGAGAATCGCAACCCGGATGAGAACCGGAATGCGGACCAGAGCCCTGCGGAGGTCCGCAGTGACGCTGCCGGTCAGGCTAATCCGACCGAACAGCTGGACCGATCCGGGGCACCAGAGAACCCCACCCAGTCGCTGCCGGGTGCGCCCCGTCCGGTTTATCCTCCCCGCGGGCCCTTCTACGGCCAGCAGACACCAGACCAGCAGCTGCCCGGACACCAGTACGCCCAGCATGGAGCACATTCGGCGGCGCCCGGCGGCTCTGCGGGCCAGCACAACCCAGGCCAGCACAACCCAGGCCACAACGGTCCGGGCCCGTACAACGCAGTCCCATATAACGCGGGCCAGTACAACGCTGCCCCGAACCCGGCCGACGCGCCCCGCCGAAAAGCCACGTTCGGCGTCGGCACCCTGGTGGCAAGCATCCTGGCCGCCGGCCTCGTGGGTGGCGGCGTAGCCACAGTGGGTTCAGGCAACCTCTTCAACAGCGGATCCTCGTCGGCGGCGAGCAGCAGCAGCCAGCCTGACACCGTCATCGTGAACAACAGGGACGACGTCAACGCCATCACGGCAGCAGCGCTGAAGGCTTCCCCCAGCGTGGTGACCATCAGCGCCACCAGTGGCAGTTCCGGCGGCACAGGCTCGGGCATTATCCTGGACGACAACGGGCACATCCTCACCAACACGCACGTGGTGACCCTGGATGGCCAGAGCGCCGACGCGGCCCTGGAGGTCCGCACCAGCACAGGCAGGGTCCTCAAGGCCACGCTCGTGGGCACCGACCCGCTGTCTGACCTGGCGGTCATCATGGTGGATAACGCGTCCGGCCTCACCCCTGCGACCCTCGGAGATTCCGGCAAGCTCAATGTGGGTGACACGGCCATCGCCATCGGCTCCCCGCTTGGCCTGACCGGCACCGTTACCGACGGTATCGTCTCAACGCTGAACCGGACCATCAGCGTTGCCTCGTCGGCGGCACCCAAGAACGGTGACAGCAGCTCGCAGGGCGGCGACCAGGGCTTCCAGTTCGCGCCTCCAGGTGGCGGGCAGGGCCAAAGCACCGCGAACCAGGGTTCCATCTCCATCAACGTGATCCAGACGGATGCAGCCATCAACCCCGGCAACTCCGGTGGTGCCCTGGTCAACACCAAGGGTGAAATCATCGGCGTTAACGTGGCCATCGCGTCCGCTGGCTCCGATTCCGCGTCGAGCGGCAACATCGGTGTCGGCTTCAGCATCCCCATCAACAACGCCAAGCGGGTGGCGCAGGAGATCATCGACACCGGCAAGGCATCCCACGGCCAACTGGGTGTCAGCGTTCGGGACAAGTCATCCAGCGGGACCACGTCAGGGTTCTCCGTCGGCGCTGACGTGGCCACAGTCGAGGCAAACTCAGCCGCCGCCAAGGCCGGCATCAAGGTGGGCGACGTGGTGACCAAGTTCAACGATCTGGTCATCAGCGAGCCCAACCAGCTGACCGCGGCCGTCCGCGAGCAGGCAGGCGGCTCCACCGTTAAGCTGACGGTCCTGCGCAACGGCCAGGAACAGACGTTCGACGTCACGCTTGGCACCGCAGCGGACCAGTAGGGACTGAGCAGAAGGACGCACGGCCAACCATCAACACCGGACGACGGCGGGGCTCACCAAGGTGATCGCCGCCGTCGTCGTTCGTGTTCCCCTGAGGCGGCCTGCCTGGCCGTGACACAGGCGTTAACGGGACGGCAGCAGGGGACGGCTATATGGTTAGCTAGGTTCTACCCGTACCCCGGGCGTTCCGAGGCCATGACCCCATCCGGCTGGCTGTCCACAAGCATGGAAGGCTGCTGTAAATACAGTGGAAGAGACATTGAAGATCATCGTCCTGGTCAAGCATGTACCGGACGCACAGTTCGACCGACACCTCACCGGCGAGGGCTACACCACGGACCGTGACGAAAGCATCCTTTCCGAGCTGGACGAATACGCCCTCGAGGCGGCCTTGCAGCTCGCTGAGGCCCGCGGTGGCGCCAAAGCAGGCAACCACGTCATTGCGCTGAGCATGGGCGCGTCCGGTGCGGTGAACGCGGTGAAGAAGGCACTCCAGATGGGCGCCACCGAAGGAGTGCACCTCACCGACAGTGGGCTGGCCGGTTCAGATGCCGCCGCCACGTCGCTGGCGCTCGCGGCCGCCATCCGCCACCTCGGCACCGGCGCCCCGGTGGACCTTGTCCTCACGGGTATGGCATCCACCGACGGCGAAACGTCCCTGGTGCCGGCCCAGCTCGCCGAGCGCCTCGGCCTGCCTCAGGTCACCTTCGCGTCCTCGCTGACGGTCGACGGCGGGCGCATCACCGCACGCCGCGACGCTGACACCTACTCGGAGACCGTCGAAGCTTCGCTGCCTGCGGTGGTCTCCGTGACGGACCAGATCAACGAGCCGCGCTACCCCAATTTCAAGGGCATCATCGCGGCCAAGCGCAAGAGCATCACCACCCTGTCGCTGGCCGACATCGGAGTTGATCCCACGCACGTGGGCCACGCCGGATCCTGGACCACGGTCACAGCTGCCGAGGAACGCCCGCCGCGCACGGCTGGAACCATCATCACCGACGAAGGCGACGCCGGAGTCAGGCTCGTCGACTTCCTGGCCGCCCAGAAGCTGCTCTAAGAGGGATCACAGACATGGCAAACGTACTCGTATTCATTGATAACCCCGGCAACGTTCTGAAGAAGAGCACCCTCGAACTGCTTACCCTGGGACGCTCCCTCGGCGAGACCGCTGTGGCCCTGAACGGCGAACTGCATCAAGGTGTTTCGGCCACGCTCGCCGAATACGGCGTCAGCGCCGTTTTCCGGCCCTCCGCCCAGGACCTGGATGACTACCTCGTCTCGGCGAAGGCAGCCTATCTCGGTGCTGCCGCCAGCGCCGCCGGTGCGGGCACGGTCCTCCTGGACAACTCGCCCGAAGGCAAAGAGATCGCGGCGCGGCTCGGCATCCGGCTCAACGCCGGCGTCATCACTGACGTTGTGGCGGTTGACAGCGATGGTACGGCGCACAAGTCAGTCCTCGCGGGTTCCTACACCACCGCTGCCAGGACCACCACGGCGGTTTCCGTCCTCACGGTGAAGGCCAACAACGTCACGCCCGAGCCGGCGTCCGTGGCCTCCGCTCCGGAGACGTCCACCATCGACGTGCCGGCGGATGCCACCACCACGGCGGCCCGCATCACCGCCCGCGAGCAGAAGGTGGCCAGCGGCCGCCCTGATCTTTCGGACGCCCGCATCGTGGTGGCCGGCGGACGCGGAGTGGACGGCGACTTCGGCCCCGTGGAGCAGTTGGCGGACGCCCTCGGTGCTGCTGTCGGCGCCTCCCGTGCAGCCACGGACGCCGGCTGGATCAGCCATGACGCCCAGGTGGGCCAGACCGGCAGGACCGTGTCGCCCCAGCTGTACATCTCCGCCGGTATTTCCGGAGCCATCCAGCAGAAAGCCGGGATGCAAACAGCCAAAATTATCGTGGCCGTAAACAAGGATGCCGAGTCGCCGATCTTCGAAATCGCCGATTTTGGCATCATCGGGGACCTCTTCGACGTCCTTCCGCAGGCCACCGAAGAAATCAAGAAACGAAAAGGCTGACCCTTGGCCCACTCCGCTGCCTCAGCACAGAGCCCGTTCAATCCGGACATCCACCGGGTTGGGCGGGTGCTCTGTTTCGCCGCCCACCCGGACGACATCGACTTCGGTGCGGCCGGCACCATCGCTGCCTGGACGGCCGCGGGGATCCAGGTCAGCTACTGCATCATGACCGACGGCGATGCGGGCGGCTTCGACCCGGCGCACCGGGTGGAGATCATCGCGCTGCGTGCGGCCGAGCAGCGCCGGGCCGCCGAACTCGTGGGTGTGACCGACATCCACTACCTCCATGAGCGCGACGGCTACCTGGAACCGACGCATGAGGTGATGAAGGGTGTGGTCAGGCTGATCCGGGAAATCCGTCCCGACGTCGTGCTTTCCATGCATCCGGAACGGAACTGGAACCGTCTGCAGAAGAGCCACCCGGACCACCTCGCTGTGGGGGAGGCGGTGACCCGGGCCGTCTATCCTGCAGTGGAAAACCCCTTCGCCTATCCGGAGCTGGCTGAGGCCGGCCTTGAGGCGTATAAGCTGCCGTGGTTGTGGCTCTACGCCGGGCCGGAGGAGCGCGAGAACCATGTTGTGGACGTCACTGACCATGTGGACGCCAAGCTGGAGGCCATCCACGTGCACGTGAGCCAGCATCCCGACGTCGCGGCCATGGAATCAGCGGTGCGGAACGGCATGCACGCGATTGCCCGGCGTGCGGGCTTCGCCGAGGGCCGCAGCGCCGAAGCCTTCCACGTGATCGCCGTCAACGGCCCGGGGACGATCGCCGGGTTCTAGGATTTCCGGTGGTGGGGCGGTTGGCCTGTGTCGCAGCAGCCCCTGAGTTTTTGTCCAGATAACGTGCCCTAAAAGCCGCCTGAGGCACATTATCTGGACAAAAACTCGAAGGGGTCAGTCAGGCGCCCAGAGGTGCGGCAGCGACAGTGGGGAACGTCGGGGTGGCCGAGCCGCCCACAGGCTCCACGGTGATGCCGAGCGCTGCAGCGGACGCAATGCCCTTCACCACGGCAGGCTTCGACAGGGCAGCTTCGTCCATCAGGCCCTGGGAAACCGGTGCCGAGCCGTCCTTCGGGATCAGCCACATCTGGTAGACCTTGCCGGCCGGCGGCGCGGGTACACCGTTCATCTTGACCACCACGGCATCCTCGGATGAAGAAATCAGCACGGTGGCAGTGCCGCCGGCGGAGACGGGTACGGATGCTTCGCGGACGTCGCCGGCCCGGACCACCTGGTTCAGGGGGTCGTTCTGGTCTGCTATGTACGCACCCACTCCCACGCCACCGAGGGCGATCACGGCAGCGGCTGCCACAGCGGTTAGCCAGCGGCGGGCGCCGGCAGGCCGGCGTCGTTCTTCCCGGCGGACCCGGGCCGCAGCGAGCTCATCCGAGACATCTGCCGGCGACTGTATTGCGGGCGTGGCCGTGGCGGCATGGGCCGCTGTGACTGCGGAGGGCCCATCCGCAGGCAGCTGCGCGAGGGACGGCAACTGCGACACGATGCGGGCGAAAAGGTCAGCGGGAGGCTCGGCCTCAGCCGTGAAGGACGTCGCGAGGGTCTCCCGGGCCTGACGGACACGCTCAAGGAAAGCGCTGCGCTCGGCGTCGGGCGCGGCGGAGATGTAGCGCTCGATGGCGGCGCGTTCGGTATCGCTGATCGCGTCCAGGGCATACAGCTCGGCGAGATCCACGGCCCGCCCGGATTCGAGATCAGCAGCGATCTCAGTTCCGAAAGAGCCGGGACGGCCGGGGCCTCCCTGACTATTGATTTCTGTCATCTCAACTCACCCCCAGACAGGTCTTCAAGCGGATCAGTCCGTCGCGGATGCGGGACTTGATGGTGGGTACTGCTGCGTTTAGCTTTTCCGCGACTTCGCGGTAGGTGAGGCCGCCGTAGTAGGCAAGCCGCACGGATTCCTGTTGTGTATCGGTCAGCGTTTCCAGGCACCGGACCACCGCCTCGGCCTCGAGCCTGCTGTCCACCTCGGCGGAGACGGAGTCGTGGTCCACGTCCTGGCTGCTGGCACCGTACTTGGCCTCACGGTCGGTGGCGGACTGCGAGGAACGGACCTTGTCCACGGCCCGGCGGTGCGAAATGGTCATCAGCCAGGAGAGCGGACTGCCTGCTTCCGGGTTGAACTTCGCGGCGTTTTGCCATACCTGGAGGAAAACCTCCTGCGTGCTGTCTTCGCTGAGTTCGGGATCGATGAGTACTCGCCGGGCCATGCCGAAAACCCGGCGGGATGTCAACTGGTAGAACTCGGCAAAAGCGGCCTGGTCGCCGCCGGCTATGCGTGCCAGCAGCCCGGCCAAGCGGTTGCTGAGATCCGCCGGTGAGTCTGTTACTGCGGCCGGGGCCTCGTAGTTTGGCGCGTTCGGAGTTTCCATCACTACCCAGCATAGGTCGCCCGGCGGCAAAACCTGAGCATCCCGGCCGGTGCTGCCCCTGGGAAAGGGGAAAGCCGGCGGCTTAGCCCGCCTCGTCTCCAACAGTGTCACCTGCCTATCCTTCCTCCTCGCCCCGGAATTGCTGTCATGAGTAATTCGGTGCGGGCGGCCCGGGGGATGGGCCGAGGGCGCTCAAATCTGGGCGCCGGAAAATCCCTGTTGCCGCCAGGCCTCGTAGACCGCAATGGACGCCGCATTTGCCAGGTTCAGGGAACGCAGGGACGGCAGCATGGGGAGCCGCACGGTGGCCGTGACATGTGGATCGCTCTTGAGGTTTTCAGGCAGGCCTACTGATTCCTGGCCGAACATCAGCACATCGCCTGGACAGTAGGCGATGTCCGCATAGCTGGCGGTGCCGTCCGAGGTGAAGGCGTACACACGGTCCGGCTGCAGTTCGCGCCAGGCGTCCTCGATGTTTTTGTGGACGGTGACGACGGCGAGGTCATGGTAGTCCAGTCCGGCGCGGCGTAGCTTGGCGTCCGAGAAATCAAAGCCGAGGGGTTCCACCAGGTGCAGTTGGGCGCCGGTAATGGCTGCCAGCCTTATTGCGTTGCCGGTGTTGCCGGGGATTTCGGGGGCATGGAAGAGGATTCGGAACACGGTCCAATCCTAGTCTCAGTGCATCCCGCGAAGCAGCCTGGCGAGCACGGACACATTGACTGTGTTGGGCGTGGGGCCGGAGGAGAGAAATTGTTTGAGGCCGCGGACCAGGCCTGCTGCGTTGACCACCTGAATGGCTTCGGAGGTGCTGGCTGTTCGCCGGTGGCGGTCGATGACGGGTTCGTGGAGGTTGCCGTCGGCGCTGTGGATGACTGTCCAGCCCGTGACGTTCAGCTCCGGGAAGATGTCCTGCATGGCCCGGACAACATGGGCAAGCTGCGGCGGCGCGATGGAGCGTCCGCCGTGCTTCAGCGTCAGCCCGTCCCAGGCATAGGCCCCCTTTGGCAGCAGCATGGACCCGATCAGCGCCAGCCGGTAGCCGGACAGGAGCGCGTGGTCGATGTGGCTGTTGTCGGCCGGGGACTGCAGGCCGTTCACCAGCCGGGCCGCAGGGACCGCGGGCAGGACCTGGCGGGTGATGAGCTGCACGGTGCGCAGTTCGCGCTGGATTCTGGCCTCAGCGCCAAAAATGCCCCGTTTCCGTGGCGTCCCGTGTACCTGCCGGCTGGCCTGGGCGAACGGGATCAGCGGCACCGTGCCGGACGCCTCGAAAGCCGCAGCATCGTAGGGCGGGACGTACACGGGCGGGTCACCCGCTGTATTGCGGGGCGTGGTGGTCCTGTGCACGGTGGCCGAGGCATGGCTGCCCGCCGCCGGCGCATCAAAGTGCGCTTCCGCGGCGCCTGCGCCGGCAGCATTGCCGGCCGTGCCCGCGGCATAGGAGCGGTCGTAGGCCTTCCGGCGCGTGGGGTCCATCAGGGTTTCGTAGGCTGCCGTCACCTGCCGGAAGGCTGCGGCATCCCCGCCATGGTCCGGATGGGCCTTTCGCGCGGCCCGACGGTAGGCCACTTTGATCTCCTTGTCGGTGGCCGTCACAGCCACTCGGAGCACCTCGTAGTGGGAGCTGCTGCTCTCGGTCAAACACTCATCCTCTTCTTCGTCTGGCCAGTCCGCCGCGGGCAGCCCGGTTCGCCCCAGTTTACGGCCTGCCCACACAACGTCTGCGCAGGCCTCAGTGGTTCCCTCGGCCGGCGTCTAGACTCTTTGAGGATGACGGCAGGCTGGCCGTCCGGCGAACATATTGGGGTGGGCGTGAAGGCACAAGCAGCGGCTGTACTCGTGGCGGGGGCGCTGCTTGGCGTGACAGCCCTGGGAGGCTGCAGTGTTGGCGTGCCCGATCCGGCCGCCCCGAAAGTGCTGGCAACTGTTACCGCCCTGGCCACCCCCACCATTACTCCAGGCCATGACGCAGAAGCAGTTGCGGCCAAGGACATGCCGTTCTCCGCCGGCGGTTCACTGGCCGCCGGGGTTCCCGTGGGCATCTCCGACGGAATGAAGGCGGCGCCCGGCTGGCAGCAGGTTAAGGAGAATGTGGCCGGCGAGAGCCAGTATCTGAAGGCCGATGGCTGTCTGGTGGCGGCCAAGGTCCGCACCAACCAGGTGCCGCTGGCGCGCCAGGACGATAAGGAGTCAACCATTGGCCTCTTCACGTACCTTGATCCGAGCATCCTGCCCGGTTACCTGAAGACCCAGTCGCTCCGGTGGGGCGGTGAGGTTGGCAAGCCGGGGCCAGCGGCCGAGGTGCTGGTGCTGGAGACGCCCGGCCAGCCAGGCGTCAGGTCGACGGCGGTGATGGCGAGGGTGTTCGGTGCCGCCGCATCGTCGGTCTACATTTCCGTGGCCTGCCCGGACGACGCCACACTGGCAGCCGCCCGGGCCGACGTCGCAGAACGCCTCCTTTTGGTGCCGCCGTCGAATTAGCCGTGCCGGTTACTTGCCGTGCCTGCGCCAGGACCCGGGGGACAGGCGGTTCAGGGCGAGCGCGCCCACGAGCAGGCCGAAGTCCCTCAATGCAACGTCGTAGAAGCTGCCCAGGACCAGCAGGTTGATGATGATGCCCAGCAGCCAGACGGCAACCAGCAGGGAGCCGAACCGGGGATGGACTGCCACCGCGATACCGGCGATGATCTCCACGACACCGACGATGTACATAAAGGTCTGCGCCGACACCGGCACCACGGCGGTGGCAACCGGCGCGAGGTAGATGGTCCAGTCGGTCAGGATGTTGGTGAACTTGTCCAGACCGAAGAGAATCGGTGCGATGGTGAAGACGGTGCGCAGCAGGAAGAACGCCTGCCTGTCGGGTGACATCGCCTGAAGCCGACCGCCTGCGTTGATTTTCGCGTTGGTTGTCATGGTGGACTCCTTCTAAAAGTAGGTATCATTATTTTAGAAACATGGGCTTGATTAAGCAATGGATGTTGTTTTTAGACTGAGGGGCACAGCGTGCGCAGACTTCCGTGGGGCCGCCGCATGGCGGCCGTCGCATCATTGGGCGACGAGAAGCGCCGGCAGCTTTTTGAGCTGATCGCCGCCTCGGATGCCGCAGTCGGGCGCGATGACGCAGCGCTGGCCCTTGGGCTGCCGAGGAGCACGGCAGCCTTCCACCTCGACAGGCTGGTCCAGGACGGACTGCTGGCAGTGGAATTCCACAAGGCTGCGGGGAAGTCTGGTCCCGGCTCCGGACGGCCGGCGAAAATGTACCGGCAGGCAACGGGCGAGGTGGGTGCCTCCGTGCCTGACCGCAATTATGATCTCGCCGCTGAGCTGTTGGTCGCGGCGATCGAGCATTCCACAGCGACCGGCGGCCCGGTGGGCGGTTCCCTGCTGGCCGCGTCGTTCGGCAAGGGTCAGGCAATGGCCTCCGGCGCAGCCAGCCTGGCGGACTTCCTTGAAGGGGAAGGCTACGGGCCGCGGGCTGACGGTGCGGGTGGTTTCGTCCTGGTGAACTGCCCGTTCCATCGGCTGGCGGACGGGCACCCGGACGTGGTCTGCGCCATGAACGGGTCGTTTCTGCAAGGAGCGGCAGCAGCGTGTGGGGAGCCGGAGGAGCGGGTGGCGCCCAACAGTGAGCCGGGCCAGTGCTGTGCCAGAATCACCCCGCCCTGACGCCTGATCGGCCAGGGCCGCGGATGCGCGTCATGGGCGCCGCTAGAATTGAGGCGTGCCCGTCTACCTCGATCATGCAGCCACCACGCCACTTTCTGCCGCGGCGCTGGCGGCCCTGACCCGGGAACTTTCCCGTACGGGCAATCCTTCGTCCCTGCACGGCTCGGGCCGCCGGGCCCGCCGCTCCGTGGAGGACGCCAGGGAAGCCATCGCGACGGCGGCAGGCGCCCACCCCTCAGAGGTCATCTTTACGTCCGGAGGCACTGAGTCGGACAACCTCGCCGTCAAGGGCCTGTACTGGGCCCGTTCCGGCGAGGACCCGGCACGGCGGCGCATCCTGTGCTCCGCCGTCGAGCATCATGCCGTCCTGGACACCGTTGAATGGCTGGAGCGGCACGAGGGCGCCAGTGTCACCTGGCTTCCGGTCGACAGCGAAGGCGTGGTGGACCTGGATGTCCTCGCCGCCGAGCTGGCCCGGGACCCCGGGACCATTGCGCTCGTCACGGTTATGTGGGCCAACAACGAGGTGGGCACCATCCAGCCGGTCCACAGGATTGTGGAGCTGGCGCATGCCGCCGGGGTGCCGGTTCATTCGGATGCCGTGCAGGCTTTCGGCTCGCTGCCGGTGGATTTCAAGGCCTCTGGACTGGACGCCATGTCGGTTTCCGGGCACAAGATCGGCGGACCGGTGGGAGTCGGCGCACTCCTGTTGGGACGGGCCGTCAAGCTGACCCCGGTGCAGCACGGTGGCGGCCAGGAACGTGACGTGCGCTCCGGGACGCTGGACACGGCGTCCATCGCCGCCTTCGCTGCTGCCGCCGAAACCGCCGCCGCGCAGCTCGCTGCGGAGTCTGCGAGGATTGCTGCCCTGCGGGACAGGCTCATCGACGGCGTTCTTGAGCAGGTGCCCGACGCTGTGCTCCGTGGCGCACCGGGGGAGGGGCGGCTGCCCGGCAACGCACACTTCACGTTCCCTGGCTGCGAAGGAGACTCCCTGCTGTTCCTGCTGGATCTGGCGGGGGTGGAATCCTCCACGGGATCAGCCTGCACGGCCGGTGTCCCACGACCGTCCCATGTGCTGCTGGCCATGGGGCTGGACGAGGCGACGGCCCGCGGTGCGCAGCGCTTCACGTTGGGGCACGCCTCAGCCGAAGCGGACGTGGATGTCTTGTTGACGGCCCTCCCCGGCGCATACCAGCGCGCCCGCCAGGCAGGGATGGCCGGCCATGAATCCTCGATCCAGACTGCGGGAACGGTGGCGCGTCAGGCGTCCTCCGGCAGGAGCTGATCAAGTCCGGCGGAGATGTCGGCCAGACGCTCCGCTGAGACGGGCGTTCTGGCCGAGATGAGGGCCTTGATGGTCTTCTGCGCGCCGGGCTGTGGCTTTCGCGGCCAGTTGACGCTCATGCCGGCCACCACCCTGGAATCCTGCTGCCAGAACGCGATGAACTCCTTGTCCTCCAGCGATCCCCGGATCACCGGCTCAGTGCCGGCAGCCAGGACCGTGAAGCCGGAGTACTCCATGCTGACGTCGTACTGATCGGTGTAGAAGTAAGGGATGGTGCTCAGGACGGCGTCCTGGCCGAGCATGGCCCTGGCGGCCACCTTTCCGCCGTTCAGGGCGTTGGACCAGTGCTCGCTGCGGTGGTGCTGGCCGGTGAATGGGTGCAGGGCGTTGGCGATGTCCCCCGCGGCAAAGACGCCAGGCGCACTGGTCCGCAGGGAGGCGTCCGTAAGGATCCCGTTGTCCAGGGCGAGGCCGGCCGCCTGCGCGAGTCCCGTCTCGGGAACCACGCCGACGGCGATGACCACGATGTCGGCCGGGAGCACCTCTCCGGAATCGGTGATTACTCCGGTGACAGCCCCGCTGTCACCGGTAATCTCCCGTACAGAGGCAGGAAGCCGGAAGATCACGCCGTTGGCTTCGTGGAGTCTGCGGAAGAACCGTCCGAGGTCAGGACCGATGGCCGAGGCCAGGGGGATCGCTTCCAGCCCGAGCAGGGTGACCGTGTTGCCGTACGTGGCGGCAGCCGCAGCCAATTCCATGCCGATCCAGCCGGAGCCGATCATCACCACCTTCAGGCCGCCCGTCGCGAGGCGGCTGCGCAGCCGCCGGCTGTCATCCAGGGTGCGGAAGGTGGAAACGTCGGCAAGGTCGCTGCCGGGCAGGTGCAGCGTGCGGGGCGTCGCTCCGGTGGCGAGCAGCAGAGAGCCGTAGGCCAGTGTGCTTCCGTCGTCCAGCTCCACTGTCCGGGTCTCCGGCCTGATGCCCGTGACGCGGGCACCCAGGCGGAGGCCGACGTCGTTCTCCGCGTACCAGCCTGGCGGCACCACCGGGACGGCCTCCTCGCCGGCCGTCCCAAGCAGATACTCCTTGGATAAGGGCGGACGCAGGTAGGGATGGTGGCTCTCGGCGCCGATGATGGTCACCGGGCCGTCGAACCCTTCCGCCCGCAGGGTCTTGGCCGCGGTGGCCCCGGCCAGTCCGCCGCCGGCAATCACAATGCCCCCCGCGGTCGCAATGTCTTCAGCCATGTGGACCCGATTCCTGCTGGAGCGTGCTCGAAATCTAAAACTGTATATTCTGACTTTAGAAGTGAAGGCGCGCCCGGTCAAGGGTCTTTTGGGGAGGATTCGGCGTGGCGATAGACTGGTGCGGCAGGCATTGTGCTAACCCCGCGGCCACTGGTTGATCGGCAGCCGCCCTCTGCCGGCATCCCCCGAACCCTAAAGAAAGCCAGCATGCGAGTTCTAGCAGCCATGAGCGGTGGAGTCGACTCCGCCGTTGCCGCAGCACGTGCCGTCGAAGCCGGGCACGACGTCGTCGGCGTTCACCTTGCGCTGTCCAGGATGCCCGGCACCCTGCGGACGGGCAGCCGCGGCTGCTGCACCATCGAGGACTCGCGCGATGCGTGGAGGGCTTGCGATGTGCTGGGCATTCCGTACTACGTCTGGGATTTCTCGGAGCGCTTCAAGGAAGACGTGGTCCAGGACTTCATCGATGAGTACGCTGCCGGGCGGACGCCCAACCCCTGCATGCGCTGCAACGAGCGGATCAAGTTCGCAGCCTTGCTGGAGAAGGCTATTGCCCTCGGGTTCGATGCCGTCTGTACCGGCCACTATGCCAAGGTCATCCAGGACGCTGACGGTAATCCGGAGCTGCACCGCGCCGCCGACTGGGCCAAGGACCAGAGCTACGTCCTGGGTGTCCTGACCCATGAGCAGCTCAAGCACTCCATGTTCCCGCTGGCGGATACGCCTTCGAAGGCTGAGGTGCGGGCCGAAGCTGAACGCCGGGGGCTGTCGGTGGCCAACAAGCCCGACAGTCACGACATCTGCTTCATTCCGGACGGTGACACCGCGGGCTGGCTCGCCGAAAAGATCGACATGACCACCGGTGACATCGTTGACGAGACCGGCTCGAAGGTGGGGGAGCACCCGGGAGCCAACGCGTTCACGGTGGGCCAGCGCCGCGGCCTGAAGCTAGGGACGCCCGCAGCGGATGGCAAGCCCAGGTTTGTCCTGGAGATCCGGCCCAAGGAAAACAAGGTAGTGGTGGGGCCGCAGGCGCTCCTGGCCATTGACGAGATCCGCGGTATTAAGGTCTCGTGGGCCGGCCTGCCCATCGCGGAAATCGAAACCGGTGCCGAGTTTGACTGCTATGCCCAGGTCCGTGCGCACGGTGACCCCGTGCCGGCAACCGCGCGCATGCTGTCCGGCGAAGATACGCCTCAGCTCCTGGTCACCTTGACCGATCCGCTGCGCGGTGTGGCGCCCGGCCAGACGGTGGTTCTCTACCAGGGCAGCCGCGTCCTGGGCCAGGCCACCATTGACGCTGCCCGGTCTTTGCAGCGCGCGGAGCTCTGAGGCAGAGCAAAATTACCCTGGTCAGGTAAATTTTGTGTCTCAACTCACAAAAATGCCGGTTGATGAGTCCGGCGTCTGGTTGAATCTAGGCATCAGGACAGCGCGCTGCCCGCTCAAGCCAAGACACCCATTTGCGGGCGGCGAGCGCGTACTCATCGAACAGAAAGTTCACAGATGACCAAGAGCACCAAAGCCTTGCGGAGCGTTATCGCGCTCGCAGGCGTTTCCGCTTTCGCATTGACGGCCTGCACCGGCCCCACAGATGGTGGCGGTGGCAGCACAGCCTCGGAGAATGCAAGCAGCGTCATTGCGTACGGCACCACGGACAAGGTCGTAGCACTGGACCCGGCAGGCTCGTATGACAACGGTTCGTTTATGATGATCAACCAGATTTACTCCTTCTTGCTGAATTCCAAGCCCGGTGGCGCCGACCCCGTGCCGGACCTTGCCGAATCGTCATCATTCACGAAGCCCACCGAATTCACGGTCAAGCTCAAGAGCGACCTCAAATGGGCCAATGGACACGTGCTGGATTCCAAAGACGTCAAGTTCTCGTTTGATCGCCAGAAAAAGATCAACGATCCCAATGGCCCGGCATCATTGCTGACCAACATCGAGTCCATTGCCACCCCCGATGCCAGCACCGTTGTCTTCACGCTGAAGCAGGCCAACGACCAAACGTTCCCGCAGATTCTGACCAGCCCGGCAGCCGTGATCGTTGACGATGAAGTTTTCCCGGCAGACAAGCTCCTCAGTGACGAGGAAATTGTCAAGGCCAACGCCTTCTACGGCCAGTACATCATCGACTCCTACAACAAGAACTCTCTGGTCAGCCTGAAGGCCTGGCCGGACTACAAGGGCGTTCTTGGCAAGCCTGCCAACGCAGGGGCCACGGTCAAGTACTACACGGACCAGACCAACATGAAGTTGGAGGTCAAGGGTGGCCAGATCGATGTTGCCAACCGCAGCCTGAGTGCCACGGACATCGATGACCTCAAGAAGGATTCCAACGTCACGGTCCATGTCGGACCCGGCGGCGAGATGCGGTACATCGTCTTCAACTTTGACACCATGCCGTTCGGCGCCAAGACCCCCGAAGCGGATTCGAAGAAGGCGCTTGCCGTCCGTCAGGCGGTCGCTGACCTCGTTGACCGCCAGGCCATCTCGGACCAGGTCTACAAGGGCACGTACTTGCCGATGTGGTCCAATGTCCCGTCCGGCTTCGTGGGCGCCAACGAATCCTTCAAGCAGGCGTACGGGGATGGCTCCGGCAATCCCAGCGCCGACAAAGCCAAGAAGGCCATGTCCGACGCTGGCATCACGGGCCCCGTGACTATCAAACTGCAGTACAACCCTGACCACTATGGCAATTCGTCCGGTGACGAATACGCCATGGTCAAGGACCAGTTGGAGAAGAGCGGACTGTTCTCTGTGGATCTTCAGTCCACCGAGTGGGTCACGTATAACGCGGCGTCGAAGAAAGACAGCTACCCCGTTTTCCAGCTGGGCTGGTTCCCGGACTTCAGCGACGCGGACAATTATCTGACACCTTTCTTTGTGGGCGGTGGCTTCATGAACAACCACTACTCCAACAGCGAGGTCGAAAAGCTGATCGCCAAGCAGCTTGTGACAGCTGATAAGGCAGAGCGTGAGAAGACCATACAGGAGGTCCAGAACCTTCTGGCCAAGGACATCTCCACCCTGCCGCTGCTGCAAGGCGCCCAGGTGGCTGTTTCGGGGACCAACGTAAAGGGCGTGGATTCGACGCTGGATGCGTCGTTCAAGTTCCGGCTCGGCACCGTTTCCAAGTAGCACCTGTTGCACCTGCGTAGGAGGCAGGGCCGGCCGGCCCTGCCTCCTACGTGTTGGCTCAACACTTTTCGCTTTCCAGACCAAGCAGGTTCAGCATGGCCACATTGATAGATGCGCCGCCGCCAACGGTAGCGGCCCCCACCTCCAAATCTGCGGGAGGTGGCCTCGGGAGATATATCCTGATTCGCTTCCTGTTGATTTTCCCCACGATCTTCATCCTCGTCACCCTCGTTTTCTTTCTTATGCGGATCACCGGCGATCCCATTACCGCTGCCCAGGGCGGACGCCTTCCGCAGGAACAAATTGACGCCTTGGTTCACCAGGCCGGCTATGACCGGAACCTCTTCATTCAATACATCGAGTACCTTGGCAACATCGCCACCGGCAACTTCGGCCGGACCATTTCAGATGGCCGGCCTGTGGTCGAGATGCTGGTCAAATTTGGTGCCGCCACCCTGGAACTGAGCATCAACGCCCTTGTGGTGGCGCTGCTCGTAGGAATTCCGCTGGGTATGTTTGCCGCCCACAAGCGCGACAGAGTTCCTGATGCTTTTCTGCGCATGTTCGCCATCCTTTGCTATGCCACCCCTGTCTTCTTTGCAGGCCTGCTCCTGAAGCTGACATTCTCTGTAGGCCTGGGCTGGTTCCCGGTGGCCGGACGCGCCTCCACCACAACGGAATTGGCCATGAGCAGGCTCGCATCGCCATCCGGTGTCTACTGGCTGGACGCACTGCGCAGCGGCAACCTGTCGGCCTTCGGTGACATCGTCCAGCACGCGGTTCTTCCCGCCGTCGCGCTGGGCCTTCTGACCGCTGGCGTCTTCCTCCGCCTGGTCCGCACCAACGTGATCGGCACACTGGGCAAGGACTATGTTGAGGCGGGCAGGTCCCGTGGAGTCAGCGAATACCGACTGGTGACCCAGCATGCCTACAAGCCTGCACTGATCCCCATCATCACGGTGATGGGTCTGCAGATTGCCTTGCTGCTCGGCGGTGCGGTGCTGACGGAAACCACGTTCGAGTGGAAGGGCCTGGGCTATCAGTTGGCCCAGTACCTCACTGCGCGTGACTTTGTGGCAGTCCAAGGCATCGTGATGCTGCTCGCCGTCATTGTGGCGATCACCAACTTCGCAGTGGACATTGCCGCGGCCCTGATTGATCCGCGAGTGAGGTACTGATGGGCACCACATCAAGGGAACCAACAAAGAAGTCCTTGCTGGACCGGCTTCCGGTCTCGTCCCACATCCGCCAGAGCGTTGGCCTGCAACGCACCATGCTGCTCATCGGCGTCGTTCTTTGTACCGTATTTGTCGTGGCTGCGATCTTTGCGCCGCTGTTGGCGCCCTACGGGTATTCCCAGATTTCCGATGACGCCGGTTCGTTCCCGGCGCAGGCCGAACCCGGTGGCAAGCATCTGTTGGGAACGACGGTGGGCGGCTACGATGTGCTGTCCCGGGTGATCTGGGGATCGCAGACAGCCTTGGCGGTGATTGTTGCTGCCGTGCTGATGTCTATCTTCCTGGGGGTGTTCCTCGGCCTGGTGAGCGGCTACTTCGGCGGCTGGTTGGACCGCGTGCTGGTGGTCATTGCCGACGCAATCTACGCTTTCCCGACGCTCCTCGTCGCCATCGTGATGTCGATTGCCATCAACAAGGGACAGTCTGGATTCTGGGGCGGAATCCTGGCCTGCGGGTTCGCCATCACTGCAGTGTTCGTGCCTCAGTACTTCCGCGTGATCCGCGCTGAAACCATCCGGCTCAAGGCTGAACCGTTTGTGGAATCAGCGCAGGTTGTTGGCGCCTCCAGCGCCAGGATAATAAGGAGGCACATCTTCTCCAACGCGACCCGGACCCTGCCGCTGATCTTCACGCTGAACGCCTCCGAAGCCATCCTCACACTGGCAGGCCTGGGCTTCCTCGGTTTTGGTATCGAGCCAAGCTCCGCCGCTGAATGGGGCTTTGACCTGAACAAGGCGATGTCCGATGCCTCCTCCGGTATTTGGTGGACCGGTGTGTTCCCCGGCATCGCCATCGTACTGACGGTGGTTGGCCTCACCCTCGTGGGTGAAAGCATCAACGACCTGAACGATCCGCGACTGCGCGGGCGTAAGGCTGCGGGCGCCAAGGGTGCCCCGGGACCATCAACCGCGGCCGCGCAGGCTGCCATCGCAGCGGATGTGAGAGGACTGTGACCATCAATATTGATGCGGTATCTGACCGGTCCAGGCCGGCAGACCAGCCCGTACTGGAGATCGACCGACTCAAAGTCACCTTCGCCACGGACGGCGGAGACGTCTACGCCGTGAAGGATGTGAGCCTCGACGTCCGCTCCGGCGAAGTCCTGGCCATTGTGGGCGAGTCCGGCTCGGGGAAGACCGTGACCGCGAAAACCATCCTCGGGCTGCTGCCGGAGACCGCCACCAGCGGGGGCGCCGTGCTGATCAACGGGAACAACGTGATCAGCGTCAGCGCCGCGAAGCTGAGGCAGATCCGCGGCCGCGATGTGGCCATGGTGTTCCAGGAGCCCTCCACGGCCCTGAACCCCGTGTTCACCGTGGGCTGGCAGATTGCCGAGGGCATCCGTGCCCACATCGGCGGTGCCGGCGGGAAGCGTGTCTCGGCCAAGGAGGCCAAGTCCCGTGCCATTGAAGCGCTGCGCAAGGTGGGGATCCCGGATCCGGAACACCGGGTCAACTATTATCCGCACCAGTTCTCCGGCGGCCAGAAGCAGCGCGTGGTGATCGCCGCCGCGCTTGCCCTGAACCCGGGACTGATTGTGGCCGATGAACCCACCACGGCCCTGGATGTCACGGTCCAGGCCGAAATCCTGGAGCTGCTCCGGGATCTTCGGGACACGTACGGCACCTCGATCGTGCTGATCACCCACAACATGGGCGTGGTGGCCGATCTCGCGGACCGCGTGGTGGTGATGTACCAGGGTGACGTGGTGGAGGAAGCGCCGGTGCGGGTGCTGTTTGCCGAACCCAAAGAGGACTACACCAAGAAGCTGCTGGCCGCCGTTCCCCACCTGGGCCGGAACTCGGCCTCGGAGGGCCTGTTGGAACGCGCCCACCAGGAATCGCCGGTGCTGGTGGAGGCAACCAACCTGACCGTCAAGTATCCCGGCAGGCTGGGAACGCCGGCCTTCAAGGCCGTGGACGGGGTCAGCTTCACCGTGTCCCAGGGCGAAGTCTTTGGACTGGTGGGCGAATCCGGCTCAGGGAAGACCACCATCGGCCGGGCCATCGCCGGCCTGAACCGGACCACGGGCGGCAGCCTGAAGGTACTCGGCTACGAGATGCTGAACCTCAAGGAGCGCACGTTCAAGCCCCTCCGGAAGGACATCGGCTTTGTTTTCCAGGATCCGGCCGCGTCCTTCAACCCGCAGCTGACCATCGGCGACTGCGTAGCGGAACCCATGATCATCCACACCAACCCGAGCCCGGCACAGGCGCGCAAACGCGTTGCTGAACTGCTCGAATCAGTGCAGCTGCCGGCGTCGTACGCTGAACGGTACCCGCACGAGCTGTCCGGCGGGCAGCGCCAGCGGGCGTCTTTGGCGCGGGCACTGATTCTGAACCCGCGGCTGCTCATCGCTGACGAGCCGACGTCGGCCCTGGACGTTTCGGTGCAGGCCAAGGTCCTGGAACTCTTCAAGGAAATCCAGGCCGAGTTCGGGTTTGCGGCACTGTTCATCAGCCACGACCTCGCGGTGGTGGACATTCTGTCGCAGTGGGTGGGCGTCCTCTACAAGGGCAAACTCGTGGAGCAGGGCATCGGCAGCCAGGTGATGGGCGCGCCGCAGCACGACTACACCAAACGGCTGATTGCCTCCCTGCCGGTCCCTGATCCGGACGAACAGGCCCGACGCCGGGAAGCACACCGGGCGCTGTTGGCGCAGTAAGCACCACCGGCGGCCCCACATCCGCGGCACCACCAGACGGACATCCCGCCCCATCAGGCGGGGTGTCCGTCCGCCGCTTAACACCGGAAGGATTTCCGCGGCGGCCCCATAGACTTGGACCATGACGCAGCAAAACCACGATGTTCCCGACACCGACACCTACGATGCCGCCGCGAGTTCGCTGGCAGGCCAGGTGGACAACTCGGTGATGGCGGAACTGCTGTCCATCCGCTCCAGCATCGACAACATCGACGCCACCCTGGTGTACCTCCTGGCTGAACGATTCAAGGCCACCCAGAAAGTGGGCTTCCTCAAGGCCGCGCACCGGCTCCCCGCAGGGGACCCCGGCCGGGAATCCGCCCAGATCGCCCGTCTCCGGCGGCTGGCAGAGGATGCAAACCTCGATCCCGCCTTTGCGGAGAAGTTCCTGAACTTCATCATCGGCGAGGTCATCCGGCATCATGAAGCCATCGCCGAGGACCACCAGGCCGCTGCAGAGTGGAAGTAACTGCCACCGGGCTTGGGCCCTGGCCGGGGGAGGACCCCGTGGAGGCTGCCCGCATTATCCGCGGCGAGCTCGGCAGCCCGCACCTGCCGTTCCTGGCGGAGCTTCCGGACCGTGGAGTCGGCTCCGACGCCCTGGGGCGGACAGCCGCACTCCTGGTTGAAATGGCCGTGGATGTCCAGCCGTACGGCTGGCGGCTGGTGGACCGTCCCGGCAAGGATTTCCGCCGGGCCGCGTCGGCACTGTCCACGGACATCAACGTCCTTGCCGACGTTGCGGGCGCCGAGGACACCACGGCCCCCGAACTAAAGGTTCAACTGCTGGGACCGCTGGGTCTTGCCGCCGGGCTGCACCTGCACAACGGTGAACGGGCACTGATCGACTACGGCGCGCGCCGGGACATTGCCGACTCACTTGCCGCAGGGGTTGGTGGTTACCTGTCCCGGATCTCCAGCGCGGTTCCGGGCGCGCGGCTGGTGGTACAGGTCGATGAGCCTGACATTGCCGCCGTACTGGCCGGCACTATTCCGACGTCGAGCGGTTACCGCACGCTGCGGGCGGTGGGTGGCCAGGAGGTCACCGAGTCCTGGCAGATGGTGATCGAGGCACTGCGCGCCGCGGGGGCCGCCGAAATCGTTATCTCCGTGCCTGAAATTGAGGCCCCCATCGACCGGATCATTGCCGCCGGTGCCGACGGCGTGGCCGTGCCGCTGAGGGCTTTGACCACACGGCAATGGGAGCAGCTGGCCGCAGCGGTGGAGGCAGGCAAACGGATCTGGGCCGGCGCCCTGGACGTTAGCCGCGGCACACTGCCCAGGGTGGCCGATGTGGTGGAGTCTGTCTGGCGGCCATGGCACGAGCTGGGGCTCCCGGCGTCGTCCCTGGGCAGTATCCGGGTCACCCCCTCGGCGGGACTTTCCGGACATACGCCAGTCACCGCCACAGCGGTGCTGGGCCGGCTCACCCAGGTGGCCGACGGACTGAACCAGCGCGCACACGGCTGAGCGGGCCCGCCGTTTGAACGCACTACGGCCAACGGCTACGTCCGGTTTTCCCAACGGTCCGGCCGGGCGTAGCGGGGCAGGAAACTCTGCGCCGAACTGCCGCCAATGTAGGGACGCAGGCGGTAGTCGAAGCCGCCCGCATAGACCAGGACCAGCCCGATCTGTGGCTGGATGACCTTGACCTGGATCCGGTGCTGACCGTGCTCGCCGGCATCGCCGTCCCACCACTGCTCGGCGTACGCCTTGGCGTCAACGGTGGCCGGCAGCGGAAGTCGGAGGGGTCCCATGAACAGCCGGGACGCGTCGGAAACGCCGCGCAGCCTGCCCTCCTCCGTCACACTGAGCTTGAGGTCAGTCACCATGCGCCGGAAACGGCCCAGGTAGTCCACCAGCCGCGGGCCGCCGTCGGAATCCACGAGGCTGGTGGTGTCCTGGAAAATCCGCACGTGCCCTGGGAAACGGATTTCCCGTCGGGCGGTCAGGCTGGAGCGGCCGAATGGATCCTGGTGCGCATGGTTTTCAATCCGGAAGGGGATGCCTTCACCGTAATCCGGGAAAAACGCGTCCTCGCCGGAGGTGAGCTTGAGGAGAGGCCGCAACCAGGCCTGCCGGCAGCCCACAACATCGAACACGCCCTCTCCGACGCCGTAATGCCCCGAGCCGGGCGCCAGCGAAAAGTACTCCTGCAGTTCAGGCTGCAGCCGGTGGTAGTCCTCGCCCAGGGCCTGCCGGTAAATAGGGACGTTCATGGTGACCTCCCGGCCGGTACCGTCAGCGGCGCTGCGGTGATTCACAATCTACCGGCAGCCTTGAGCCGGATGTACATGTCGGCAAGCTGCGGCGGCAGGTGGTGTGGTTCCGCGTCCACCACTTCCACCCCGTGGTGCCGGAGCTCGGCGCTGACCGCGGCCCGTTCCAGGAGTACGCGTTCAGCCGCTGCCGCCCGGAATACGCCGGCGGCGTTCTCACGCTCACGCAGCATCTGCCCCAGCCTGGGATCACGGACAGCGGCCACCACCACAACGTGCTGCTGCGCGAGCTGCGCGGCTACGGGAATGAGCCCTTCCTCCGGTGCCCCGCCGTCCAGGGCCGTCAGCAGCACCACCAGGGACCGGTGTGCGGAGACCGCCCGGATCTGGCCCGGAAGGCTGGACCAGTCAAGCTCAATCAGTTCGGCCTCCAGGGGCGCCATGGCCTGTACCAGCTGGCCCAGGAGGTTGCCGGTGGTGGCGGAGCCGGCCCTGGCGCGCGGACGGCGGTCGTAGGCCAGGAAATCCACTCTGTCACCGCCACGCTCGGCCAGCACCGCCAGCAGGAGTGCCGCTTCGATGCCGGTATCCAGCCGGGGTTCGTCTTCGATCCTCGCGGCTGACGTGCGTGAGGTATCCAGCATGATCACCACACGCCGGTCGCGTTCCGGGCGCCAGGTGCGGACGACGACGGCGGACCGGCGGGCGGTTGCGCGCCAGTCGATGGACCGGACGTCGTCCCCGCGGACGTAGTCCCGCAACGAGTCGAATTCGGTGCCGGCACCCCGGATCTGTACGGCGGCCTTGCCGTCGAGTTCGCGGAGTTTCCTGAGCTTCGACGGCAGGTGCCTGCGGGAATGGAACGGCGGCAGGACCCGGAGGAGGCCGCTGCAGTCAAATGTGCGCTGGCGTGCCGCAAGCCGAAGGGGTCCATGGGAGCGGACAGTGACGTGCCGGGCGGCCATGTCGCCACGGCGGACCGGCTGCAACCGGACGGTTATCCGGCGGCTTTCCAGTGCGGGGATGTCCAGGTCCTGGACTGGATTCACGGCCCCGGCAGACGGCTGCCATGCGTCCCGGACGGTGGCCCGCAGCCGTTTTCGGCCACCGTTGCGCAGGGTGAGGACCGAAGAAGCCATGCCGTGCAGGGCTACGTTGCCCGGATCGGCGCGCGTGACGATGATGGCCCGCGGGGACGCGGCCAGTACAAGGTCCAGGCTCAGGAGGGCAGCGAGCGCGCCGATCACGCCAAGGACTGTTCCCCCGCCGGGGAACAGCAGTACCGGCACCAGGCCCAGCAGTGCCAGCAACACGAACCGTCCGGAGAGTGCCATGTGCGAGCGGATCAGCGGGGGACGGGGACGGACGCCAGGATGCTGCCCAGGACATCGTCCACGCGGACCCCGTCCATCTGGGCATCAGGCTGCAGGGCCACCCGGTGGCGCAGGCACGGCAGCGCCAGTGCTTTGACATCATCGGGGGTGACGAAGCTGCGGCCGGACAGCCACGCCCAGGCACGGGAGGTGTTCAGCAGCGCAGTCGCGCCGCGGGGCGAAACGCCCAGCTGGAACGAGGGCGCCTGCCGCGTTGCGCGCACCAGGTCCACGATGTAGCCGATGATTTCCGGTTCGACGGCAACGGTGGCCACACCCTGCCGTGCCCGTTCGAGGTCCTCAGCGCCGGCAACCGCACGGACACCGGCGGCAGCAAGGTCGCGCGGATTGAAGCCGGCGGCGTGCCGCCGGATCACCTCCACCTCGTCAGTCCGGCCGGGCAGCGGCATTGTGAGCTTGAGCAGGAACCGGTCCAGCTGGGCTTCGGGGAGGGGATAGGTCCCCTCGTACTCCACGGGGTTCTGGGTTGCCGCCACCAGGAAGTTCCCCGGCAGTTGCCGGGACACGCCGTCAACCGAGACCTGCCGCTCCTCCATGGCCTCCAACAGGGAGGCCTGCGTCTTCGGCGGCGTCCGGTTAATTTCGTCGGCCAGCAGGATGTTGGTGAAAACCGGCCCCTCGCGGAAACTGAATTCCGAGGTGTGCGAGTCGTAGACCAGGGAACCGGTGATGTCGCCGGGCATCAGGTCAGGGGTGAACTGTACGCGTTTGGTGTCCAGGCTCAGCGCGGCGGACAGCGCCCGTACCAGGAGTGTTTTGGCCACCCCGGGCACGCCTTCGAGCAGCACATGCCCTTGGGACAGCAGCGCGATCAGGAGTCCCGTGACGGTGGCGTCCTGGCCCACTACGGCTTTGGCTACCTCGTGGCGGACATCCAGCAGGGCCTGCCGGGCGGGATCGGGCGTCCGCGGGGAAGTGTCCATGATCTGCGGGGCGCCATACGGTTCGTTCATCGGGTCCTGACCTCGTTCTCTAGTTTGTCCAGTTCCTGTGACCATTGCACCAGCCTGGCTGCGGTACTGGGGCTTTCCTGGATCAGGCCGCTGATGCCGGTGGCCGGCCGGCCCAGGTGCCGGGCCGCTGCCTGCACCACGTCGTCGGCAGTGGCCTCGGATCCAACCCGAAGGGCGTGTGCCAGACGAACCAGGGTGCCGGCCCGAAGGTTGTCCCGCGCCCGGTCCAGTGCGTGGGAATCCTGATAGAGGCGCGCGCGGCCTTCGGCGGTCTCCACGGCCTTGACCACCACAGGCAGCGGTTCAAAGACGAGCGGGCCCAGGCGGCGCCCCCGCCATACGACGGCGAGCACGGCCACAAAAACCAGCCACGGCCCCAGGAAAGCCACCCAGTCAGGGGCAAGATCATCAAGTGTCTGCGTTGACTCCGCAGCGGCCGCGTCGCCCAGTCCGGGCAGGTACCAGACGAGGTCCCCTGAGCTGCCCAGCGTCCGCAGGGCCAGCGCGGCATGGCCAGGGTCGGCAAGCCCGCCGTTGTTGAGGAGGGCGGTGCTGCCCAGGACGGTCAGGCCGCCGTCGTCCGTGCGGGCAAGCAGCCCGGCGGTGCTTCCCGGCGGGCTGAAGCACACCGTGCCGCCGTCGTACAGGAAGCCGCCGGTTCCGGACACAGCACCGGCCGCGGCGGGATCGCTGAGATCGCAGCCCGGTGCCAGGAGCACCGTTGAATCCGGCACCACTCCCGCCTGGCTGATGCCGGTATCGAGGGCCTTCAGCGTGCCGAGCCGCGGCGTCACCAGCACCACGCGTCCCGCACCTGCCGTCAGTTGTTCCAGCCGGGATTGGTCCAGGAACCCGCTCCGGTCGTACAGGAGCAGGGTGGCACCTGGCCGGTCCGCGAGTGCCGCGGTGGCCGAGTCAAAGGATTCAACATCCTGGACCTCGACTCCGTGGCGGCCCAGTATCTCGCTGACCGCCCTGGCGCCGGCCGGCCCGGCGTTGTGGACGGACAAGGGCAGGGAATCGCCCTTGGACGCGAGTTGGGTGGAAATGAACACCGCCAGTCCAACGGCGGACACCGCGCCGATCGCTGCCCCGCCGCGGTGCCGCCGGAGCCAGGAAGCGGTACCGGACCCGGAATCCGACCCGGAATCCGATTGGAGTGCAGGGGCGAAACCCGGCTGTGCCTCCGGTGCACTCTGCGTCAGAAGGTTGGGCGTCAGGCGATCCAGCGAAGGGTTCTGCGTGGTGGGACCCTGCGTCATCGCGGAACCGCCGGTTCGTCACGTTCAGCGGGCAGGGCCGCGCTCGCCGGCGTGAGCGACTGCAGGGTGACGTCCAGCCTGCGCACGGCGGCATAGTCAGCCTGGTCTGCGTATTCATTGCCGTAGCGGATCCCGTCGAAGGTACGCGCGGTTTCCGTCAGGCGGCCGGCCTCTGACGGAAACGGCGTGGCCAGTTCGTGTGCCACCTCGTCGGCGGTCCGGCCGGGCCGCGCGTCGAGAACCGTTCTGGCCTCGGCCGTGCGCACCAGCGCACGGAAACAGTCCACGACGGCGGCACTCCAGGCGCCGGCCGCGGCTGCGGCTTCCGCACGCTGGCGGTAGGCCGTGGCACTGACTGTTGCATCGGCGTCGAACACGTCTGCGGCACGCTTGGCTTTTGCATTGAGGCGCGGGCGGGCCAGGATGACCGTCGCGCCGATCAGCACGGCGATGGCCACGCCGATCCAAGGCGCAGCGACGGTGCTGTCCGGGCCGGACCCGCCGTCCAGGGACCGCAGCCAATCCAGGATGTCCGCCCAGACGCTGTCCAGCCAGCCGGGGGCCGCGTCACGGTATTCCGGCTTGGCAAGTTCTTCTTCGGCCCAGCGGCGGGCCTCGTCGCGGCCAGGCAGGACCGGTGGTTCAGCGGCCATCGGGCCATGCCCCGAACGGTGGCGTTCCGTTTGGCGGTCCCCCGTAGGGCGGCCGCGGAGTTTGGCCGGGTCCTGCCCTGTAGACCGCGACGCCGCGGCCCGGGACGCCGTCGGGATCCGCGCCCGATTCCAGCAACCGGAGCAGGGCGATATCCAGTCCATCCCGGCGCATCCTGAGGTCAAGGTAGAGCAGCGCCATAACGGATGTCTGGAAAGCGAACCCCACCGCTCCCACCATCGCACCAACGATCGCGGTGGCAACGCCCGCCACCACGGCCGCCGTCGTAGCCTGCTCGGCACCACCATGCGGTGAGACCACGCCGGTGTAAAAGCCGGAGAGAAGAGAGACCGGAATGGTGACGATCTGGGCGATAACCCCCACCATGATGCCCACCACCAACGTGATGCCCAGGAGCCGCCACCAGCTGTTTCGTGTGAGTTCCCAGGAGCGGCGTATGCCGGCCACCGCCCCGAGCTCCTCCACCACCACGGCAGCGGGAGCCACCATGAGCTTGATGAAGACCCACACGTACAGCACAAAGCACACGAGACCCAGCGGGATCAGGATCAGGGCGCCCATTCCACCCACCGTGCTGACCAGCAGCACTGCCAGCGCCGCAAACAGCAGCGCTACGACGAGCCCGGCGCCGACCAGCAGCGCCGCGAGGCGGATCAGTGCCCACGCGCGGGACCGCGCGAGTGCCCACATCTGCCTGAAACCAGTGGGGCGGTTGAGGACGGACCTGGCGACCGGAACCACCATGGCGCCCTGCAGGACCGCCGACAGGAAAACGGTCAGCACCGAGACCAGCACGACGCCGGACGCGAAGGTGAGCACCACCGGCACCAGATCCTGCTCTGTCAGTCCCTCCGCCCAGGTTTCCAGCGACGCCGCCGACGTGGCGGAAAATGCCGTGAGGACTGCCGTCAGCACTGCGGCGAGTGTCTGCGCCAGCAGCGCGGCGCCCAGCATGGCCTTGGCATTGCGCCGGATCGCCTGGAAGGAGCCGTCCAGGATCTCGCCGAACATCAGCGGGCGCAGGGGAACGATGCCGGGTTTGGGCGGGGCCACGTAGCGGGGCTGTTGGAAGGGCGGCGGGCCGCCGTACGGGTTGTGCGGAGGTGTGCCCCAAACCGGCTGACCGCCCCAGGAATGCTGTTCCGGACCTGGCGGGGGACCCCACGGAGGCAGGCTCCCCGGCGGCTGGCTCCTCCCAGCCTCGCCGGCAGGATTCGGCTGCTGCATGTTCGGATCCTGGTTGGGCACCCTGTTCCTTCCCCCGTGCGGGACTGTCCGCGTATTGCCAGCCTATAGTTCCGCCGTCGGAGGTCATAGCGTGGCGCCATGCCGTAAGGCCCGTTGAACAGGACAAACCCTGTTCAATAAGGGAACATATAACTATGAAGGCACGCATTCTGGTAGTTGACGATGACGAAGCGCTGGCCGAAATGATTGGGATTGTTCTGCGCAATGACGGCTTTGAGCCGGTCTTTTGCGCCGACGGCAGCCAGGCGCTGGATATTTTCCGCTCATCGAAGCCTGACCTCGTGCTGCTTGACCTCATGCTTCCCGGCGTGGACGGAATCGAGGTCTGCCGGCAGATCCGTTCCGAATCGGACGTGCCCATCGTGATGCTCACCGCCAAGTCGGATACGTCCGACGTCGTCCGCGGCCTTGAATCGGGCGCAGACGACTACGTGCCCAAGCCTTTCAAACCCGCCGAACTGGTGGCGCGGGTGCGTGCCCGCCTGCGGCCCGGCGACCAGAAGGCGCCTGAAACCCTGCGGATCGCAGACATCACCATCGACGTGGCCGGCCACACCGTGAAGCGTGCCGATGAGCGGATCTCGCTGACGCCCCTGGAGTTTGACCTCCTCGTAGCACTGGCCCGGAAGCCATGGCAGGTGTTCACCCGCGAGCTGCTCCTGGAGCAGGTCTGGGGCTACCGCCATGCGGCGGACACCCGGCTGGTCAACGTTCACGTCCAGCGCCTCCGGTCAAAAATTGAACGGGATCCGGAAGCTCCCGAAGTTGTATTGACGGTTCGTGGTGTCGGCTACAAAGCAGGTTCCTGAGCCCTCAGGACCAGAAGGGCACCGCGCCCCGGACCTTCCCGCTGCGAAGGGCCCGGAGCATACTGATGCGCTGCCGGCGGAGCTGGCAACGCTGCCGTTCCGGGCACGGATCTGGCGGCGCCGCGGAGTCATCGTGGGGCTGCGGGTGGGCCGCCTTGTCCAGATCGGTGTGACCCGTTTCTTCCCTGCGGTCCGTTTTGTCGGGCGGTCCATGCGTCGGCGCTGGCGCCGGTCCCTGCAGTTCCGGACCGTCCTCACCACCCTGCTGCTGGCTGTGACATCCTTTGGTGCCGTGGGCGCCTACCTGTCCAACCAGATCGCCAACAACCTTTTCCAGGAGCGCCTGACTCAGGCGGAATCCGAAACCCGTTACTACGTCAAGCAGGTCCAGGAGACGTTCGACGGCGCCCAGGTCACGGACCAGTCCAGCGTCATCACCCTGGTCTATGACACTCTGAACGCCGTGGAAGGCCGCGGCTCCGTCATCCAGCGCCGCTACGTTTTCGAAGCCAAACCCGAGCAGACCAAGCCCAGGAACCGCTGGGTGGAGTCGCGGGCGTCGGACCAGCTGACCGTCAGCGTCATCCCGCCTGAACTCCGTACGGCAGTCCAGGCATCAGGCAAGGACCAGTACTGGGCATCCACCGTGATTCCGGTAGGTACCGAGGACAGGCCGGGCATCGCCGTGGGCAACCTTGTGACATTCAACGGGACTGTGTATGAGCTGTACCTGATCTATGACGTCAACACGGCTCAGCAGACGCTCGACGAAATCCAGGGTGTCCTCCTGGCCGGCGCCGCGGTGCTGGTGCTGATGATCGGGGCCATCGCCTGGTACGTCACCCGCAACGTGGTCAGCCCGGTCAGCCACGCTGCCCTGGTGTCGGAGAAGCTCGCGGCCGGCCAGTTGCAGGAGCGGATGGTGGTCAAGGGCGAGGACGAGGTGGCACGCCTCGGGGCGTCGTTCAACCACATGGCCGCCAGTCTCCAGGAGCAGATCACCCAACTGGCCATGCTCTCCCAGATGCAGCAGCGCTTTGTTTCCGACGTCTCGCATGAACTCCGCACGCCCCTGACCACCGTCCGGATGGCCGCGGAGGTGTTGTACGACGCCCGCCACGACTTCGACCCCATCAACAAGCGCTCCGCCGAACTCCTGTACAACCAGGTGGAGAGGTTCCAATCCCTGCTGGCCGATCTTCTCGAGATCTCCCGCTTCGACGCCGGCGTGGCCATGCTCGACGCCGAGCCCGAGGACATCCTGCAGGTGATTGCCCACGTCATCGACGGGGCGGCGCCCGTCGCTGCCGAATACGGCTCTGAGATCATCCTCCGGGCGCCCGCCGAGGGAATTGTCGCGGAAATGGACGCCAGGAGGATCGACAGGATCCTGCGGAACCTCATCCTGAATGCTGTGGAGCATGGCGAAGGCAGGCCGGTTATCGTGACTGTGGCGGCCAACCAGTCAGCGGTGGGGGTAGCTGTCCGGGACCAGGGGATCGGCATGACTCCTGCCGAGGCCGCCCGTGTGTTTGACCGGTTCTGGCGTGCGGATCCGGCCCGGGCCCGCACCACCGGAGGCAGCGGCCTGGGCCTGTCCATCGCCATGGAGGACACCAAGCTCCATAATGGCTGGCTGCAGGCATGGGGAAACAAGGGCAGAGGGGCTAACTTCCGGCTGACCATTCCGTTGCGCCAGGGCGAGGAGATCGACCGGTCACCCGTACAACTTGAGCCGGAGGACATCATCCTCCCCGAGCTTCCTCACGCCAAGAACGTGCTGGTCCTGGGACCAGGAACGCCGAAGGAGTCTTCATGATGGGACGAGGAGTGCGCATAATGCTGAAGAGGAGCGTTGTGCTGCTCGTTGTTGTGCTGCTGCTGGCTTCGTGCGCGCGTATTCCCACTGCCGGGCCGGTGGGGAAGAGTGCGGAAGGCAGCGCCGGAAACGTCAATGCACCGGTATTCCTCCCGGCCGCGCCCCAGGCCGGCGCTACTCCGGAAAACATCATTGATTACTTCTACCGTGCCGGTACCGGTTACGAGGGTGACTACGCGGTGGCCCGCGAATACCTGACGCAGGCAGCGTCAGTGTCTTGGAAACCGGACCAGCGCGCACTGGTCTACCGCGAGGCGAAAGTGGTGGGCACCGGCGTCGACAACGTCTACAACTACCAGCTGGACGTGTCCTACAGCGTAGATATTGACGGCATCGCCACCCAGATGCCCGAAGGCACCATCGAGAACATCCCGGCCACGCTCACCCAGGTGGACGGCGAATGGCGGATCTCAGCCATCCCGGACGGAACCGCGATACCGGAGGAAACCTTCAAGGTCATCTACGGGGCCTACCCCATCTACTTCTACGATCCCAGCTTCACATATGCAGTGCCCGACGTCCGCTGGTTCATCAAGAACAAGACCGTCAAAGCCATGACCAGCGCCCTGCTTGCCGGCCCCGCGCCGTACCTTCGCGGTGCCGTGGTGAGCGCCTTCCCGTCCGGCATCAAGCTTGCCCGCGAATCGGTTCCGGTGGTATCAGGAGCCGCGCAGGTGGACCTCACCGCCAAGGAACTCACGGAGGCGTCCACGGAGGACAGGCTCCGGATGCAGACACAGCTTGCACTCACATTCCGCAGCCAGCCCGACGTCGTTAATGTGGAGCTGCACGCCAACCAGGACCTGGTCCGGGTCGAAGACAACGGCTCCGTGCTGCCCCCGGTGCGGGACAAAAACGTGCCGGTCCGCGAGATCGCCGTCAGCGGCAATGAGCTGGTTCGCTACGAGAACAACAGGGTGTCCCCGCTGCCGGGTATGCAGCCTGTGTCCGCGCTCGGGCCGCGCTACCCGGCGGAATCTCCGGTGTCCCAGACCGTGGCTTTCCTTAACGACAGCCGGACGACGCTCTTCAGCAT
The DNA here is from genome assembly GCF_014926485.1 of Pseudarthrobacter sp. AB1. NCBI lineage: Bacteria > Bacillati > Actinomycetota > Actinomycetes > Micrococcales > Micrococcaceae > Pseudarthrobacter > Pseudarthrobacter sp. AB1. The sequence goes on from NZ_PZKO01000055.1 coordinate 310,124, forward strand.
GGTGCCGGGACAGCCGGCCCGGGCGCTGACAACTCGCACCACCATCACGCACCCTTCCTTCAGTCTTCATGACTGGGTGTGGGCCGCAGGGCCGGGAGCCACCGGGGGCACTGAGGTGGTCGCCTACCGGCCCATCGGGGTGGCCGAAGGCGCCGCTGTTCCCACCGTTACCCTCACGCCGTCCTGGCTGGACGGAAGAATTGTCAAGGAGTTGAGGATTTCCCGTGAGGGTGTCCGGGCGCTGGTCATTTCGGAACAGAACGGCAAAACGACGGTGCAGATTGCCGGGATCATCCGGAATGCCGACGGGACTCCCCGGGAACTGACTGCCCCCATCACCCTGGTGGCTTCCGGCGACCCGGACCAGGGCGTCTGGGTGAACGACACCACAGTTGCCGTGATGAAGTCATCGGCAGGCTCGAACGTTACGCCGGAGCTGCTGTCCCTCACCTCCGGGCAACCCCAGCAGCTGGCGCCCTGGCCTGGCCTGGTGTGGCTCAGCGCCGGCAACGGGCTGGAGGAAATCTACGGCCAGTCGGCCGAGGGCATTTTCCAGCGTCTGGGCAACGGCTGGTCGCCCCAGCTCAAGGGTCCCATCGACCCATCATTCCCCGGCTAGCGTGCTGTCCACATAGCGCGGCCTGGGGGTTCCGGGGCCGCGGCCGAGAGGCCACCATGGGGTGTGACCGAAGCTCAGCCCGCACGTCCTCCCGCTCGGCACCTTCCTGTCCTGCGCTCTCCTGCGCGCAGCTCCGAGGGCGGTGCTGCCAGTCGCGCCGAGGACAGTCCTGCCAGAAGTGCTGCAAGCCTGGATCCGGACCTTCTGCCCCCTGCGGTGCACGCCAAACATCGCGGCGGCTACAGTTGCCGTTGGTTGCGGGCCGCCGAACAGATGGGAGCCGCCGCCGCGGAGTTGCTGGCACTTGCCATCCCTGTGGACTGCGTCTGCTGTGGCGCGGAGGACCTGGCCTTGTGCGTCATGTGCGAACGCCAGGTGCGCCTGCTGACCAGTCACCCGTTCCGGGCAGAGGAACAGGCGCCGGCCCTGATGAAGGTCGACGGCGGCCTGATCCTTCCCGTAGTGGCGGCGGGGGTGTACCGCGAGGAGTTGGCACAGGCCGTGCTGTCGTTCAAGAGCCATGGCCAGCTCCAGCTCACGTCTGTCCTGGCGCGGGGTCTGGGGCGGAGCATCGCCGCGGCCGTGGCCGGCGTCGACGGCGTCTGCCTGGTTCCGGTGCCCAGCAGTACGGCGGGCTACGTCAAGAGGGGCTTCAGCCCGGTCCACCTCCTGCTTGCAGAGTTGCGGCGGGGGACCACCCTTCCGGGGGTGCCGGTCGTTGACGTGATCCGGAAATCAGTGCGGCGCGCCGCACTGGAACGGCTGCCTGGAGGCCAAAAGAGACTCGGCCTTGGTGCCCGGGCGAGCCGGGTCAGGGGGTCCCTGAAAGTCCCGGGACGCCAGGGCGCACGAGTGTCCGGCCGCATGTGCATCATTGTCGACGACGTGCTCACCACAGGGGCCACAGTGGCGGAAGCAGCCCGCGCGCTCCACCTCAGCGGCGCCGTGGTGGTGGGGGCTGTGGTCCTCGCAGCGACACGCCCGCCGGATTCAGCTGGCGGCGAATCGCCCGGCCCGGGAGCCGGCGGAAAGCGGCCCGTCTTAGAAAAAAATAAACGAAGAAAGGATGAATAACAGGTGACCATGAACTAACGTCGGTTGTGGGTACCAAGAACAAGTTGTACCTTTCGATGGCGGCTCGGAAAGGGGCTTGACTGTCAATCAGATCGGCCCATGGGAAGTGTCGCCGTCGTGTCACCGAAGTCATTTGGAGGGCACCATGGAGTTTATGATCAGCGGACGAAATCTCACGGTCTCGGACCGATTCCGCGAATATGCCGGTGAAAAGATCTCGAAGATCGAGTCACTTGGCGACAAGGTCCAGCGGGTAGATGCGAAGGTTTCCAAGGAAACGAATGCACGGCAGACCGGCGACCAGCTCACCGTTGAAGTGACGGTTCTGGGCCGGGGACCCGTAATCCGTGCCGAAGCCAGCGCCGCAGACAAATTCGCTGCGTTCGATCTCGCCTACACCAAGCTCCTTGAACGTCTCCGCCGCGCCAAGGACCGCAAAAAGGTCCATCACGGGCGTCACACACCCAAGGCAGTTCGTGAGGCCACCGCGTCACTGGAACCCGCAAGTACCAGCGAGCCCATTTACGTCGAGGCGAGCCATCGCAGCGAACCCCAGGCAGCACCTGTTGAACGATCGCCCTACGAGGTCGAGAACGACATCCCGGCAGGGGACTCTCCTGTACTGATCCGGCGCAAAGTCTTCCCTGCGGCCTCCCTCACCCTTGACGATGCTGTGGACAACATGGAGCTCGTGGGCCACGATTTCTACCTGTTTGTGGATAAAGCCACCAACACGCCCTCGGTGGTCTACCGGCGCCGTGGCTGGACCTACGGAGTGATTACCCTGGACCACGAATGCGAGCCAGGGGAAACGGCCGTCGAAGAAAAAATCCTCGCCTACCGCTCCGATGACGAGGCTGCAAAGATCTAGGTCGCTTTACGCCTCTCAATGAAAGGACTGATGTGCCAGCGACGCTGAGCCTTAACCAGGCACGGCGGATCGCCTTGGCAGCTCAGCGACTCGACAAAGGACGGCCCGCCGGCCCCGTGACCCTACGGACGGTGGGCCGTACCTTTGCCCGGATCCAGCTCGTCCAGATCGATTCCGTCAACGTGTTGTCCCGCAGTCACTTTCTGCCTTTCTTTTCAAGGCTCGGCAACTACGACCGCAACATACTTCAGCGGATGGCCAGCTCGCCTCCCAGACGAATGATGGAGTACTGGGCGCACGAGGCCAGTTTCATCCGGCCCGAGCACTTCCAGGACCTCCGCTTGTGGCAGAAACGCACGTGGGTGGGGGCATCTGACATGGACCCGGAACTGCGCGACGCCGTGGCCGGAAAGATCCTCGGCGCCCTCGCCAAAGGGCGGCCCATGACAGCCGTGGAACTGACGGCGAACATCGGGCATGTGGAGGACCGGCGGGACGACAACTGGGGATGGAACTGGAACGCCGTTAAACGCGTGCTTGAAGACCTGTTCGAGGCCGGCACCATCTCCGCGGCGTCCAGAACCGAACAATTCGAGCGAAAATACACGCTGACGGCCAAGGTACTGCCGCGCCGGCTTGCCCTCGAAGTCACGCCGAACCCTGTTGAGGCCATGCATCGGCTCATCGACGCCGCCGCGCAGGCCCATGGCATCGGAACCGTGAAGTGTTTCGCGGACTACTTCCGAACGCCCGTCAAGGCGGCAGCTGCTTCGGTGGACCATCTGGTCAGCATGGGGAGGCTGGAGCCGGTGGCTGTCGTGGGCTGGGACCGAAAGGTATATGTCCATGCCGCCGCAGCCAGGCCGCGGCGGGCAGATGGGCGGGCCCTGCTCAGCCCCTTTGACTCCCTTGTCTTCGAACGGCGCCGGCTGGAGGAGCTCTTCGGGTTCCACTACCGGATCGAGATTTACACGCCCTCGCACCTCCGGCGCTTCGGGTACTACGTCCTGCCCTTCCTGCTGGGCGAGACGATCGTGGCGCGGGTGGACCTTAAAGCGGACCGTGCGGCAGGAAAACTGATGGTCAGGTCCGCGTACGGTGAGCCGGACGCACCGCCAGGTACCGCCGTCGAACTCGCCGCCGAGCTGGAGCTGATGGCCGGATGGCTGGAGCTGGACGACATTGTGGTCAGCCCGGTCGGCGACTTGGCGGAGTCCCTCACGGGGGCCCTGCACCACCGTGCGGGCCCGCTCCGCTCTCAGGGAACACCGGCCGCGTGGCCTGTGTCTCTCCCGTAGACTAAAAACGCCAGAATTCGGCAGCATAAGACTGGGAGTATCTTCACGTGGCATCACTTATCGAAAAACTTCTCCGCACGGGTGACAAAAAAACCCTGCGGCAACTGCGGAACTATGCCGATTCCATCAATGCGCTCGAAGACTCGTTCAAAACCTTCACGGATGCAGAGCTCCGCGAGGAAACTGACCACCTCCGCGCCCGCCACCAGGACGGCGTGCAGCTGGACGATCTCCTGCCGGAGGCTTTCGCCGCGGTGCGCGAGGCCTCATCCAGGACCCTGGGCATGCGTCACTTTGACGTCCAGCTCATGGGCGGCGCTGCCCTCCACCTCGGCAACATCGCCGAAATGAAGACCGGCGAAGGTAAGACGCTCGTGGCCACCGCGCCCGCCTACCTCAACGCCCTCACCGGCAATGGCGTCCACGTCATCACGGTGAACGACTACCTTGCCGAATACCAGTCTGACCTCATGGGCCGGGTCTACCGGTTCCTTGGCCTGACCAGCGGTTGCATCCTGTCCAACCAGGATCCCGCGGTGCGCCGGCAGCAGTACGCCGCGGACATCACCTACGGCACAAACAACGAGTTCGGTTTTGACTACCTGCGCGACAACATGGCGTGGGACCAGTCAGAACTCGTCCAGCGCGGCCACAACTTCGCCATTGTTGATGAGGTCGACTCCATCCTCATCGACGAAGCCCGCACACCACTCATCATTTCCGGCCCGGCACAGGGCGACACCAACCGGTGGTACAGCGAATTTGCCAAGGTAGTGCAGCGGCTGAAGGCCGGCGAGGACTACGAGGCGGACGAGAAGAAGCGCACCGTCGGCGTCCTTGAAAGCGGCATCGAAAAGGTGGAGGACTACCTGGGCATCCAGAACCTCTACGAATCCGCCAACACTCCGCTCATCGGCTTCCTGAACAACGCCATCAAGGCCAAGGAACTGTTCAAGCGGGACAAGGACTACGTCATCCTCGACGGCGAAGTGCTGATCGTTGACGAACATACTGGCCGTATTCTGGCCGGGCGCCGCTACAACGAGGGCATGCACCAGGCCATCGAGGCCAAGGAAGCCGTGGAGATCAAGGCCGAAAACCAGACGCTGGCCACGGTGACGCTGCAGAACTACTTCCGGATGTACTCCAAGCTGGCAGGCATGACCGGGACGGCCGAGACTGAGGCCGCCGAGTTCATGGGCACGTACAAGCTCGGCGTGGTGGCCATCCCCACCAACCGGGACATGCAGCGCCTCGACCAGTCAGACCTCGTGTTCAAGAACGAAAAGGTGAAGTTCGACGCCGTCGTAAAGGACATCGCCGAGCGTCACGAGGAGGGCCAGCCCATCCTGGTGGGCACCACAAGTGTCGAAAAGAGTGAATACCTCTCCGGGCTGCTCGCCAAGGAGGGCATCAGGCACGAAGTCCTGAACGCCAAGAACCACGCCCGTGAGGCGGCCATCGTTGCGCAGGCCGGACGCAAGAGTGCTGTTACGGTGGCCACCAACATGGCAGGCCGAGGCACGGACATCATGCTGGGCGGCAACGCCGAATTCACCGCGGTGGCCGACCTCGCCAAGCGCGGGCTGGACCCGGAAGAGAATTCCGAAGAGTACGAAACCGCCTGGCCTGCTGCCCTGGAGGCCGCCAATCAGTCCGTGAAGGACGAACATGAGGAAGTCTTGAACCTCGGCGGTCTGTATGTCCTGGGAACTGAGCGTCACGAGTCCCGCCGCATCGACAACCAGCTCCGTGGCCGTTCCGGCCGCCAGGGCGACCCCGGCGAATCACGCTTCTACCTCTCCCTGACCGATGACCTGATGCGGCTCTTCAACTCCGGCGCAGCCGAGCGGTTGATGAACAGTTCCGTTCCGGATGATGTGGCTTTGGAATCGAAACTCGTTTCCCGGGCCATCGCGTCGGCGCAGGGCCAGGTTGAAGGCCGCAACGCCGAGCAGCGCAAGAATGTCCTGAAGTACGACGACGTCCTGAACCGCCAGCGCGAAGCCATCTACGGTGACCGCCGCCGGATCCTCGAAGGTGACGACCTGCACGAGAAGGTCCAGTTCTTCGTCGAGGACACCATCACCGCCCTGATCGACTCCGCCACGGCCGAAGGCAATGGCGACGACTGGGACTACACCCAGCTGTGGACCAACCTCAAAACGCTCTACCCTGTCAGCGTCACAGCGGAAGAGATCATTGAGGAAGCCGGTGGCAAGTCCAAGCTCACTGTTGAATTCCTCAAGGAAGAACTGCTCTCCGATGCCCGCGTGGTCTACCAGACCCGGGAAGAGACCATCGGTTCCGAAAGCATGCGCGAGCTGGAACGCCGCGTGGTGCTGTCAGTCATCGGGCGTAAGTGGCAGGAACACCTCTACGAGATGGACTACCTCAAGGAAGGCATCGGCCTGCGTGCCATGGCACAGCGTGACCCGCTGGTGGAATACCAGCGCGAGGGCTTCACCATGTTCCAGAGCATGATGGAGGCCATCCGCGAGGAAAGCGTCGGTTTCCTCTTCAACCTTGAAGTTGAGGTGACTCCGGCCCAGGATGTGGTGGTTCCGGACGCAGCCGGCGGCCACACCGAGCACGTTGAGCCGCAGATCCACGCCGCCGGCCTGGAAGCGCCGGAGAAGCCTGCCCAGCTGCAGTACACGGCTCCCCGTGAAGACGGCGCATCCGAGACCCGGGTGGAAGCCCGCTCCTCGTCCAAGTCCGGCAACCCGGCCAAAGCTGCAGCGCAGGACGCCACCAAGCGTCCGGCCAAGAAGAAGCGCCGCTGATCCAGTCACGGTTTCCAGGTAAAACCCTGTAGGCCGTAGCCGGACAAAAGAAGTGCCCGGAGCAATTTAGCTCCGGGCACTTCTTCGTCTGTGACCGCTTGGCTGCCGATTGTGGGCAAACGGTTAGCCGACCATAAACTCGGTCACGCGCCAGACCTGCTTGCTGCGTTCAAGGCGGACCGCCACCGCCCGGGCCCGGACATCGTCGACCACCACGGCGCTTGCCTCATAAATGCCCGGGGCGACCTCGCAGGCGCGGACCGAGCGCACGATGGAGTTCCTGTGCAGCCGGGCCAGGGATGGCGAGGCGGACCGGCCCTGTTCGCGGCGGATCAGGGCCGAGCGGTGCTGCAGAACGGCGAGGCAGCGCGGATCCAGGCGCCGCGCGAGCTGGTGGATCGGCCGGATGCCGGCGAGGACTTCCATGGCCGCCTGGACGGTGCTGCGGGTGATTGCCAGGATTTCTGAGGTCTCGTCTGCAGCACGCAGGGGCGCGACCGGCGCGGAAGTGGTGCGCGGAGGTGCCTGGCGGACTGCTTCCGCGCGGCCCGGGTTAACCGGGGCGGAGCGGATTGGCGTAACTGCGTACATGTGATTCCCCTTAGTCGTGAGCTGATGAATGTCGGAACGTGGGTCAGGCCGCGGAGGGTGCTTTCAATATCTGCCCGGGCAGCAGGACGTGCGGGCTCTCGCCGATCTGGGATTTGTTGGCCTCATACCAGCGGGGCCAGTGCAGGGCGACATCCACGTCCGACGCAGCCGGGCCCAAGTGGCCGGAGGCGATGTCCCACAGTGTGTCGCCGGCCAGCACCGTGACCTCACTCAACGCCGGCAGTGTGGTCTGCTCCGCCCGGACGGGCTGGGCAGCCATCAGGCCGGGGTCCAGAACCGGCGGGCTGGGACGCCAGTCGGGCCGGACCGCAGGCGCAGGAGCTTGGCTGGTCTGGTCTCCTGGGTCCCCGGGAGCTGTGCCCTCTGCTTCCGGGATCTGCGGGTGGCCGCTGGTGGGGGACCACTGCGCCTGGATGGCTACGCCGTGGACCGGTACGTCCTGGACGGCCACTTCCTGTGTAGGTACCCAGGCAGGTCCGGCCGGTGGTGCGGCCGCGTGAGCCAGCGGTGCCGACAGCAGTTGCACCGACAGTACGGCCACAGCAAGCCGACGCATAAACTCCGGGCAGCACTTGCCTGTCCTGTCGGCGGCCCGCCGCCTGCCGCACTTTTCAAGCACGGCAGCCGTTGCCGCCACCATCATCGAGAGGATCCACCAGGCCACGATGGCCAGTCCTGCGGCAACGGCCACGGCACCAAGCAAATCATCGAGTTCCGGGCCTTGCCGGCGGGCTGTTGATACTTGCCACCGATCCACCATGCCCCCGCCGGCGATGCAGAGGAAGAATCCCAACAGAAGGATGGACGCCGCCATAACGGCGTCTGCGCGGAGCCCGCGTGCTGTACCTGCCGCCATGGTGGTTCCTATCTTAGGTTTGATGCAGTTTGATGTCATTTGATAAAGATAGGACCAGTTTTACGCAACCGTGCCGGGTTTGTCCAGAGACTGGAGTGAAGTCTTCGATGAATTGACCCCGGATGAAGCCGCGCCCTACGCTTGGCCCCATGCGTTGGGATGCTCTGTTCAGTGACATGGAGGCACAGTTCGCCGAGGGCGAGCGGCTGGGGCTTGATGCCGAGATCTCTGAGCGGGCGAGAGCGGAAACAGCCTCCGTAGCCCTGGCTGACCGCTTGCGCGGTTCCTTGGACAGTCACGTGGCAGTGCACCTGGTGTGTGGACGCGTCTTCGAAGGAACCTTGAGTCATGCCGGCGCCGACGCCCTGGTCCTGAACGAGACGCGTCACCAGGTGCTCATCCCGTATGGCGCAGTGGCGAGCTACGCGGGCTTGGGGCGGGTCTCCGTGGCCGAGACGTCGCAGGTACGGCGCCGGATCGGATTGGCACATGCGCTGCGGGGCCTCGCGCGTGACCGGGCCGAACTGGCCGTCACTCTGCGCCACGCGCCGGAAAGAGGCTCTGGGCTGGCCGGAGTCATTGACAGGGTAGGAAGTGACTTTTTGGACCTGGCACTGGTCACCCCCGGCGAGTCCCGGCGGGCATCGCAGGTCCGGCAGGTTGCCACGATTCCGTTTGCGGCGCTGGGGGCACTCCGGTCATGGAGTGCAGGGGAACTCTAGCGGGGCCTGGGTCAGCCCTGCTTGGCTTTGGCTTCCTGGATCATGCGGCTGGCCTCGGCGTAACGCTCTTCGATGTATTGCTCCAGCATCTTTTCCTCAACGCGCCACTGCCCCCGTCCACCCACCTGGATGGCTTTCAATTCTCCGCTGCGAACCAGGGCATAAGCCGCCGGCGAGTTGATCTGCAGTTGTTCAGCAACATCGGCAAGAGTGAGGAATCTGGGCATGGTTCCATTTTGCCATTGAAGGTGCCATCTAGTGCGGTTATCCACAGTTTGATGTTGTTTAGCCGTTTGACTTTTGTTCCGGGGCCCATGCCGTAACAATGAGGTGTCCGGGCGCAGCCAACCGACTGGGCCGGAGCAAGGGGGAGAAAAGCATGAGTCACGATGCAGCTACTACGGGTGCCAGGTTGAAACCGCCGTCGTGGAAGGATCCCCGCCTGCTGGTTGGCGTATTGCTGGTCCTGGCATCGGTGGTGGGAATGATCTCCCTGGTTGGCAGCGCCGATCAGACCACCGAGGTTTACGCCGCCCGGGACTCCATTGCGGTAGGTGAGAAGCTGACAGCGGACAATGTGGTCCGGGCCAAGGTCCGCCTGGGTGAGACTGAACAACATTACGTCACCGTTGAAGCAGGGCTGCCGGACGGGCTGGTGGCAGTCCAGAGAATCGGGAAGAACCAGTTGGTGCCGAAGGAAAGCCTGGCCACTGTGGATGCGTTGGACCGCAAGCCCGTGGCCGTGACCGTTGATGAAGCACTGCCGCCGCAGGCAGTGGCCGGGACCCGGGTGGATGTCTGGGTTGCCTTGCCGGATGCACGCAACGGTTTCAGTGAGCCAAAGCTCCTGCTGCCTCGCGCGGAAATTGCCCAGGTGACCGCTGGCTCCACGGCCTTGGGGTCCTCCCGCAACACGGTGCTGATGTTGCTGGTTGCCGACAGCCACATGCCGGCCCTCCTCGGCGCGCAGGCGAACCAGGCCAAGATTTCAGTGGTGTGGAACCCGGGCGGCGGGGCCTCATGAGCATCCCCGTGGTCACCGTGGGACAGGCCCGCGAGGATGTGGTGGGCGGGTTGGAGCGGCTGCACGGTCCCGTCACTGTGGTCCGTCGCTGCGCCGAACTGACCGAACTGCTGGCCGCCTGCCAGAGCGGCCTGGCACGGGCTGCGGTTGTGGCCGACGGTTGCGAGAGCCTGACTGCCTCGCTCGTTGACCGGCTCGGTGCCGTGGGCGTGGCGATCGTCGCCCTCACGGATGACGCCGACGAGGCCGCCAGGCTGCGGGGGATCGGCGTGGCGTCCGCACTGACCGGAGTGGAGTCTGCCGCCTTGGCCGGCAGGATTGCCGAAGCGGTTGCCCAGCTGACCGGCACTGCCTCGGTTGCGACGCCCGGGAGCGGGCTGGGGGATAGCAGTGCTGCGCTGCGTCAACGTCCCGCGGATCAGCCGGATGTGCCGCCGGCCTCCGGGGCGGGCAAGATCATTGCCGTGTGGGGTCCCGCCGGTTCGCCGGGCCGGACCTTCGTTGCGGCCAACATCGCGGGGGAGTTGGCTGCGGATGGCAAATCCGTGCTCCTCGTCGACGCCGACAGTTACGGGGCCAGCATGGCGGCAGTCCTGGGCCTGCTGGATGAATCTGCCGGGATCGCACAGGCCTGCCGGCTTGCGGACCAGGGACTGCTCGACGCCGATGCGCTGCTGAAGGTGGCCACCCCTGTCACCACCAAACTTGGTACTTTCCGGGTCCTGACCGGCATTACGCGGGCGGACAGGTGGACGGAATTGCGGGCAGCAGCCCTGTCGCTGGTGTTGGAACGCGCGAAGGAGGTTGCCGACGTCGTGGTTGTGGACACCGGCTTCTGCCTGGAGGCGGACGAGGAACTCAGCTTCGACACGATGGCTCCGCGCCGGAACGCCGCGACACTGCGGAGCCTGGAACTGGCGGACACCGTCTATGCCGTGGGCGCCGCCGATCCGGTGGGGGTTCCCCGGCTTGTCCGCGGCCTCGCGGAGCTCGAGTTGGCAGTACCGCAGGTGTCGCCTGTTGTGGTGATGAACAAGGTCCGGGCGGCGGCGGTGGGGAGATCCCCGGAACGCCAGCTGAAGGATGCGTGGGGGCGGTATGGCCCGTCGTCGCAGATCGCAGCCTTCCTGCCGGCCGACAGCCCCGCAGCCGATGCGGCGCTGCTGGGCGGCTCGCTGCTGCTCGAAACGGCGCCGGATTCCAAGCTCAGGCAGGCGCTCGCCGAATTGGTTTGTGCACCTGTCCAGCGATCTTCCCGATCCTCTGTATTTTCTTCCACACCGAGGCTTTAGCGAAAGGGCTAGGCTCACCGTAGGAGCTGCAACGGTGCAGCATCAAACTTGTGATGGAGGCGTTTGTTGATGTCGTCTGGATCCAGCGTGGAGGATCAAGCCTTGGCTATTGGTGACCGGGAGGGGTTCCTGGCGGATTATTACCAGCATCTTGCCGAAGAGGATGCCCGGACGTATTCCCCGGAGGTGCTGGCCAGCCGGGCGGAAACCCACCGCGGTGTCGCCGCGAACCGGCAGCCGGGCCAGGCTCAGGTTTCCATCGTCAACGAGGAAGACAGCAGCGTCGTCTATGTCGTCACGGACGATATGCCTTTCCTTGTTGACTCGGTCAACGCCGAGCTTGTGCGCCAGAACGCCGCCATCGGACTTGTCCTTCATCCGCTGTTCGTGGTGACCCGGAACCGGGAAACGGGGCAGCTGGTTAAGGTTGATCGGGTCCCGTCCCACATTGGTCTCTCCAGCGGTGATACGGCGGCGATGCCCATGTTGTCGCACCTCATTGCGCAAGGCGAAAACGCCTCCCACATGGAGTCGTGGATCGCCGTGGAAATCAACCGCGTCTCCGACGAGGCAAAGGCGTCGTTGCTGGACGGGCTGGACCGCATTCTGGGAGACGTGCGCGCCGCCGTCGAAGACTGGCCCAAGATGCGAAACAAGGCCCAACAGATTGCCGCGAGTCTGGACCAGGTGTCCCACCCGGCCCAGATTGCCGAACTGCGGCAGGCGCAGGACCTTTTGCGCTGGCTCGACGATGGCAACTTCACTTTCCTCGGATACCGCGAGTACGACCTGGTCACCGTCGACGGTGAAGATGTGCTGGAGCTGCGTGAAGACAGCGGTCTCGGACTGCTCCGGGCGAAGCCGGGCGCTCCGCACATGCAGCACCTCACCGACGCCGGCCGAAAAAAGGCGCGGGAAAAGAAGGCGCTGGTAATCACCAAGGCAAACTCGCGGTCCACGGTCCACCGTCCCGCGTACCTTGACTACATCGGCGTGAAGAGTTTTGACGCCGTAGGCAACGTCAACGGCGAGCGCCGCTTCATCGGCCTGTTCGCGACCAGTGCCTACGCCGGATCCGTCCGGAACATCCCCATCGTGCGCGAAAAAGTGGACGCCGTGCTGGGCAATGCGGGCTTCCCGCCGGACTCCCACTCCGGCAAGGACCTTTTGGGGATCCTGGAGACGTACCCCCGCGACGAACTGTTCCAGATCGAGACCGAGGACCTGGCGGCCACCGCAACCGGCATCCAGAGATTGCAGGAGCGGCGGCGGACCCGCCTGTTCCTCCGGCCGGACATCTACGGCCGTTTTATGTCCGCGTTGGTCTACCTTCCGCGTGACCGGTACACCACCAATGTCCGCCTCCGCATCGAGGAAGAACTGCGGACCACGTTCCAGGCGGAGACCATCGACTACGAGGCGCGGATGACCGAATCGGCCCTCGCCCGCCTGTTCTTCCGGATCCGCCTGCCCAAGGGCGCTGAGATCAGCCACGTTAACGCCGATGAGCTTGAAGCGCGGCTGGTCCGGGCAGCCCGTTCGTGGAGTGAGGGCATCGCTGAAGTCCTGCGGGAACGCGGCGCGGATGAGCAGGCGAAGGAGCTCGCAGCCATCTGGTCGGAGGCTTTTCCGGCCGGCTACCGGGTGGATTACGAAGTCGAAGACGCGCTGGAGGACATCGCCCGTTTCGAGAAATACGGGGCTGAAGCCGAGCGCACAGCCGGTGCAAAGCAGGAACGGCCGGGCGTCCACGTGTACTTGCCCAAGGGTGCCGGTGAAGTCCTCGAAGAGGATGCCCGCGTCAAGCTGTACATGTTGGAGCCCAAGAGTCTGAGCCAGATCCTGCCGTTCTTCCACAATCTTGGACTCGAGGTGCTGGATGAGCGGCCCTTTGAGATCGAGACAGCTGACCAGCGGGACTTCTTCCTCTATGACCTCGGGCTGAAATATCCTGTCGGCATTGATCCGCTGGCCACAGGACAGCTGCTGGCCGACTCGTTCGGTGCCGCCGTATCCGGCGCCGTTGAGTCGGACAGCTTTGACCGGCTGGTTCTGCGTGAGGGGATGCAGTGGCGCCAGATCACGGTCCTGCGGGCCTACGCCCGGTACATGCGGCAAATGGGGAACACCAACTCGGTGGGCTTCATGGCGGACACTCTGCTCGCCAATCCCGAGGTCACCAAGGCCCTGACGGCTCTTTTCGCGGCCCGGTTCGACCCCGCACTGAGTGGGACCGAGCGCCTTGCGGCGCAGGAGAAGGTCCGCGGCGAGCTGTCGGCTGCCATTGACGAGGTGGCAACGCTCGACGCCGATCGTGTGCTGCGGACCTTGGCGAACCTGATCGAGGCGACCCTACGCACCAATTACTACCAGTACAAGACGCACCTGAGCTTCAAGCTCGATCCTGCCGGGATTGAGGGGCTGCCGTTCCCGCGGCCGATGTTCGAAATCTGGGTCTATTCCCCTCGGGTCGAGGGCGTCCACCTCCGCTTCGGCAAGGTGGCCCGGGGCGGCTTGCGCTGGTCTGACCGGCGCGAGGATTTCCGGACGGAGATCCTTGGCCTGGTGAAGGCGCAGACCGTCAAGAACGCGGTCATTGTTCCCACCGGCGCCAAGGGCGGTTTCTTCGCCAAGCGGCTGCCCGACCCCGCCGCGGACCGTGCGGCGTGGATGGCCGAGGGCGTTGAAAGCTACAAGACGTTCATCCGGGGCCTGTTGGACCTCACTGACAACCTGGTCGCCGGAGCTGAGGGCGAAACTGTTGTGCCGCCGTCGGACGTTGTAAGGCACGACGACGACGATTCCTACCTCGTGGTGGCGGCGGACAAGGGGACGGCCACGTTCTCCGACATCGCCAACGGGCTTGCCGCTGAATACGGGTTCTGGCTTGGTGACGCGTTCGCCTCCGGAGGTTCGGTGGGGTATGACCACAAGGCCATGGGCATCACGGCCCGTGGCGCCTGGGAGTCGGTAAAACGCCACTTCAGCGAGCTCGACGTGGACACCCAGACCCAGCCGTTCAGCGTGGTGGGCGTGGGCGACATGTCCGGTGACGTGTTTGGAAACGGCATGCTCCTGTCCCGGCACATCCGGCTGCTGGCGGCCTTCGACCACCGGCACATCTTCCTGGACCCCGCACCGGAAACGGAATCGTCGTTCGTGGAACGGCGGAGGCTGTTTGAACTGCCGCGGTCCTCATGGGATGACTACGACAAATCCCTCATAAGCGAAGGCGGCGGCGTGTACGCCCGCCAGGCCAAATCCATTCCGGTCTCGCGCCAGGTCCGGGCGGCGCTGGGTCTGCCGGAGGCGATCACCGAGCTGAGCCCGCCGGAACTTCTCCGCGCCATTCTGCTCGCCCCCGCCGACCTGCTGTACAACGGCGGGATCGGAACGTACGTCAAGGCCAGCACCGAGTCCAACGCGTCCGTAGGTGACAAGGCCAATGACTCCATCCGCGTGGACGGCCAGGACCTTCGGGTCAAGGTGGTGGGCGAAGGCGGAAACCTGGGCATGACGCAGCGCGGCCGCATCGAAGCCGCCCTGCAAGGCGTCATCCTGAACACCGACGCGATCGACAACTCGGCCGGCGTCGACTGCTCCGACCATGAAGTGAACATCAAGATCTTTGTGGACCGGATGGTGGCTGCGGACAAACTGACCACGGAGGAACGGGCAGGGTTCCTCGCCTCCATGACGGACGAAGTGGGGCGGCTGGTCCTTGAGGACAACGTGGACCAGAACATCCTGCTTCTGAACGACCGGATGCGCGTGGCCGAGTGGAGCCCCAGCTATGAGCGCCTGATGGACTGGCTGGAAAAGTCGGCTGACCTGAAGCGTGACCTTGAAGCGCTGCCCAGCACCGAAACGCTGCGGGAACGCTTAAGCCAGGGCCAGGGGCTGACGTCACCGGAGCTCTCGGTGCTGGCGGCTTACGCGAAGATCGAACTGGCATCGGCACTGCGTGACAGCGACCTCGCCGACGATCCGTGGTTCCGAGCGACGCTGCGAGCGTACTTCCCGCAGCAGCTGCGGGAACGGTTCGACGCCGAACTGGACACCCATCCGCTGCGGCGCGAGATCATTGCCACGGTGGTGGCCAACGACATGATCAACATGGGCGGCATCACCTTCGCCTTCCGCACCATGGAGGAAACCTCGGCCACGGAGGTGGCTGTGGCCAAGTCCTTCGTGGCGCTCCGCGAGATCTTCGACCTGACCACCATGGTGGCGGAGCTGAACAGCCTGCCGGCGTCGTTCCCCACCGAACACTGGAGCACCGTCCACCTGGACATCCGCCGCCTGCTGGACCGCGCCGTCCGGTGGCTGCTGGCCCAGGGCGGCACGTCCCGGCCCATCGCGGAGACCGTGGCCGAATTCAAGCCGCTCCTGGACCCGATGCGCGCGCGGCTGCTGGATTATCTCCGCGGCGATGACCGTGACCGCGTTGACAACTGGCTGGAGACCGCGCGCGGGTGGGACCTTCCGGAGGGGCTTGCCATTAGGTGGGCGGAGCTCTTCGAGAGCTTTGCCCTGCTGGACATCGCCAAGATCGTGCATGCCCGTAAGGAGCCGGTGGAAGAGATTGCGGCGGTTTACTACACCGTGTTCAACCGCTTCCACGCTGACTCGCTGCTGGAACGGATCAGCAGCCTGCCGCGCCAGGACAGGTGGCAGGCGCTGGCCAGGGCCGCACTCAGGGATGACCTTTATTCCACCGTCTCGGACATGACGACGGCGGTACTCGAGTCAACAACGTCCGGGGACTCTGCGGAGGACAGGCTGAAGGACTGGGAACGCCAGAATGCCGAGCAGCTGGGCAGGGCGAAGAGCATGTTTGACGAGGTCAACTCGCTCGAAGCCGACGATATGGCGTCACTGTCGGTAGCATTGAGGCTCTTGAGGTCAATCGTCCGACGCTAGGAATCCCGGCGTCGTAACTGGAGGTGCAGTGGCAATCTTTACGGACCCCATCAGGGAACACGCTGATTTCGGGCCGGGCGATGCCGAATGGCTGCACCTCCTGGTGGGCGACTGGCAGATGGTCGCTGACTTGGCGTTCGCCGACCTGGCATTGTGGTTCCCGCACCCGGATCACGGCTATGTGGCGCTGGCGCACGTCAGGCCGTCCACCACGCACACCGTGTTCCACGGCGACTTTGTGGGCGAGCCCATCCGGCAGGAACTGCAGCCGCTGGTCGACAAGGCCTGGAGCAGCCGCGCCATCGAACGGTCCAGCGAGACCAACTGGAGCACGGACATGGCGTTGCGGGTGGAGGCTGTGCCGATGGTCCGCAACGGCCGGACCCTTGCCGTGGTGACCACTCACATGGACCTGTCCAGTTCCAGGATGCCGTCCCGCCTGGAGCTGACGTACCGGCAGTGCGCCTACGATCTCCTCCGGATGGGAACGCTGGGACTGTGGCCCGACTTTGCCTCGCCCACCGGTTCGCGCCGCGGCGCGCCTCGTGTGGGGGACGGGCTGATCCGGCTCGATGCCGAAGGCATTGTGCAGTACGCAAGCCCCAACGGGGTATCGGCCTTCCGGCGGCTGGGCGACGGCGAGTCACTGGAAGGCCGTTCCCTGGCCGAGGTGACCGCCGGCCTGCTGAAGGACCGGAGGCTCGTGGACGAGACGCTGCCGCTGGTGGTGACCGGACGGATGCCGTGGCGCAGCGAGATCGAATCCCGTGGTGTGAGCCTGTCACTGCGGGCCATCCCGCTGCGGGATGAGCAGCAGCGCTTTGGTGCGCTGGTGCTGTGCCGGGACGTGTCCGAACTGCGGCGCCGGGAGATGGAACTCGTCACCAAGGACGCAACCATCCGCGAGATCCACCACCGCGTGAAAAACAACCTGCAGACCGTTGCAGCCCTGCTGCGTATGCAGTCCCGCCGCATGGTCAGCGACGAGGCCAAGCAAGGCCTGGAGCAGGCGATGCGGCGCGTGGCGACCATCGCACTGGTGCACGAGACACTGTCACAGGGCCTGGCGCAGAGCGTTGACTTCGACGAGCTGATCGGCCGCCAGTTCAGGCTGTCCGCGGAGGTCGCTTCGCCGTCGCAGCAGGTCAAGACCGAGCGCGCCGGATTGTTTGGCGAACTGCCCAGCGACTTCGCCACCCCGCTGGCTCTGGTCATCAATGAACTGGTGACCAACGCCGTCGAGCATGGCCTCGAAGGACGCACTGGCACGGTGTGGCTCATCGCCGACCGTTCCGAAGAGGAGGACGGCGAGGAACTGCTGACCGTCACCATTGCCGACGACGGTGTGGGACTCCCGGATACGCCGCACGTCGAGGGACTGGGACTGCAGATTGTCCGCACGCTGGTCACCAGTGAGCTGGGCGGCACCATCGCGTGGCACCCGCGCGAAGGCGGCGGAACGGCTGTCCAGATCCGGCTCAGCCTGGCGCCCAGGTAGCCCGGGGACCTGACCGGTGACTTGACCGTCACTGACTTAACTGCCGATGGCCGCAACCCGGAAGGGACGCGGCCATCGGCATGTGAGGCTGTTGGTGCTTGGCCTATTAGGACCGGGCCCGGTCAGGCTGGGCCCGTGGGACCAAACCTGGATGGACCGAACCTAGGAGGCGCGGCGGGCGCGTGCGGCGCGGCGCTTGAGGGCGCGGCGTTCGTCTTCGCTCATGCCGCCCCAGACGCCGGCGTCCTGGCCGGACTCGAGCGCCCACTGGAGGCACGTGTCAACGACGGGGCAGCGGCGGCAGACGCTTTTGGCTTCCTCAATCTGGAGGAGGGCAGGCCCTGTGTTTCCTACGGGGAAAAACAGTTCCGGGTCCTTGTCGAGGCACGCCGCGCGGTTACGCCAATCCATGCTGATCAGTTGCTCCAATTCTGGGATAAGCCGTTTGTGAAATAATTCACTAGTAGCTACAAAGGAAAAGGGCCCTCAGGGGCCCCCTTGGTCATCTCAGTCAAGCCTGTCATGTTAACGCTGTGTAAACAAGGGGTAATAGAGCTTGAAATCCCCGGATAGCTGAGCGATACATCACACGGGCATTGCCGACCCCCGCCACTGTCCGACTATCTCCGGTAGGGTGCCAGTGTGTCAAGACCCCCCATGAACCCTGCAGACCCGTCGCCATCCACGCGCCCGCGCGGCATTGTGGCGATAGCTCTTGTTGTTGCCGCCGAGGCCACCGCGCTGTTGGTTGCCGCCGCCTGGTACGGCTACGAACTCCTGACCGGTGCACCGGTCTTGTCTTTTTGGGGAGCCGTTTTTACGTTGGGCCTGTTGCTCGCGTTCTCGGCCTGGCTCTATTCGGTGGGGCACTTCCTCTTCCGCGGGCGCCGGTGGACGCGGGCAGCGGCGCTGGTGGCTCAGTTGTTTGTCCTTACTATCGGCATCCCGACCCTTACCGGCGGTGTTATCTGGGCGGGGATTGCCATGGTGGTGCCGGCACTTGCTGCGATAGTGCTCCTTTTCGACAAACGCGTCATCAGCTACGCATCCCGGACAGGCGATTCGCCTCCGGCATTCTAGGCGCCACCGGCACTTTAGGCGGCCAATCCGTCCTTCGACTGATCAAGCGGTACCCAGCCAAGTTGGACGGCGGTGGCGCGGCCGTTCTGGATGAGAATGCTCCGTCCCGGTGGCGGGTTGGGTTCCGCCTCGAACCGGACCCCTAAGAGGTCGCCGTCCAGGAAGGTCCGGGGCGCGATCAGGATGCCGCAGCCCAAGTTGCGTGCCTGGAGCGCCAGTGGAACCCGCTGGGCGAGTATCGGACTGTATCCCGCGGTCATCACCACCGTGATTCCAAACGTGTTGAGGTCGGCAAGGTCACGGGTGACGTCCTGCAGCAACAGGTCCGCATCGTCAACTAATGCCACCGAGTTCCGTTCCAGACCGCCCGCCGTCGCTTGGCGCAGGATCCCGGACCAATAGGCACCCGGGTCGGTGTCCTGCTCCGGCATAAGCCACGGTCCTGCTTCAGGGTTGATCTTTGGCAGGAGCCGGAGAAAAGACGACTTGCCAGACGAAGGGCCGCCCAGCACGGCCAGCACTCCACCTGCAGGCGCCCGGACGGATATCGGTTGAAGTTCGTCGCCGCCCACGCCGATGCGGAGGACGCGCTGCCCCAGTGGGATCCTGCCTTTCAGTTGAGCCGGGAGCTGAGGGGCCGCCCGGTTCAGGATCTGGGCCGCGGAAACCACGGCCGGCAGGGGCTCCACTCGGAATGGTCGACGCCGCAGGGAGAGCTCCGGCGCGTGGGCTATCCCCGGATCTGCGTCCTCAGCGCCGGCAGCGGTGTAGAACTGGCAGACTGCAGTTCTTCCACCCGACAGCGCGCCCACAGCTACGCTCCTTCCCACCGCGGGCGCTGTCGGAGGGAGTTTCGGCCAGGCAATCCGGCTGTCGTCGCTGGACCCGGTCGGGAAGTACACGCGGTTGGGAATGGCCGCGAAGAACCTGGAAGTAACCAATTCCCGCTGTCCCGAGATGATCACCGTGATGCCGGCCCGGCTTCCGTCCCGGACAACGTCATGGAGAACGTCCTCGGCCCACGCCAACGGCCCGGCACGTAAGGCCGAGAGCCAGGATCCCCAGCCAGCGATCACGAGCACGAGCGGTATGTCGTTGTCAGCGGCGGGACGTCCCAGGCGGAGTGACTGCTCCCGTGCCAGACGCTCCAGGATGCGTACGGCACGGCGAAGCTCGTGCAGTCCTGCCGTGGCGCCCACCCTGCAGTGGGAAGCCAACCCCACGAACGAACTGTCCGGGTCCAGCACATACAAGTGGGATTCGCGGGCGTGGGATGCCAAGCCGAGGACTGCCAGCCGGATGGCCTCGGGCACTCCTGATTCCGGTCCGCCGACGAGTGCCAGGTGTCCGTGGCCGGCAGGTTCCCAGATCAAAGGGGCAGTTCGTTGTTCGGCAGGCAGGTCCATCAGGCCGAGCGCTACGGACCAGCTGGCACCACAGCCATCGGCCTTCGTGCGGTCACGGGCGCGGGTACCGGCACTGTCAGCGGCCGCGGGATTTGCCGAGCCGAACGGCTGGGGGAGTTGACTGGGAAGTGGTGCAGCAACCGGCTTCCGAATTGCCGGACGGTTCATAGCCTCCCACAACCCGGACATGGAAGCCATCAACGGGGCGGTTGCCTCGGCAGGAGTCGGATCACTGCCGGGAGAGCCGGAATCCTCCGGTACGGCGGGGGCATCGATGTACTCGGCGGCCAACCACACCGATATTCCGGCCGGTTCGTTCCGGGTGGCTCCGGCTGTCAGCGATGCGGCCTGGAACTCCAGGGGAGCCTCCGTTCCGCGGGCCAGGTAAGCCCGGCCTGGAGTATCGACGCTTATACCCGCCGCGGCTTTGGAATTGATGATGTCCACCGATTCCATCTCTGACTGGACGCGCAACGCGATGCTGGTGGTGACGTTGGCACGGATGTCGGCCGTCAGTGCTCCCTGGGGCCGTTGCGTGGCCATGATCAGGTGGATGCCCAAGGAACGGCCGATGGCGGCTATCCTCATGAGTTCCCTGAGGGATTCGGGCGCATCCTCCACCATCATCCGGAATTCGTCGATGACAATCACCAGGTGGGCGAGCGGCGAAGCCCGGCCAGCCGACGTTGTCAGCAATGCGGTCAGGTCCGGTGCCTGAACCGCAGCAAGGCGCTCTTCCCGGAATTTGATCTCGGCGCGAAGGGACTGGAGGGCGCGATCGAGTTCATGGCTGCTCAGGTCGGTGAGCATTCCCACGCAGTGCGGGAGCCCGGTCAGGGGTCCGAGTCCCGAGCCGCCCTTGAAGTCCACAAAGAGGAAGTTGATGCGGTCCGGCGCGAAGCTGAGGGCGAGGGCCACAGTCAGGCCGCGCAGGAGTTCGGATTTGCCCGAGCCGGTGGTCCCGGCGACCAGCAGGTGCGGTCCGTCGCGTTGGAGATCGAGTGTCCGGACACCCTCAAGACCGCGGCCGATGGGAACGGCAAGCCCGGGACGGCTCCTGTTTGCTGACCATCGCCTGGATGTTTCAGATGCGGAGTGGGGGAGCAGCTCTGCGAGCCGGCAGGCTGGGGGTATGGTCCGTCCCGCGCCGCCTGTCCGGTCCTCATCCCGCGCCAGGCGGTGGCAGAACCTGTCGAAGACATCAATGGGCGCCAGATCAGGAGCGAACCGGATGCTTTCGTCACCGGCGTTGAACACGGACGAGCGTTCACCGAGTTCTACGTCTGCTTTTGTCGGCACGGTCGCGCCGGCGGGGGCATGAATGACCTGCCACCCGTGTTCCAAGGCGGTGGCGGTGATCTTGGCCGCGGACTCCGTCCCATCCATGAGAAGGAGCAGCCCGTGTCCATGTACCGGCCCGAAGCCTTGTTCGAGCAGCGTCCCAACGGCACTGGACTGACAGGTAAGCGTGACGCCGTCCAGAAAGCGTGCGGCGAGGGGGAGATGCTCCGCCTTGCCGTGGATGACCACCCGGGTATTCCGGCCCAGCGGATAGCCGGCGAGCTGCATCAGGAGTGAGCGCACCAGCCCGTTGACGGCGGCGCGTGGCCCGCTGATGGTGGTGAGGGGCCTGGCCGGGCTGAGCGTGAGCGGCAGTGTACCGGCCGAAGGAATGGCCCGGCCCGGATCCGTGGGCTGAAACCGGAGATTGGCTGGCTGAATGGCCTGGCCCAGCCGCAGCCAGATGCCCTCGTTGGCGACCGGCCCGGCCCGGTCCTTCACTGTGGTGCCCCCGATGGTCAGGTCCGAGAGCGGCGGCGCGGCCCGCCGTCGTCGTTCCTGGTCATGGGTGACAGCGGCACTGACGGCGGCAGCGAGTTCGCGGCGTTGCCGGCGCCCGCCGATCACCGGTACCAGGATGGAGATTGCGGAGACGGCGGTGAAGGCCAGGAACATCCACATTCCGGTTAGGACGGCAAGGCCCACGCCGATGACCAATGGAAGCACAGCAGTCAGGAGCAGGGCCGCGCGGTTCGTTGGATCGTCGCGGCGGCCGATAACCAACGGCTCGTGGACATCCATCCCCGCGTCGGCTAGTCCGTCACCGGAACGCTCGAGAAACACCAACGACATGGTGGAGTTGCCGCAACGAATGCTGGAGCCGGTCGAAATCTCCGCATTCCGTACGCGCTCGCCGTCCACGTCGGTGCCGTTGGCACTGTCGAGATCAACAATCGTGATGGCGGTCTCACTAACCACCAGGCGTGCGTGGGCGCGGGAAAGGTCGGCGTCGGGGATACGTATGTCTGCATGGCTGCGGCCGATGATGTACGTGCCCCGCCGCAGGTGCACAACCGTCCCCGCACCGGCACCACTGTGGACCGCCAAGGCCAATGACGCCGGCGGCTCGGAGGTGCGCTGCCTGGATCTGCGACCCGTGAGGTCCGCTCCATCAACGACTGTGGCTCCGTTGACCAGCGGAGGCTGTCCGAGCGTGAGCTCAGTTACAGGCTGGCTGTCGACAGAGACAATCCCGGTCCCGAATTTTGCCGTCAGCGCGGCCTGGAGTTCCGCGCCAGAAGCCCCGAGTGGACCCGTGATGGTCAGCTCCACGGGAGGTTCCTGGAGAGCTGCGCCCGGGCTCCGAACGAGCGTGCAGTGCAGCGGCATGATGTGAAGTCCTAACGGTCAGCTTGTTTCTAAGCTAGCCGTCAGGCAGGGGTGTGTCGCGGGGCGAGGTGCCGTATGTGGACAAGGGCACCGGACTTCTTCGCCGGCTCCTGTCCGCAGGCCGTGGGCCTCGGTCTGGATCAGTGGCACTACGCCGCACGCAATGTCCGAGCCCTCCATTAGCAGGAGCGATTCCCTTGAGTTCAGTGAAGCAAGCGCCGACGTTTCAGCCAGCTCGGACATAGGTAAGGGGTCGAAGGGTGCTTGGCGAGGGTGTGTTCATCGGGCCGGCGGTGGTGCTGACGAATGACGTGTTCCACGGTCCATCAACGCCGACGGGTCTCTCAAGACCGAGGACGACTGGGACAAAGTGGGCGTCACCATCAAAGAAGGCGCCGCGATCGGAGCTCGTGCTGTATGCATTACGCCGGTGACCATCGGTGCCTGGGCCACGGTAGCCGCCAGCGCAGTGGTCACGCGCGATGTGCCCGACTTTGCCCTGGTGGCGGGTGTTCCCGCCAAACGCATTGGCTGGGTGGGCCAAGCGGGACTTCCTCTGCGTGAGGACAACGGATCGTGGGTCTGCCCGCGCACCGGGAACCGCTACGAGGAGCACGACGGCGGCCTGCGGGGAGTTGCGGGATTAGCGGCGGTTTGTGGCGGCTGGGATGGGGGCGGCCGCCCCGGATTAGTAGGTCGCGATGGGGTCTCAGGTAGGCTGATTCAGCAGACAATGCACTGCGTTGCGCTGCCCGCATTCGAACCAGGAGATTTTGTGACCGCTGACCTCGTCATCGTAGGGTCTGGCTTTTTTGGCCTGACAATCGCAGAACAGGCCGCCACTGAGCTCGGCTTGAAGGTCGTTGTCCTCGACCGCCGCCACCACATCGGTGGAAACGCGTACAGCGAAAAAGAAGAGCAGACCGGGATCGAGGTGCACCGTTACGGCGCTCACCTGTTCCACACCTCGAACGAACGCGTGTGGGAGTATGTGAACCGGTTCACCACCTTCACGAACTACGTCCACAAGGTTTATGGCGTGCACAAGGGCGAGGTCTATTCCCTGCCCATCAACCTGGCCACAATCAACCAGTTCTTCCGCGCCAACCTGACACCTGGCCAGGCGCAGGCACTGATCCAGGAACAGGCTGGCGAGCTCGCCGGGACCGATCCGCAGAACCTGAACGACAAGGGCATCCAGCTCATCGGGCGGCCGCTCTATGAGGCGTTCATCAAGCACTACACGGGCAAGCAGTGGCAGACCGATCCCAAGGACCTGCCCGCGGGCATCATCTCCCGCCTCCCGGTGCGCTACAACTACGACAACCGGTACTTCAACGACAAGTATGAGGGCCTGCCGACTAACGGCTACACGGCCTGGATCGAAAAGATGGCGGAACACCCGAACATCGAAGTCCGGCTGAACGCCGACTTCTTCGACGAGTCGCACGAGTACAGCAAGAACAAGGTTGTTGGGAACATCCCCGTGATCTATACCGGTCCGGTTGACCGCTACTTCGATTTCGCAGAGGGCGACCTCTCGTGGCGCACGATCGACTTCGAAGAAGAGGTCCTGGACGTCGCCGATTTCCAGGGAACGTCGGTGGTCAACTACAACGACGCCGATGTGGCCTACACACGCATTATTGAGCCGCGTCACTTCCACCCCGAGCGCGACTACCAGACGGAAAAGACCGTCATTATGCGCGAGTTCTCCCGTGCCGCGGAGAAGGGCGACGAGCCCTACTACCCGATCAACACTGGCGCGGACCGGGAACGGTTGCTCAAGTATCGTGACCTCGCGGCTGCCGAGAAGGACGTCCTCTTCGGCGGACGGCTCGGCACCTACAAGTACCTCGACATGCACATGGCCATCGGCTCGGCCCTGACCATGTTTGACAACCAGATCCGGCCGCATTTCGAGAGTGGATCAAAGCTTGAAAGCGGAGGGGTAGACGCGTGAGCGCTGAGCTGCTGGCTGCTCCCGACAAAGGCGGCGGCCTCCTCGACGTGTTTCGGCGCCGTGAATTGCTCCGGCTTATCGTGCGGAAGGAACTCAAGGTCCGCTACCGGGGCTCGGTGCTGGGCCTGCTCTGGAGCTACGTAAAACCGGGCGTTCAATTCATCGTTTTCTATTTCGCACTGGGTGTCTTCCTTGGCCTGAACAAGCAGCCCAACTTCGTCATTTACATGTTCTCCGGCATCATTTTGGTGAATTTCTTTTCGGAAGCCTTCAGCAACGCCACAAGGTCCATTGTTGCTAATGGGGCCCTTGTCAAGAAGATATTCCTGCCGCGTGAGCTATTTCCGGTGGCGTCCGTCTGGGTGGCCATGGTGCACTTCCTGCCACAGTTCCTAATCCTTCTCACGGCCTGCTTTTTCTTTGGATGGACC
The DNA here is from genome assembly GCF_014926485.1 of Pseudarthrobacter sp. AB1. NCBI lineage: Bacteria > Bacillati > Actinomycetota > Actinomycetes > Micrococcales > Micrococcaceae > Pseudarthrobacter > Pseudarthrobacter sp. AB1. Next base: position 335,249 of record NZ_PZKO01000055.1, read on the forward strand.
CCTAGCATCGTGCAGATCCTTGGTGCCGTTGGGGCGTTCGTCATTGTCGCCATGCTGTCCCTTGGACTCGGCCTGCTGTTTGCTGCCGCCAACGTGATGTTCCGAGACTCAGAAAATATCGTTGACCTGATGCTCATGATGGCCACTTGGCTTTCGCCTGTCCTTTACGCTTGGTACCTGGTCCGGGACGCTCTGGGAGAGACGTTCTACTTTTTCTACCAACTCAACCCGATGACTATTGCCGTCGAACTGTTCCACTTTGCGTTCTGGGCACCCACGGGGGCCGTGCGGAGTGCCGCCGAAGGCGCCAGAATGCCGGATAACCTCATTTCGTTGTGGCTGCCGGTCGGGTTGTTGATTTCGTTGGTGCTCCTCGCAGTTGGCCAGACCGTATTCCGTCGCCTTGAGGGCAGATTTGCGCAGGAGTTGTGATGGCTGCAGAAGCAATCATTGTTGAAAAGGTATCGAAACGCTTTAACCTTCGGCACACTCGGTCCCTAAAGGAGACCGTTGTTTGGCTGTTCAAGGGACGCCGCGGGGATCTCTCCTCGACGTTCATGGCGCTGGACGGTGTGGACGTTACTGTTGGGGTCGGGGAGTCGGTTGCGCTGCTCGGTTTCAACGGGTCGGGCAAATCGACGCTGCTCAAACTCATTTCCGGCGTCATGAGTACGGACAGCGGGAGCATCAGGACCCGCGGCAAGGTCGCCGGCCTCATTGAGGTGGGCGCCGGTTTCCACCCCGACCTGACAGGCCGCGAGAACGTGTTCCTCAACGGCGTGCTTCTTGGAATGACCGAGAAGGAAACAGAAGCGCGTTTTGACGAAATCGTCGAGTTTTCCGAAATCGGAAAGTTCATCGACACTGAGGTCAAGTTCTACTCATCCGGCATGTTCCTGCGCCTGGCTTTTTCTGTCGCTGTCCACACCAACCCGGATGTCTTCCTGATCGACGAAATCCTCTCCGTGGGAGACGAGCCTTTCCAGAAGAAGTGCTTGGCACGCATCCAGGAACTGAGAGAGTCCGGTTGTACCCTCGTTGTCGTCAGTCATGACCTCGACATGGTGAGCAAGGTATGTAACAGAGGCGTCGTGCTGCGCCAGGGAAAGAAAGTTGCAGATGGGCCGATAGAAGAAGCTGTCAGGCTTCTCCGGGAAGGCTGAAGATGATGCTGGGAAGACTGAATATGAATGCAAAAGGCAGCTTTGATGATTAAGGCACGACAGCTATTCGAAGTCGTGGACGACGGCGGCTCCGGCCTTTTAGGCGGAGAAGGTCGGCTCTCAGACAGGGAGTTGGGCCTGCTCGCGGGTGCTATGAATTATCACTCGCTCGTGCACCCAGGCCGCGAATTCAAAGTCATCGTACTCCGAGCGCCTGCCGGTGAGTTTCCTCGGCTGACCGGGTATGAATGCCATCGCCACGAGTGGAAGCCAGATCGAACCGTTGTCTGTACCGTTGATGTACGGAGCACAGTCGCGCAGACGATAATCGGCGATTCAGCTCTGCTTCCCCTCGTTATCGATCTTGGGGGCGAGCGGTCGGAAGGTGGGAAAACGTTCTACGACCGGCCGGGACGCAAAGCTAAGGTCCTCAGCATTGCGCGCTTTGGGGCACCGATCGCATTTGACGTACTTCGTCAGGGATTAACCGATTACTACGAGAAGCGTGTCGTGCCGAAGCGGCGCACGCCCCGAATGGCTCCATTCGAATCCACTCCGACATCGCGCCCATCGTCTGAACAGAACGAACAAGCCATCATTTTTGGGCTGCACTGGCTGGAGATGGGTGGTGCAGAGCGTTGGGCCATCGAATCGATTGCGCTCGCCCGTGAGGCAGGCTTCCTCCCAATCGTTTTGACCGACAGGGAATCCGCCCATCCTTGGATTGCCCGGCCCGAGCTGGACGGAGCACTCGTCCTGCCAATGAACCTGCCGATTTCGGATAAGGAAGAATCCGATCTTTTACTCGCATTGTTTTTGAAGTTCTCCATTCGTGGCATCCACGTCCACCACAATGATTGGCTATATCATTGCCTCCCGTGGTTCAAGGCGATGGACCATAGAATCAAAATCGTAGATTCTTTGCATGTCATTGAGTGGAGAACCGGCGGTTTCGTCGAAGTTGCCGTCAAATTGTCGAACGCAATTGATGTGCACCATGTCATATCTCCCCAACTTCGGGACTACATGGTTCTGCAGCGTGACGTGCCCAAGGAACGCGTAGCTCTTGCCCCGCTCTATGGCTTGAATGACGTCGAAATGAACGCGAAAGTTAAACCTGTCCGTGCGGAACCTTTCACGGTCTCATTTGTGGGGCGGCTTAGTCAGCAAAAGCGTCCCTACCTATTCCTCCGTTATGCGGCGCAACTTAGGCGGTCCACGGACCAGGAGGTAAGGTTCATCCTTCACGGATCAGGAGCCCTGATTGACGAAGTCAATCGCCTCGTCGCCCGTTACGGATTGTCTGACTGCCTGGAATTAAGGAGGCCACCACGGTCTGTTGATGACACATTGGCGGAATCGGATCTGTTGGTAATTTCGTCGGATAACGAGGGGCTCACGCTCACGACATTTGAGGCAACTGCACACAATGTCGCAGTTCTTTCAACCGACGTTGGTTCTCAGGCCTCCCTAGTGGCTGGCAGGGCCCTGGTACCGAGGCAACCCCTTGCGTTCATCAGGGAAGCCGTCATGTGCACAAAGGCGATCATGGAATCGGAGGAGTTGCGCGAGCAGATCGTCGAAGAACAAAGGCAGAAAATTGCTGCGCTCAAGGAACTCCCGGAAGCGCGGGAGTGGACAAAAGAGCTCTATGAAGGATGGAAAGTATGATCGATCATGTCGCAGCTGTAGTAGTTACGTATAACCGAGTGGATAAACTTGGAAGAGTGCTGGATTCGATCCTTGCTCAGACTCGTCCGGTGGATCGTTTGATTGTTATTGACAACGCCAGTAGTGACGCGACACCCCAGCTACTGTCTGCTTACGACGACGATCCTCGCGTCGAAATTGTTCGCCTGGAATCGAACACAGGTGGTGCCGGTGGTTTTGCGGCCGGCATGGAGCGTGCGTATGAACGCGGTGCCGATTGGGTGTGGATAATGGATGATGACTGCTACACCGAGGAGAGCGCCCTGGAAAGGCTCCTTGTCGGTCATGCAGAAGCGGAGAAGGAGCTGGGCCGCAAGGTCCCTTACAGCTGTTCTCTGGTCCGGTATACCGACGGCGCCATTTGCGAAATGAACAACGCCGTACCCACGTGGGATTGGGGACGGTTGATCGCCCAGGGCCAGAGGGCGGTTCTCATTACCAACTGTTCATTCGTGTCCGTACTGATTCCCCGCCGCTCTATCGCCAAGTTTGGGTTGCCCCTGGTTGAGTACTTCATTTGGTTCGACGACATGGAGTACACACTTAGAATCAGCTCGGAAGGACCCGGCGTCCAGATTCTCGACAGCGTGGTGACGCACGATATGCCGGAAAACCGCGGTGTGAACTTCGGTGACCTAAACCCCGGGAATGCATGGAAGTTCTTCTATGGAGCGCGCAACGAATCTTCGTATCGATGGCACCACGATGACAAGCTGGCCTGGTTGCAGTTTGTCGTGACTACGTATGCGTGGATGGTAAAGGGCGGGGTGGGCCGACGTCTTCAGCTTCGAGTTGCCAAGGAAATACTTACCGGCATCAAGTTCGATCCGAAGCCGAAAATGGCCCGCAGCGTTCGCTAATCCTTTGACATTATGGCAATACGCGCCAAAAGCTGGGCCTGTCTGTGATGTCCAGAATCACCGAACCGGATATAACGCTAATGCTTCGGCCCGCTTGCGGCCCGCCAATCGCGCCGCAGCGAGTTCAAAGTCGGGCGAGCCTGTTGGCTCCGGCAGTTCGGAGGCGCTGCCTGCGGATGTATAGGTCCAGCCGGTCCCAAGATCCAGCAGGGAACGGTGCTTGATGTCGTAGTAACCGTCGAGGACGCCGATGGCGACACCCTTTGCGCCCGCGGCTGCGGCAATCATGTGCGGGTGGAATCTGGTCGTGTACCAAGTCTGCCCCCGACGGACGGGCAACCCGTCAGTCCAAACCTGTGTGAACGGGACGAAGTTCTTCTCCGGGATCAGCCCTTCAAGGGCCTCGAACATTCGACGATCCGATCCCGGAATCGCCTCGACATACCCGACTGAGAGGTCGTTAGCGAGTGACATCTCGACAACATACCGCAGTTTGTCTCTGAGCCCCGACCATGTCGTTTCATCTGTCATATCGCTTTGGATACACAACATGACATCCTGCGCGCGGGATTGAACGCGATACGAATCCACGCTGCGGCGCAGCTCAGAGAGAAGGCCTAGAAAGACATCATCCAACCCCGTTTTGAGGCCGAGAAATTCGGCGCTGGCATCGTCGCGGACGCTGATCGCCGAAAATTCTGCGAACGTTTTTGCCAACTGTTCGGCATTTTCGGTCAGGGGCGTCAGGCCCAGCCCGGAAGCTGTTAGCCTGCAGCTGTTTAGCTTTTGCACGGCTGCCATGCCCGCAACAAGACCAACATGGTCAGGCCAGACGCCGTTGACATAGCCACCGCCCAGAATATGTATGGAGTCGGCGTTCCCCAAAGCCAATAGACCGATGTCGTACATAGGAGTGCCCCCACGATCGACTCTATCTGCCACGTGGTCCCAGACCGCGTGAGCCGATTGGTCCGGCGCGTCGGCGCACGCACGCCAAAGTGTGTTTGTAGCACGAAAGCCGGGGTGTATTCCGGCGAAGAGGGCGCTTGCCGTGCCAGGCTGAGGGCAGTCCAGCCACACAGATGCGTCCGGCCGTACGCGGGCAAGGAACCGGAGCCATGAAGCCACGACCAGGTCATCACCGTAGTTTGGATTTCCGCCTGAGGCAATGAGATAGATGCTATTTCCCATCAATCGAAACTATCACGGTGGGGACTGCGTCTGGCGGCTGTCGTAGGCACGGAGGAAACCGTCTCCGCCATAATCCGGTAGTCTAGAAAGAGTGCCCTTTACGAGCGCGCCCCGAGAGAGTGCCAAGGGAACCCGCCTTGACGACGCAGAGGAACTGCATGCCAGAAATTGTGACGCTCCAGCCGCCGCCCCTGAGGGCTGCCCGTGTAGTGCAACAGGTCCATGCATTGACCGGTGTGCGCATTGTGGCAGCAATGTGGGTGGTGCTGTTCCACGTTCGCGGTAACATTGCCTCCGAGTTCCCCTGGTTGGGTGAGGCAATCGGACCCGTGCTGGCGCACGGTGAACTTGGTGTCGACCTATTCTTCGCCCTGAGTGGCTACGTTCTGGCTCTCAACTACGGTGAGCGCATGGGACTGCGGCTGGATCGTGACGCAACCGTCAAATTCTGGTGGGCGCGCCTAGCCAGAGTGTGGCCAGCCTACGTATTCATGCTTGTGGTCGCCGCGGTATGGCACGGGCTGCTGCTCGCACGGCAAGGTGATGATCCGGTGGCGGTGCGCGATTACAGTGTCGGGAGCTTTGTACGCCAACTCACGCTGGTGGTGCAATGGACAGAGCCCGGCTTTGAGCGATTGACCTGGAATGGTGCCGCTTGGTCGGTTTCGGCCGAGGCCTTCGCGTATCTTTTGTTTCCGGTTATGGTCCTCCTTATCTTCCGCCTGAACAGGTCCCTCAGCACCCGTTCCCTGGTTGTCATGGCTGGCGTGCTGCTGTTTCCGGTCGTTTTCTTCTCTTACGTGCTCGGCCTTTACGGACCATGGATGTGGCTGCTCCGGATCCTGTGCGCTTTTATGGCCGGCGCCCTGATGTACTACATTGTCCTGCGCGTTCCCGACACGGGGCGCAACCGACTGATGGCCAGTCACGTAATAGTCCTTGCGACATCTGTGATTATCGCCGGTTGCTACTGGATGGATCTGACCGCCCGGCCCCGATATGTCGGCCTTCTGATACCGGCGCTCGTAGTTATCGTCGGGGCCCTTGGAATGGCTGACCGGCACGTGGCGAAGCTTCTTGGAAGCAAGGCCCTCGTCATCGGCGGAATGGCCTCATACAGCATCTACCTGGTGCACATGCCGCTGATTGAGATTTTCTGGAAACTGCAGATGACCTTTCCGGGAACCCTTGGAGCGGGAACGCTGGGGGCCAAGGTTGGTTTCATCCTGATGCCGGCGGTAGTGTCCGTGCTTGGCTACTGCCTGTGGCGGTTCTTCGAGGAACCTGCACGCCGCAAAATGCGCGTCATGTCGACGCAACACATCCCCGAGCGGGCCGTAGACGATCCTGCGGTCGGCCATGCCCAGAAGCGTGGCGTGGCTGATTCTAAAACGCCCTAAACGGACCCGTCATATCCAGTGTAGTGTGTCGGTTATTCCTTTGGGTTTGTTTGTATTCCAGAATTGACTCATGGTTTATCTGGCGAAGGCGTTGGAGTTGCGTGAGGGCGATCGGGAGCGGTTGGAGCTGTTGACGCGGGGGAAATCATCTTCGGCGACGGTGGCATTGTGCGCCAGGACGGTGTTGCTGGCCGCCGATGGGCTGCCGAATATCCAGATTGAGAAATCTACGGGGTTCTGTGCGCCGACGGTTTTGAAGTGGCCCGAGCGTTATCTCCTCGAGGGTGTTGAGGGGCTGCGTGATGCGCCGCGTCCGGGCCGCGAGCCGGAGATCGATGAGTTGGCGCTCATCGCCGAGACCCTCGTCAATGATGGGAAGCCGCCGGCGGAGCTGGGGATCTCGCTTTGGTCCGCGCGCATCATGGCTGAGCGGTTCGGGATTTTCTTTCCTCCGTGGCCCGGATCTGGCGCAGATGGAAAGTCCAGCCGCACCGGTTCGAGACGTTCAAGTTCTCCACAGACCCGCAGTTGGAGACCAAGCTCCGGGACGTGGTCGGCCTCTACATGTCACCGCCCGAGAACGCCGTGGTGGTCAGCATTTGGCGTAGGCCCATTCATCGAGCAGGGTGCGGTTGTAGCGCTCGACTTTGCCGTTGGTCTGGGGCCTGTACGGGCGGGTTCGCTTGTGTTTGCTGTCCGGACCCAGGGCGTCCTTAAACGCGTAGGAGCGGTAGCAGGACCCATTGTCCGTCAACACACCTTTCACCACGACTCGGTTTCTTGGTCGCGACCAATTCAAGAGGCCCTGGCCTGTTTCCCGCTGCACCACGCCCGCGAATAACGCCAACGCCTCCGCTGGGATACAGACCGTCTTGCCACGCACAACTACGAAGGACCCTAAACGGTGCTTTCGACTGCGTGCTCGTGACCCATACGCTTCCGCAGCCGTATGTAAGCGAGCCTGCGAGCATAAGACATTGCTACTGCTTTGGCATTGCCGACTAGCAAGTCGAAGTGACTAAGGAGGCCTGGGTGATTGCGCGCAATTTCCGCGTGAAAGGCGATGGCCTGGTCTGACTGCTGCTTGGCCAGCCGAACACTCCATTGGCTGGCGCTGATACGAAATGTGGCCAGGCTACGGCGAATTGCCACGACGTCACCATGAAAGCAAATCCGCGCATACGTTGCTTCATCGATCAGGAATGGGTGCGTATTATCCCAGCCGCCCTCCGCTTGCAGAAGATCCTTCCGGTACATGACGCACGCGGGCTCTCCGAAAATATTGGACCCAGCAACGACTGTCGCGCGCACGGCTTTGGCTCCAGTCACGAGCCCCGAGATTCCTTGCAGGCCTCGGTTCTTCACAAAAACGACGCCACTGGAATCAACGAGATCGCGTTGGCTGGCCACTAATACGGCCGACCGATGCGCTTCGAATGCTGCCACCTGCTCAGCTACGGCTGTGGGCGCGATGAGGTCGTCGCCGCAGACAAGCTTGACATAAGTACCCCTGGCCTCAGAACTAACTCGATTCCAATTGGCTTGCGCGCCTCCGCCTGCAAGAGTTGGGGTCAAGATCCGCAGCTTGGGATGACCGCGGTATCTGTCGATGACTTCCATTGTCCCGTCCACCGAAGAGTGGTCGGCGATGACAACCTCGTAGTCGTCATAGCTCTGGTTCAAGACCGAATCAAGGGTTTCGGCGATGTACTGAACGTTGTTATATGCGGGAATGACTATGGAAACTTTCGGGGTCATGCCGTCTTTTCCTCTTTTGTGCTGGTGGTGGTGGCGGTCTGGGGTTGCTCCGGAGAATGCTTGCGCCGGAACGAAAAGTAGCGGTGACCAAAGTAGCTAATGATCACGGACAACAGCGTGATAGCAAGCTGGGTTGGGATTCGAGGGAACATCAATAGGTCAGCAAACAGCGAAAGCAGCCCGATGTTCACAAGCAGCGACGTGAGGTTGACGAGGGCAAAACGGCCTAGGTCCAGCCAGACGTGACCCTCGACGCGGAAGACGAGTTTCCGGTAGACGAAGAAGACGGCAACAAGCGAAACAGTCCAAGATACCGTCAGAAGGATGAACGACGGCGCCTCGGCGAACGCCAATGCCAAGACAATGAAGAGGCCAGTGCTGAAGGCAGTGTTGGCACCGCCAACGAGTAGGAAGGCTACACGCTGGTCCTTGACGATCTTCATCAGGGGACCGGGCGGCCCGGAATGGATCCCGCGTACCGGCTCGTCCACCGTGGGCTGATGGGAAGCCATTATTTATCCTCTTTTCTCAGTGCATATTCCGGCTCTGCCACGCTGGTGTGGAGGGCAGCAGCGGACGAAGGGGCGGACGCTGGTGGGGCCGCCTCAGGGCGGTCAGCGGAGGCCGTCGGATCGTCTGGGGACTCGGGCCGCCGCCGGCCTCGGAGGGCGTGGACCAGCGACCACACAGCGCCCAGAAGCAGCGCGGCAGCAAGGGATGCAATTTCGACGTTCCAGCCCGGAGGCTGGAACGTGACGGTCACGGTCTTTCCGGCCATGTCCGGAGCCACGTGGACGGTTAGGAGGTAGCCGCGGAGCGGATCCCCGATGGTCGCGCCGTCAGCCGCGTACCCGGGCCAGGCGATGCGCCCTAACGTTACGTTCCCTCCTGAACCGGGCACCTCATTCACTCTGAAGGTGACCTCGGTGTTCGAGTTGGAAACTGGTTCAATTTCCGTTCCCTCGGATGCGTAGACGGGACCGCCCACAGACCCGAGTGGCGTGTCTCGCGTCCACATCACAGTATTCGGAGTGCTGGACGCAACGGACCATCCTGACGGTGGGGCCGCTTTGGTGATTTCGGCACCGGAGTAGTCGCTGGCCTCGCGGACAACCTGGACAGTGTCCAAGCGAAGGAGGTCTGCTAGCGGCTTACCCGAAGTCGGGTCTACTTCAAACAGCTTGGTACTCAGTTCCATGCAGGTCTCGCCGCGGGAACTGATGCAAAGGTCCGTCGAGTAGGCCGCGTTCTGGATGGGGCTGTACAGGTTGTGGACGGAAACCGGATTGAGATACCACATGTTGCCCACGAGGGATTCGGCCCAGATCGACGGGTCCAAGGCGGATGGTGTGCCCACAACGACCGCCTGGCCCTTGGCGCCGGAGAGTTGCGTGGAGTACTTAGACGTGTCGGCGGGCAGTTTAAAGTCCTGGACGGGCGGGTTGGGAAAGTAGTAGTGCTGAGGGAAGGCCAGCGTCAGGGAAGTGGCCACAAGGACGGCGGCCACCAAGCCGTCGGCCTTGGATTTATTGCGGATCAGGTGAAGTGCGACGGCAGTCAGGGCGAACCCGAGGGCCATGATGAGCGCCATGCGTGCGCTGACAGTCCACAGCTCAGGTTTGCCAGTCCACCCCAGGTAAACGCTTCCGATGAACACAGCGGCCGTGCTGAGCCAGCGCGCGCGGGAGACCTTGCGGACCCGTGCCAACGACAGGGCGACACAAAGGAACACGATGGCGGCGAGGCAGACGTACGGCATCAACCTGACAGGGGTCCGGAGCGGTCCAAGGTCGCTGGGAGCCAGCGTTATCATCAGTGAGAGCAGCAGGAATACCGGGACGCTGGAAATTCCAGGCATTAGGCGCCGTAATTGCCGGAAGTTGACCAAGGCAAACAGGGGGAGGAACCAGGCAATGTAGGTCAGTGGTGCGGGCGCGAACGGCCCCCACCACCAGGACGCCACCTGCGGAAGGTTACTTGGAAGCGCCGATCCGGCGAGGCCTGTGAGGTCAACCGTCAGGAAGTTGGTATTGGCGACCACTTGCGTGCGGGCGGTGCTGCGCAGGGTCAGGACTCCGGGGAGGTAAACGGCCAAGGCCACTAAGCCAAGGAGGACGCCGCTGGAAACCGTCCTCACCAGGGACTTCCAGTTCCGGCTGAGTAGCAGTTCGACAACGACGGCGACAAACAGAAGGACCATCATGATGGTTCCGTGCACATACCCGACGGTGACGAGGAAGTAGCCGGAAGCAAGGACCGGGAGTGGCGACTTCTGCTCATAGCACATCCTGCGCAGGGACCACCAAACAAACGGCAAAAAGGCCCACACCATCAGCCCGGTCACCCAGGACGGCGAATCGAGGTACACGGTAAACCCGGCAAGGGTGGAGGTCACGCCGGCCACAAACGCCCACGGCGCTCGGGCGCCAAGGTTTCGGCTGACCAGGTAGATGCCCACGCTGGCAGTAGCCAGAAGGGCCACTTTGACAACGGTGGAGAAAATCAGGGCGTCGGAGAAAAACGTGGACGCTAAGCCTATGCCCAGGGTCACGGGGCTGAAGATGCCCCATTGGCCTTCGGCTGCGTAGTTGCCGGCCTGCCACCCTTCCGCGCTGAACAGCGGCCACTGGCCGGAGCGGAGCATTCCTCCGATTTCGCGCCAGATAGGATAGGCGCCGATCTGTGTGTCGTCGTAGAAATAGAATCGGTGGTTGAAGATGACCGGCACTAACGCAGCAAGGATAGCCGCCACCGGGGTGGCCAAGGCCCAAGGCCAACCAGGATTTCCGGTCCAGACCGCTGCGGGTCGTTCATGATTATTCAACTCGGCACGGTCTCTTTCTGTTGCTAACGCTCTATCAAGGGTACCGAACGGGCAGGATTCCCAGTGTTCGCTGTACCCGCGTGCGACGGTATCGCTTGACTATAAAGAGCCGGAGGCGCTTCTTAATGTCTGCATATCCCGGACGGTTGCATCAATTCCCACGGGGAGAGGAGTGAACTGGCGGTTGTCGAGTTCCTTCCACACGACTGACCTGAGGCGCAGGTCGTGCGCCTGCGCCTTGGCGTACGGCGAGGCACCGAGCACAATTCGCGGGCGGCGCTTGAAGACCGTCTTGCATGCGCCAATCAGCGCGCCGATGGTATCCGCCCGCTGGGTGGCGATGATCTTTGTCACTGTCTGTCCGGCCACGACGTCGGAACCGCACAGCCGGTCGAGGCAATCTGCTAGAAGGGCCGCGGCGTCGTCAATGAATATGTAGTCGCGAAGGGTGTCCAAAGACACGTAGACGGACACAGGCTGGCCGGTCAAATAGGCCTTCGCGAAGACCGATATGAGGCCTTGGGGCTTGGCGAGGTTCTGTCCCGGACCGTAAAGGTTGGCAACACGCCCAATCAAGACCCGGGTGCCGGAGGCCGCGGCGAACTCTTTGACGACGCCTTCCGAGGCAAGCTTGGCAAAACCGTAGGGGGCAAGAGGCTGGGGCGTGCTTTCTTCGGAATATGGAGGATCGGGAGCACCTGCATAGACACCCCCGGCCGACGACGCCAGGAAGAACCGGCCGGGCGCGGACCCGGGCCCGCACAGGATCCCTGTGACTGACTCCAGAGCAGCTTTGAAGACCTCAAGTTCGGAGTCCAATTCGGCCTGCGATGTTCCGGTCACACCAGCGCCTGCACACCATGCAATCACCCAAGGCCTGCCGGCAGTTAAGGTCCGCAGCTGCTCAGCTCCGGCCGCGAGGGCTTCTTTGGCCGCGGCAGCATCCTGCCAGGGAATTGAGGAGGTAAGTACTTGGTGGCCCCTGGACTTAAGCACCGTGACGAGGCCCCGCCCCAGCAGGCCGCCTGCGCCGACGACCCATACCGGATCAGGCATTGGGCGTGGTTCCCCCGGATGCAGCCGCCGTTCCATTGTTCGCGGCAGTTATCACGGTGCCGGTCTTACCCAGTGGACCCACGGCCGGGTCGCTCACGATCAGGTAGGCGGGCTTGCCCATGGCCATATTGACGTTGACACCGACATATTCAGCGATCACCCCAAGTGAGAACAAAATCGCCCCGGTGCTGATGAGGATCACGATCATGGTGGATGTCCAGCCCTGCTGTCCCGCACCATGCCCCGTGAGATAGGCAATGAGAAGGTAGATGGCCAAACAGATCCCCAGGAATGCGAAAATTGCTCCAATGAGGCTCACTAGTCGAAGCCCGCGCGTGCCGCTGGAGATGACCATCCGCCAGAAATGGGACAACAGAGTCCGAAGCCGGTAGCCGGACGCGCGGTCGCCTTCTTCTCGCAAAGCTACCGGGCAGGTCGCGACGTTTGAGGCAATCCAGCCCAGCGCGACGTCGAGGTAGACGGCGTTGCCAGCATAGGCCGCCACGGAACGGGCAACCTCACCGGTGACCAGCCGGAAGCTTTGGTAGTTTGGGGCATCGTTACTCGATAGAAGGGCGGACACCATCTTCTTCGCACCCTTTGACGCGGCGTTGCGGACGAACCCATGCGGTGGCTTGTTGCTGGGCAGCGCATAAACCAGCGTTGATTGCGTGATCATGGCCGTGTCCAGCATGTCGCCAATGGCGGCGGGATCGTGCTGGCCGTCCTCGTCCATGGTGACGACCCAATCACCGCCCGCGGACGCCATACCGGCCAGAGTGGCTGGGTGTTGTCCGAAGTTGCGGCTCAACCACACCCCGCGAACGATGTCATAACGAGCCACGAGGTCACGGATGATCCGGGCTGAACCGTCCGGGCCGTGATCGAAGACCAGGAGGACTTCTGCAATGACAAAACGGTGGCCAGCCGGCGAAATTTGAGGTTCCGCAAGCCCCATCAGTTCCGTAACGACCGTCGGCAAGGTCTTTTCGCCTTGGTACACAGGGACGACGACGGAAATACGATGGGTGCTGGCCGAAGAGCCTGTCACTGCGTTGGTCATGTGCACAGAGTCTACCCGTTTGGCGACAATGCAGTGTGACGCGTGGCCGGGCGCAGAGGCCCGTCGTTGCTGCTTCAGGCCTTAGAATCTTTACTTGTGACCGAGCAGCCTCCGGGAAAGCTGCACAGAAATTCAACGGAAAATGTCGGGGTATCCAGCGGAATGACACAGCAGACAGCTGCCACTAACACTCGGTACCACTGGCAGCATTTGATCTCGGCCGCCGCCGTAACCGTATCGGGACTGATGTACTGGGTGCTCCAAGTCCGCCCCCTGACCACCAGCAACGGATTCAGCTGGCACAACTTCCGCCAGTACTTCCCTTACGACCAGTACTCGTACCTGGCAATCGCCGTGAACGTCAAGAATGGCAACATGGCAGCGGTGGAGCCGTTCACCGAGACCGGAGTCAACCACTATCCCCGTCTCTACTACGTATTCCTCGGGCTACTGGCGCGTCTGTTCAACACCGACATCATTGGTACGTGGCAGGTCGCGGGTCTTGCGTTTCAGTTCGTCATGGTGGCCGCCATTAGCTGGCTGCTGATCCGCCTGACCGGGCTGCCGGTGATGGGCGTCCTGGGGTTTGTGCCGAGCATCATCGGCACGTTCGCCGTGGCGGCCACTGGCAACTGGCACCACTCGCTGGATAACCACGGGGTTCTTTGGGGGGCGTTCGGAGTGCTGTTCACCCTCAATGGTGAATCCGCTGCTCTGTCCATCGCCGTAACCGCTATCTGCATCCTCGTTGGCGTTACGTTTCCCCTGCTGGATGGCAGGGCGCCGGCGGGCGCGAAGACCCGCACTGCCGTTGTTATTATTGCGGCTGCCGCTGTCGGCGCGCTGGCAAATGTGCAGACCTACTCTTTCCTGACCGCCGTCTACCTCCTTGTGTATGCAACGGGCGCCTATGGCCTGCTGAAATTCGGGCGGAAGTGGCACGGCGCCTTGAGCCTAGTGCTGCTGGCGGCAGTGCTGCTGGGCGGTACCGTGATCGCCGCCAAGGCAGGACCCCTGGTTACGCTGATGGCTGGCCTCCTCGCCGCCGCACCCGGATTTATCCTGATCCTCCTCAAATATAGGGCCCTCGTCATTGCCGCCTGCGTGTCGCTGGCTCTGGCCGCTTCACCCACGATCCTCGGAACCCTGCTGGGGCTGGCCGACAAGGATGACTTCCTGACGTACCGGGAACTGTCGTCGAATGCCTTGGGTGTACCCCTGTGGACAGGTCTTTTAGGCGCGCTTGTTCCGTTGCTCATGCTCGCGTTGATCTTCTGGGCGGGAGTGGTGCAGGGCAACAAGGCCTGGCTTGCGTTCGCCCTTGGGTCCGTTTTCGCCTGGCCCCTCGTTGCCAGCAATGACCTGTGGGGTGCGAACCAGGAGCCGTACCGCTTCTGGATTGACAGCTTCACCTTGATAACCGCGGCTGCTGTTCCTGTTTTTTGCCAGGTTGCCACCCGGAGCTGGCACCTGTGGCGCGCGGGCCGCCAGCTGCAGCCTTGGGAGGCGGATTCATCTGATGGGTCTGAGAATACTGCGCCGGCAGCTGCAGGCATGGGCCGTACACCGGTGACCATGATGACAACCGCCTGTGTGGCGGTCCTGGTTGCCTTTGCCGTGAGCCTCTCCGACTACTCGAAATTTTCGGAATACGTCCATGAGTACGGCACTGCAAGCTTCAACGATCCGCAGGCACTTGCGATAAAGTCGGCGGCAATGCCGCTGACTGACCCCAACTCCCACTTGCGGGTTACGGTGGACGGCAGCGGTCAGGCGTCGGAACTTGTGATGTTCGATCCGTGCATCAGCCCGTTCCGGGTGAAAGCCCTGACCGGTCTCCCCATCGCTTTCTACAACCTCGGCTTGGCCTGGCCCAAGGATGAAAAGGACATCCGCGAGATCCTGGTTCAGCGCTCGAAGGGGTCGTTTGCGCAGTCTGCAGCGGAACAAGTTGACATCCGTTACGTGCTGACGGACACAGGCTGCCCCTCTGGCTGGCAAGGACAGGTCAGTGGAGCGAAAATGTCGGAGGCCACCTATTCCAACGGCGGGCAGCTGGCCACGATTACCCTTTGGAAGGTAGCGGGCTGAGTATGCTCGGCGGCCCCGGTCCTGGCGCCGGGGACTCAAGGTCGGAATTGATGCGGCCGGAACATGAAGACAGGGAATTAATGCAAGACCGTGAAGACGCACCGGCGCGCTCGCTACTATGGATCCTCGTCACCGGAGTCAGCGTCTTAGCCCTCAGCTTGGTACCGCTGATCCGGACACCGCGGTTTTATTTTTGGGATGACACCGAGAACGGGGCCTACGGGGTCTGGTACCACCTGGGTGAATCGTTACTGTCTGGTACCGTACCGATCCTCAATCCGCAGGTTTGGTCCAGCGGAAACTATGCGGCCGAAGGACAGTGGGGAACGTGGAACCCCCTCATAATGCTCATTGGGGTTATTGTCTACTTCGCCCCTGATGCCGTTGTAGTAACAACCAGCCTGAAAATCGCTTTCCTGGTGATCGGCGGCATCGGCTGCTACTTGTTGAGCAGATCCTTCAAGGTTCCTCCCGCACTGGCTCTGGTGGCCGGCGTCGCCTCTCCTTTAAACGGCTTCACCATGTTCTTCGATGCCCCTTCATGGGTCACGGGGCAACTCGCGTGGGCACTCGTGCCCTATTTCTGGATGCTGCTGAAGATGGCCAGTGATGGCCGCCGGAGTCCGCTCTGGGCTTTCCTGGTCGGATACCTCGTGGTCACCATCGGGTACGTCGCCGGAACCGTGGCGGTGGGCTTCGTCCTGTTGGCCGTAGGCGTGGATGCGCTCTTGAAACGGCACTGGACGAAGGCATGGCGCACTGCGGCCCTTGGGTTCGGCCTCGTCCTGGTCGCCGTTGTGGTTTATCTTCCCGGCGTCCTGACGGCTGCAGTGACAACGCGCAGCACTACCGCCATCGCCAATGACGACTTTATGGGCGTTGACCTCAGCGGTCTCCTGAGCTCAACCATCGCCACCGCTTACCCGATGATGCCGTCCTGGTGGTGGGGCGGCTTGTCCGCTCCTGCGCCAGCACTGTACATCGCCTGGTTCCTGCCCCTGGTCGCGTTCCTGAGCTGGCGCCGGATACGGGCGTACGCCCCGCAGATCAGGGACATCCTGTTCTTCGCGGCGCTCTCCCTAATGTTTGTGCTGTTGCCCTCAACCGTCGGTCCCCTCCGCTATCCAGCCCGTTTTATGCCCTATCTGGCAATGGTTTGCATCCTCCTGTGCGTTGTGCTGCTGTCCCATGCACTCGCCAGGCATCCCTCGAAGCTGTCCCTTTTGGGGGCAACGGGCGCCATTGCGTTCGGTGTCTACGGTGGCTGGGCCCAATTCCCCGATCGTTACGTCGCGGTCTTTTTGGCCGGCCTCGTCGCGATTGCCGCCATCTGCCTCCTGTGGTGGCGGATGCGGGGCAACACTATCCCGCTGGATAAATTGTCGATGGCTTCCTCAATCGCTGTCATCTGCCTCGGTGTGACCTTGGGGACCACCTTGCTGCAGTACCGAACAACCGAAGTGAGCCCGCTCTCTGATTCTGCGGTGCCGGCCGATACCGCCATCCCCAAGGGTGTCCTGGCAGATGTCCGAGGGGAGGTCCTGGTGGTAGGGGATCCGCTCGACTACCCACAGGACGAGTCGACGTGGTCCCGGACCCTCCTGGCCAACACCTGGTACCTCAGCCCCGCATCCGTCCTGAACAGATACCAGCTGATCGGGCACACGGAATACAACAAGGCTTTGTGCCTGCGTTATTTGGGCGGCACTTGCGCTGAGCTCCTGGACCGGCTCTTTGAGCGGCGTGACGAAACCGGCATGCTGCTCGCTGACGAACTTGGGATCGACAACATACAAATCTTGAAGAAGTCGTTCGAAGGAAACCAGCGACCCGCTGCTTCTAACAACTACATTGGACGTCAGGATGCCGTACCTGTCAGGTCTGTACCGGCGGGGTGGCACCAAGTAAGTGACGACGGGGAAATAGCGTTGTGGAGCCGCGACATTCCAACGGGCTCGTCCGGCGGGCTCGTCTGGACGTCCGCGGGCACGAAGCTTACCGAGACCGGACGGACAGCCACCGAGGTCACTCTTCGCGTGGACGAGGTTGCCTCCGGCGGAGGCCGGGCCGCCTTGGGCCGTCTGCCGTGGCCCGGGTACACAGCGAGCGGTACGAACGTCACTTCCCCCGTTGACGGATTCCTGCTAGCCGTAGACGTGCCAGAACATTCGGCCGGATCCACGCTGTCCGTCGCCTTCATCCCGCCCGGCTGGGCCGAAGGCGTATCCCTGTGGTGCGTCGGGGTGGGCGGCATGTTTTTGTGGATGGCCTGGGACGTAGTTGCAGCACGCAGGCGACGTGCTTCGACGGAAAACCACCCCTCGACGGAGAGTCGGCTGGCGACTGAGAAAGCGCCGTAAGCCAGCTAACAGGTAAAGCCGGGTTCCGCACCTTCGGACCGATCTCGGCTTTGCGTTTTCCTGCGATGCTAGACGGTTGCCTGGCTTGTGCTGAGGTATTCGGCAAGTGCAGTGTTGGAGCTGCGTGGGTGGAATCCCGTGGCCTTGATTTTCTGGAGGTTCAGTACGCTGTTTAGAGGGCGGGGGGCCGCCGTTTTGTCTTTGAAGTACTCGGCGGTGCTGACGCCGGTGACGACGGACCGTTCGGCGCCGCTGAGTTCGTAGACGTCCGCGGCGATGTCGGCCCAGGACTGCGGGGTTCCGTCGTTGCTCAGGTTGTAGGTTCCGAACGGCGCTTGGGTCTGGAGCAGGTGATGGATGCCGTCGGCGATGTCGGTGGCGAAGGTCAGGCGGCCGATTTGGTCGTCGACGACTGCGGGCTGGACTCCGCGGCCGGCTAGGGCTGCCATGGTGCGAACGAAGTTGTTTCCCTCTCCGATGACCCAACTGGTCCGGACGATGTAGTGCCGAGGGACTGTGCTGACGACGGCGTCGCCAGCGGCCTTGCTCTGGCCGTAGACGCCCAGGGGCGTGAATGGTTCATCCTCTGCATGTCCCGTGTGTGTGCCATCGAACACGTAGTCGCTGGAGACGTGCACGAGGGTGAGCGAGTGTTCGGCCGCGACCCGGGCCAGTCGGCCGACTGCGGTGGCGTTGATGGCCCAGGCGGCCTCGCGTCCGGGCCCGGTTTCGGCGGTGTCCACCGCTGTGTAGGCGGCGGCGTTGATAATGGTGCTGTAGTTGCCCCAGTGCCTTGCGGTGTAAGAGTCCATGTCCAGGAGGTCAAAGTCTTGGCGGCTGGCGAACTCAACGGAGGTGTCGCCGTCGTACGCTTTGCGCAGGGCGCGTCCGAGTTGTCCGTCCGCGCCCAGGACAAGAATTTTGCGGGGGCCCATGGGTTTGACGCCCGCCAGACGCGGGTGGCCCAGGTCTTTTTCGGAGACTTCCGCGCGGGCCAGAGGGATGGGCCAGGGGATGTTCGCGGTTTCATCTGCCAGGTTGAGGAAGGTGTACTCGGCGTCAGGTGACCAGTGGTCGTTAACCAGGTAGACGTAGGACGTGTTGTCCTCCAGTGTCTGGTAGGAGTTAGCGACGCCGCGGGGGATGAAGATGGCCTTGCTGGGGTCGAGTTCGGTGGTGAAGACCGCCCCGAATGACGGGCCTTCGCGGAGGTCCACCCATGCGCCGAAGATCCGGCCGGTGGCAACGGAGACGAACTTATCCCAGGGTTCAGCGTGGATGCCCCGGGTTGTTCCGGCCTTGTCGTTGAAGGAGATGTTGTTCTGGACGGGGCCGAAGTCCGGGAGCCCGGCTGCGGTCATTTTCTCCCGCTGCCAGTTTTCCTTGAACCAGCCGCGGTTGTCGCCGTAGACCGGAAGGTCGTAGACCACGACGCCGGGAATCGGCGTTTCCGCGCCCGCGAGCTTCTTCTGGAACTCCATGCTTACTGGCCCTGCTCCTTGTATTTTGCTTCGGTGGCGGCCTTTTGCGGGCGCCACCAGTCCTGGTTGTTGCGGTACCAGGCGATGGTGTCCTCGATGCCGGCGTTGAAGTTGGAAAATTCAGGCTTCCAGCCCAGTTCGGAGCGGAGCTTGGTGGAGTCGATGGCGTAGCGGAGGTCGTGGCCGGGGCGGTCTACGACGTGGTCGTACGCGTCGCGGGACTGGCCCATGTGCTCGAGGATGAGTTCTACGACGTCCTTGTTGTTCTTTTCGCCGTCGGCCCCAATCAGGTAGGTCTCGCCGATGATGCCTTTTTCGATGATCGCCAGCACGGCGGAGGAGTGGTCGTTGGCGTGGATCCAGTCGCGGACGTTTTCGCCCTTGCCGTAGAGCTTGGGCCGAATCCTGTCGATGACGTTGGTGATCTGGCGGGGGATGAACTTTTCAACGTGCTGGTACGGTCCGTAGTTGTTCGAGCAGTTGCTGATGGTGGCCTGCAGGCCGAACGACCGGACCCAGGCTCGGACCAGCAGGTCCGAGCCGGCCTTGGTGGAGGAGTAGGGGCTGGAGGGGTTGTAGGGGGTGTTCTCGGTGAACCGCTCAGGGTCGTCGAGTTCCAGGTCGCCGTAGACCTCGTCGGTGGAGATGTGATGGAAGCGTTTGTTGTGCTTGCGGGCCGCTTCGATCAGCGTGTAGGTGCCGATGATGTTCGTGTCCAGGAACGGGCGGGGGTCATGCAGGGAGTTGTCGTTGTGGGATTCGGCCGCGTAGTGGACCACGACGTCGGCCTCGGCCACGAGCCGGTCCACCACGGCAGGATCGGCGATATCGCCCTGGACTAAAGCGAAACGGTCCTCGGGCAGGTGCCTTAGTGACTCACGGTTCCCGGCGTAGGTGAGCTTGTCCAATACGGTGACATAGTTGTCCGTGTTGGCCATAACATAATGGACAAAATTCGAGCCGATGAATCCGGCGCCGCCGGTTACGAGAAGTCGCTGCATAGTTTCATAGGTTACCGGATTTGGCTGGACTTCGAATCAGAGGGAAAGATAGGTTGCATGCGCGGAATTATCCTTGCCGGCGGTACCGGCTCCAGACTCCATCCCATTACGTTGGGCATCAGCAAGCAACTGGTGCCGGTCTATGACAAGCCTATGATCTACTATCCGCTGTCCACGCTCATCCTCGCCGGCGTCCGCGACATCCTCATCATCACCACCCCGCACGATGCGGATCAGTTCCAGCGGCTGCTCGGCGACGGTTCGCAGTTCGGCGTGAATATTACGTACACGCAGCAGCCTTCCCCCGACGGGTTGGCCCAGGCCTTCATCCTCGGTGCGGAACACATCGGCAACGGACCGGTTGCCCTCGTGCTGGGAGACAACATCTTCTACGGCCGGGGCATGGGCACGCAGTTGCGCCGATTCTCGGACATCGACGGCGGGGCGGTGTTCGGGTACTGGGTTGCCGATCCTTCCGCTTACGGCGTGGTGGAATTCGACGCCGAAGGAAAGGCCATTTCGCTGGAGGAAAAGCCGGCCAAGCCTAAGAGCCACTACGCGGTTCCCGGCCTCTACTTCTATGACAACGACGTTGTGCAGATCGCCAAGGACCTGAAGCCCTCACCCCGCGGTGAGCTGGAAATCACGGATGTGAACCGCGTGTACCTCGAGCGTGGCAAGCTCCAGGTGGAGATCCTGCCGCGTGGCACCGCGTGGCTGGACACAGGAACCTTCGACTCGCTGAACGAAGCGTCCGAATTCATCCACACCGTACAGAAGCGCCAGGGTTTGTCCATCGGCTGCCCCGAAGAGATCTCCTGGCGGTTGGGTTTCCTAAGCGACGCCGAACTGCAGGAGCGTGCGGAACCGCTGGTGAAGAGCGGTTACGGAAAATACCTGCTTGAATTGCTGGATCAAAGCGCCAACTGACCCCAGGGACAAAAAGACGGGTGGCGGGAAATTCCCGGACACCCGTCTTTTTTGGATTAATTCGGATATATCATTTGCTACGCCGGGCTTCCCGTCGGAAGCGGATCCAGAGCGCTTCGGCTGTATTCCGCTATGACAGGTGACCCGCTTCCATTGTTCAACTCCACAAGACGGGTCCACGAAGCCACCGGACGTTTTGTCCCTTCAGCTATCAGGTAAACAACTGGGGAGTCGAGCGCTTTGACAAAGATCGTTGTGTCTAGGTTGCCCCTCGCTGCAGGAAGCGCAATGCAGGTCGACGCTTCAAGGCTTCGTGCAGGCAGCTGTGCCGTTGCCGTAGTGGCCGGAAGCTTCCATAGGTTGCCGCCGTAGCCGAGATATGTGTTCGACGAGCACCGAATGACGGGCTGGACAGTTCCCGTGGAGGCGTAGGGCGCCAACGCCGACTGGGGCACACGTGAGTAGCCCCCTATACCCACGCTGCTGGTGATCCGGAAATCCTCCAGCTGCAGCATCTTATCGGGCCCATCGATTAGATAGACGACCGGACTTGAGTCCCCCACAGCGAGGTTAGCCAACTGCAAGAGGACGGGCCCCTTGGGCAGCGCCTGAATGGTGGTCGGTGGCAGCGCGTAGATATAAGGAATACTGCCCAGCCCGAGCTGAGTCAAGGTGGAGATATCGGGTACCTCGCGGGCGACCGACTTATCCCATCGGTACACGACCGCCGAAGCCGACGACTTTATGAATACAGGACTGGAAATTGTTGGACCTGTGTTTATTTTGCTCAATAAGAAGTCCGAAAAGGTAACGGATGTGTCGGGCCATTTCGTCGGGTCAGCCAACGGAAATTTGTTGGTTGAACCAATTGCATAGCGGGCAGTAGTGGCCCCATTTGATGCGAAGCCTCCGAACTTTGGCCCCTGTACGAGCTTGGCGATCGACTGTGGATCCAAGGCAGCCGCGCTAAGCGAATTGGCCCAGACGTTCTCCGAGTTAATCGATGTGCTTACCGCAAGTAGTTTGCCGTCGGTGTAGATGTACGGCTGACGGCTGTTGCGGTCGACAGCGATCACGTCCGGACGGATGAGTGGCGGAGCTGCGGCATAGGGCATACCTGCTGTTAGGGCGTCACTGACGTTCACGACAGTGGAGGGTGACCCGGCTGCGCTGAGTGAAGCCGGGTCGAAAAACTCGCGCTTGGTCATGCTGGAGACTTGAAACAACCTCCCCGAGGGAGATGCCGTCGCGTTGGCTAGTGTCCCGCCATCTGAAAACGTTGCAATCTGCCCGGGCGAAAGAGGGACCCAATTAGTACAGCTCCCACCCCCAAAGTCGTACATCATGGTGCAGTTGGGAACATGGAGTCGGCGGCCGGCATCAATCATGTAAATCGAACCGTCAGTACTTCTGGCAAAACGACCGACATCGGGGCCGGTTGAAAGCTGATCTAGAAAATATTGGCTGACCTGGGCCAAGGGGCTAACCCCGGAAAAAAGCTGATAGGTTGCCCAGTCAGGGATCCGATACTTTGTGGTTCCAGCGACAGCATAGATTGTGGAACTGTTCGGGCCTATGGCAAAGCGCATACTAGCACCGTCTGCGAAGCGGGCGAAATTTTGGAGTCCTGCGTAGTCACCATTCCAAACATTGGAGTCACCCGCCAGCGGCCCGGTGCTGCTGTACTGCCAGATGCTGTAAGTGCTCCAGCTAGCAGGGACGGCGCCCGCGTTGTCACTGGGGGAGCCTGGATAGGCCGCCACCCAAAGGGGATAGTCGCCGAAACCTGTCTGATTGCCCAGGCACTGATTCCACCACATGGTGTTGGTGTAGATCACGGGCAAGCGTCCGGTCAGCGCTTGCATAGTATTGCCGAAGTCTCGGACCCATGCACCCAACTGATTGGATGACATGCCATAGCAGGTGTTGCCGAAGTAGAAGCCGTTGATGGTCCTGCCCTCGTAGGGGTTGAACTCAAAATCCAGGACGGGGGGCATAGTGTAGCCGTCCCCCGTCCAGCCGCCACCACTCGCAACAAAGTAGCGCGCCTGATCGGCGCCCGAGGACCAGTTCGGGATGGCGAAGTGGTAGGCCCCTCGGATCATGCCGACGCTACGTGAACCCTGGTACTGTGAGCCAAACAATTCGTTGGTGTAGTAGTTTCCCTCGCTGGCCTTGACATAGGCGAATCGTGCGCCCATGTTCCATTGCTTCTGCCAGTCGACGCTTGGTTGGTGGGCGCTGACGTCGAGTCCCTGCACACCAAAAGTCGGCATCCAGGTGCCCTCGCTGCTAAGAGACTCCGTGCTCAGTTTCTTTATCGACGCCGACGGAGACGAGGCGGACACTCGTTTCGACCGCTGGCCCATTTCTGCTCCGCCGCCGCCGATGGCTTTGGCCATGGACTCGTTCGCATCAGAGGTTACCGGCTCAGGGGAGGGCGCGGCCGTTGATGCTGGCGAGACAGGTTGCACCGGAGCCGTCGCAGCAGGTGCGATGTCCGCCGTCGAGACGGCAGGCGAGGGGGAGGCGGATGGACTGGGAGGGCCTTCTAAGGAAGGCGTCGGTGCCGGAAAGGACTCAACGGCGAAGGCGGTTGCCCCCGGCCCAAGGCCAACTACAAGAGCGGCAGCCACAACTGCTGTCCCTAGGTATTGCATTACAGGGCGACGGGACTGAGACGGGTTCCGCTTCATTTTTTTGGCTCCGGATACAATGTGGCGCTCCCCCGAACGCTCACCTGGGTTGCTGTTTCGGCGTATCCCCCAGGGAGCAGCCGGACAGAGTGACTGAGACTTAACGCGCCCACCCTAGCACTGCGGTGCCCACGGAGACTAGTGATCCCAGAGTTTCTGATGTGAACCTTGTGAATGAAGGTTCTGAGATGGTGGTCATACAGGCGTGGGAGATGTGTCAGAGCGCAGTGCCTGTCCGCGGCCGACGCGACGTAAGCCTTCCTGTGCGCCGGAGGCTTGTCCGTCAGATTCCATCTTGAGCTTAAGGCGCTGAAAGCGCAGGCGGCTTGTGGTGAGAAGGAAGACCCCGTCGATGTCTAGAGCCACGGGGCCTTCCTCAGCGTCTCCTCATGATGTGTGACATGCGAAGTCGCTGTAAAGAACGCTAGTTGCTAATGGCCTGCCTTTCAAATCTCAAGAGCCATGTTAACGAAGACATGAGGCGTGGCAGTCGACGTCGAAGAGTCAATGCCTACCGCCAATTTCCATTGAGGCGGGCAAACCCTCGAGCTGTTTCCAATTTTGGGCATGTGATGCCAGTCCGATATTTTTGAGGACGGGTACACGAAAGCGGGCAGATGGCTTTGGGGTTGAGTCCTTTATCCGGAGCCGGTGGGCTCTGGACGGCTGGCGTCTTGTGCGACGGTGAATGGGGGCAAAATTTCGTGGCTCCGCGATAGGAGCTCAGACGATGAAGCAATCGAGCGGTTTATCCACAGCCCGCACCATATGACTTGGCGGCGTGCGCTACGCTCCCTAGGCTGTACCCAGTTGAACTGCCTCCACCGGGGGCGGTAGTTGTATTGGGGAACAACATGGACGCTGTGCGAATCGTGGAAGACGAAGTCCGCGAGCTGATCCGCCGTCGGGGCCTGGACCCGCTACGGCAGGCGGGCGAGGTCCGCCGTCTGGTCGAAGCAGCCGTCAGCGATTACGACGAACGCGCCCTCATGGGGCCGCTGCCTCCGATTGGTCCGTTGGAAGCCGCACGCCGGTTTGTCTTTGACGCGGTGGCCGGGTTCGGTGTCCTTCAGCCGCTGCTTGACGATCCGGCCATCGAGGAAGTCTGGATCAACGCGCCCAACGAAATCTACGTGGCCAGGAACGGCGAGTCGGAACTGACCTCGCTCAGCCTCACTGACCAACAGGTTCGCGATCTCGTGGAGCGCATGCTGAAGAGTTCCGGCCGGCGCCTGGACATGTCATCGCCCTTTGTCGACGCCGCACTCCCCGACGGTTCCAGGCTGCATGTGGTCATCCCGGATGTCACCCGCAGGCACTGGGCCGTAAATATCCGTAAGTTCGTGGTGAAGGCCAGCCGCCTTGAACACCTCGTCGAGCTGGGCACGCTGACACCCCAGTCGGCCCGGTTCCTCGGTGCAGCCGTATCCAGCGGACTGAACATCCTTGTGTCAGGTTCCACCCAGGCGGGCAAAACCACCATGCTCAACTGCCTGGCAGCGAGCATCGGCAGCCGTGAGCGCGTCATTACGGTCGAGGAAATCTTTGAGCTCCAGTTCCCCCTCCGGGATGTCGTCGGACTCCAATGCAGGCAGCCCAACCTCGAAGGAGAGGGCGAAATCCCTCTGCGCAGGCTTGTCAAGGAAGCCCTCCGGATGCGCCCGGACCGCTTGGTCGTTGGAGAGGTACGGGAAGCGGAAAGCCTGGACATGCTGATCGCCTTAAATAGTGGACTTCCGGGGATGTGCACCGTCCATGCAAACTCAGCGCACGAAGTGGTGGGTTAATCATGACGTGTACGAGAAACTACACCCGCGGCCGCGCTTCACGCATAGAAGACCAGCATGAATGCACAAAGGGAAGGTGCCCGTGCGCGGGCCGCGATCTACACCCGGATTTCCAAGGACCTCCAGCTTGAAGGGTTGGGAGTAGCAAGGCAGCTCAAAGACTGCCTTGCACTGGCGGCAAAACAGGACTGGGAGGTCGTTGAAAAGTTTGAGGACAACGACATCTCTGCCTCGGGAGGGAAAGTGCGGCCGGACTATGACCGGCTCAAGGCATTCATGGAGGCGGGTGCCGTGGATGTAGTTGTCGTCTATTCGGCCGACCGGCTGCATCGAAACTCACGAGAGCTCGAAGACTGGATCGACTTGGCGTCGGCTACGGGCATCAACATTCATTCTGCGACGAACGGCAGCATCGACCTCAGCACGCCCGACGGTCAGACGATGGCCAGAGTCGTGACCGCCTTCGCCGCGGGCGAAGTTGCCAAGACCCGCATGAGAATCACACGCAAGCACCTTGAATTGGCTGAGGCCGGCGCGTGGCCAGGTCAGAAGTGCTACGGGTTCACCGCTGGTGGGAAGGTCATCGAAGAGGAAGCAGCCATCATCAGGGAGATGGCTGCGCGTGTTCTCGCCGGGGAGGGCATCAATGCCATTGCCCGCGATCTGACTGAGAGAGGCATCCCCACTGCACGCGCAGCAGCATGGAGGGCGGCCAGCGTCATCAACATACTCAAAGCACCTCGGATAGCTGGCCTCCGAGTACACAAAGGAAAAGTCGCTTCAAAAGGTCAGTGGCCAGCGATTGTGTCCGAGGATGTTTCCGCGATGCTGCGAGCAAAGTTTGCTCCGGGCCGGTCAGGGGGCAAAAGAGGAGGTCCCCGAAAGCATCTTCTTACGGGTCTCCTTAAGTGTTCAAAGTGCGGGACCGGAATGGTTAAGAGCATCAACGGGAAGTCCAAGAAGCCCTCATATCGTTGTCCCCGGAATGTGGGCGCAGCTGCCTGCGGGGGAACCACAATAGTCGCGGCCGAGACGGAATCGTGGGTCATCGAAGCGGCGCTGAGGCTTCATGACGTCAGTGTGCTCAAGCAGAGCTCAGACAGCGAGGAGTGGCTCGAGAAATCGGGGGCGCTGGACGCCCGACTCGAAGAACTCGCTGGCGACTACGGTACCGGAACCATCAGCCGGGGGGAGTGGATGGCGGCAAAGTCAGCTATTGAACGTGCCAAAGCCGCCCTCCCGGTGCCTGTGATGCGGCCACCCAAACTGAGTACCGGGGAGATGGTCAGAGATTCGTGGGAGGACATGCCGGTCAGTGCGCGACGAGCCATTCTGGACGCTGTATTCGTCAAGATCGTGGTTCTGCCACGACGGCATGTAACAGGGCTGAAGGCATTCGACCCCGATCGTCTCTCCCCGGAATGGTGGCGATGAGCGCCAGGTGTCCGCCGTGGGGCCATTGCCCGCATAGAGACTTGGTATGGACACGAGCAAAGAAATCATCGCCTGGATGGTCAGAACCCGTGAGGCTCAGGGACTGAGCGGGACGGTCTCCTACGACCCGGAACTGCACGCTCAAGCAATGGGGGCAGTGGAACGTGCGCGAAGAGCTGCCTCCATTAGGGATGGCGGCTTGGCACAGTCTGCATAGAATCAACGGCGGACCGTTGCCGGGCCTCTTCCCCTTGGTCGCGGCGGCATCTGATCATCACAGTGGAGCACAGCCCTTCCAAGCAGCTGCCCCGGCGGAATCAGCCAGAGGGGCTACCCGGCTATTCAGCCCAGCTCCCTTTGGAGATGCCACCTAACGAAGCAGTAGAGCCCGAACACGTTTGTGGTCGTGCCCCGCTTTGTGCGGCGCACCTACACTTTCATCGTGGAGAACGAGGAGTCTCACTGCGGGTTCGTTGGGGACTCTGGAAAATTGAGCGCAGTCCCTGCAGCTCCGTCCAAATTGAGGACTACTTGCAGAACATCAGCAACCGGTGGTGCCCTAAATGCGCCGGCGACTCGCTCCACTATGTCGCCTGAAGTCATGCCGCTGTGGGACTGTACGGTTGAGTCCATGGTGACCCAGAGAGCGATTTTTGTTGATGCCGGCTTCCTGCTCGCGGTCGGCGGCACCCACGTTGCCGGCACATCGCTGCGGTCTGCGTTCCGGGTCGACTACGAAAAGCTCATCCAAGGCATCCTGAAGCGCACTGCGGAGCACTCTGGCCTCGATGTCCTGCGCGTCTACTGGTACGACGCCTCCAAGGACGCACTGTTCACTGACCAGCACAAGGCGATCGGGCTGCTGCCAGACGTGAAGGTCCGTCTGGGCCGGATCTCCTTTAACGGGGAACAGAAGGGCGTTGACCTTAAGCTCGGCCTGGACCTGGTGGGCGTGGCCCGGAACCGAGCCGCGTCCGTGGCCTTCCTCGTCTCTGGGGACGATGACCTGGCTGAAGCGGTCGAAGAAGCCCAGGACCTTGGCATGAAGGTCGTCCTGGTCGGCCTCGACAACCCCAGTCACCGGCTCGGGGTCACCTCCGTGGCCGAACACCTTGCGCTGCGTGTGGACAGCATTATCGCCCTGCCGACGGCGCTCGTTGAGGCCTGCTTCACCAAATACGTCGCTGACGAGCCCCGGCCCACACCTGGGCTCGTTGCGAGCCCGCAGGCCGCCCCTGACGTCGCGCCATCGGCTCCACGGCCCTCAGACTTCGCTGCCCGGCCGGGGCCGCCCCAGCACCGCACACGATTGCCCCCGGCCCCGAGGCCGCACCGGACCGAAGCGCACCTCGTGTACAGCTCCGGCGGGTCGGGCCGCACCAGCCTGCCACCCGAGGACAGCCCGCTGGACGTAGCCCACGACGTCGGTGAAAGCGTCGCGACCAGCTGGTACGGGGCCGCCACCCAGGGTGAGCTCAACGAACTGCTGGCAGACCGGCCCATTCTGCCCGCTGACGTTGACCGGGTCTTGCTGAAGGACTGCGCCCAGCGGATCGGCGAATACAAGACCGACCTGCAGGGCGTACGCCGGGCCCTGCGTGAAGCCTTTTGGACGAAGCTGGACCAGATTATCTAACTACAGATTCAATCCAACTGCCCTTCAATCGGCTAGAACAATCAACGGCTCTCTGCGAGTTCGATGAACTGGACTGGGACGAGCAGAACGAAGCCGTCCAGGCGATCCGGGAAAATGACACCTCAGACCCGGTCTCCGGCCTGCTCAGGAACACCCCGGACCAGCTCATGCGCACCCGTCTCGGGACCCCGATTGAACGCCTCACCGACCCGTCAGCGGCCTGGGGAAGCAACCTTGACACCGGGGGCGCGGAGACCCGCAAAAAGGCGCTCCTGGACCTCCTGAAAGACCATGGCGCCGACATCGAATCAGAGGGCGTTTCGGAGGCCCTGGATGAGCTGATCGAAGAGGGTCCCTGGGACTGGCATGAGGGGGTCAGGCTCGACCTGATCTTCACCGGAGACCTCGAAGAGATGGCCGCCGCGCCGCGCGTCGCAGGTGCCGAAATCCAGAACAAACAGCTCACCTTCACCTCGCCCCGGGTGCTGCTGATCGACCCCTGGAACGGCTCCGGCCACGAGGTCAGCGTGCCCGTGACAGTGGTCAAAGTCCTTCCCCAGCCCTCCGATGAGGGAGGTTTTCCCGACGGTGCGGACCGGGTTTCGCTCGATTCGAACGCCGGCGGCTACTCCTGGGACCGTGTTGCCGGGGTCGTGCAGGGCGCCTACAAGCCCTGGGCGCCGTCGGCACAGTGGCTGAGCAGCGCTCCGGACGAAGGGTAGCCGCCGGTCCCGATCGGCCCGGGCGGACCCAAAACGGTCCCGGACTGAGGTGTACTACTGATGTGAGACACAGTTTGAAAGGATTGTGCTCATGTCTGCTCGACCTACCTATTCCGATGAGTTCAAGGCTGATGCCGTTGAGCTTGTGGTTTCATCTGGGCGTTCGCCTGCCTCTGTCGCTCCGGAGCTCGGCATTTCCGTTACCGCGTTGAAGCGCTGGGTGCGGCTGTCTCGTGAAGGGCAACCGGAGGGCGGCGGCAAACCGGATGATCCGGTGGATCCTGCGAAATACAAGGCTTTGGAGGCGCGGCTGCGGGAGCTGGAGAGGGAGAACGATTTCCTGAAAAAAGTTTCGGCGTTCTTCGCCAAAGAACAACGGTAGAGGACTTGTACCGAGTTGTTCAGGAGAAGAACGCCGACTTCCCGGTGGCCTGGATGTGCCGGCAGTTACAGCTTCCGCGGGCCACGTATTACCGGCAGCTGGACGCTGAGGAGACCCCGACGGCGCTCCGCCGCCGGGAACTGACGGATCAGGTGAAGACCGTCTTCGATTCCTCCGACGGGATCTTCGGCCACCGCATGGTGCACACCAAACTCACTGCCGCCGGCATCGAGGTGTCGGTGGGCACGGTGGCGGGGATCATGGCCGAGAACGGGTGGGCCGCCAAGCGGATGCGCGCCTTCAAGCGCACCACGATCCCCTCGGATCCAGACAAGGTCTTCGAGGACCTCATCGGCCGGGACTTCACCGCAGAAGCACCTGGAACACGCCTGGTGGGCGATATTACCTACCTGCGCACCGGCGAGGGGTGGCTGTATCTGGCTACTGTCATCGACCTGTGCACCCGCATGGTCGTCGGCTGGGCCATGGCTGACCACATGCGTGCTTCCCTGGTCACCGGGGCCCTGACGATGGCAAGGGACCGCGGCCATCTGAGCCCCAACGCGATTTTCCACAGCGATCATGGAACGCAGTACACGTCCCGCGAAATGGGCGCCTGGTGCGCCGGGAATAACGTCCGGCAGTCCATGGGCGCCACCGGGGTCTGTTGGGATAATGCCGTGGCCGAATCACTGTTCTCATCGCTGAAGAACGAGTTCTACCATCACCACAGCTTCGCCACCCGGCAGGACGCGAGACGGGCGACCATGCGCTACATCGAAGTGTTCTACAACCGCTGGAGGCCCCACACCAACAACGAAGGTCTGCCGCCAGCGACGGCGATGGCCAACTTCACAAGAGAAAACCAGCCGCTTCCCGCTGCTGCCTGACCGAAAAGAAACTACCCGACTGTCTCACATCCTTGACACACCTCAGACCTACCAAAAAGGGGTTTTTGACCACCCGGAACCAACCTGGTCCCTACCAGTGGTAGGGACCAAAAAGGGCGAAAAATCCGCTAGATCTAGGTGTTTTTGGGGCCGTTTCGGGCTGGTCCCTACCAGACCTACCGGAAAACAACATCTCCACAAGGGAGAAACGATGATGATGATTTTGGAGGGGTCAAAACATAACACCCTGGTTCCTATATATGAAACGTAGTTTTAAGGTAGGTACGGTAGGTAGATATATATATATGGCCTTAATTCCCCTAGATCTAGAGGTTTTTGAATCCGTTTTGGTCCCTACCACTTGGTAGGTACCTGGTAGGGACCGGTAGGGACCGTCCCGGACGGTGCCGCCAGCCTCTTCCGGGCCATCGGCGCATGGTTTCCTGCGAAGGAGGCCACCATGCCAGCAGTAAAGACACCCCGTCCGGCGACACGGACCGGGGCCCGCAAGACCACCGCCGCAACGGCAAAGCCCGGGGCCCGGTCAGCGTCCAGGAGCACGCCCCGGACGGCCACGAACGGGACGGCCAAAAAGCCGGCCCGTACGACAGCGAAACGGCCGGCCAAAACGGGCCCGGCACCGAAGGCGGCCGCGTCCTCCGCCAAGGCTCCGGCGGCCCCCAAGCGCAACCCAAGAATCCCCCGGCCCAAAGGCCTGGAAGTGAACTATTCGGGGCACATTTTCAGATCCCGGCTGGAAGCGCGGTGGGCGGTCCTATTGGATCTGCTGGCCATCGATTACGACTACGAGGTGTGCTTCTACCGGGTCGGGGACGGACTGACCTATCTGCCGGACTTCTACCTGCCCGGCCAGGACCTTTGGCTGGAGGTGAAGGGGCCGGCGTTCCTGGACGCGGCATCCATGGCCAAATGTCTGGCCTCGGTCGCCGGCCCCGCCCCGCTGCCCTCACGTTCGGCACCCTACGCACCCTCCGGCCGACTCATGCTCGGCGGCCCGTTCCTGCGCCCCGGTCTTGGCCGGCAGGTCCACACCCTCATCAGCCGGGATGCCGCGGGCCGGGCAGCGCTCAGCTACGCCACCTTCGACGCCTCGGGGACTACCCCGGTCGGGACGGCATGGGACACCGTTGCAGCGGACGGGGTGAAGAAAGCCCGCCGGCCCGCAGCAGCCAGGCTGCAGGCGCTCCTGGAACCGGCACAGGCGGCCCTGCCGATGGATGAGAGCGTCCGGGCCGCGTACCGGTTCGCCGCGACAATGGCCTTCGATGACGCCAGCAAGACCGTCTCCCCGTTCAACGACCGCGACGTCATGGACAGGCTGTCCCGACGGAGGGCCGGACGCCCCCTCGGCCTGGCCGCGTAAAGATTCCCGCCGGCGGCCGCCGGGTCAGGCTGGCGGTGCCGGTCCGTGCGGGGAGCCGGGCGCAGGGGTCCGCACACATGTCCGCAGCCACCAATCTTCTCGAACGGAGACCCCCATGACTTCAGCACCGGCCCGCAAGAGCACGCAGTTGTCCCGGCCGATAGTTGCCACCGGGCTGGCCACCACCATTCTCATCGCCGCCGGGGCTTTCATCCTCTCGTTCGCGGCCCTCACCGATCTGGCCGTCAGCGCCGGCATCAGCCCGGCCCTGGGCTGGATCTGGCCCATCATCATCGACGGGCTCATCGTCGCCGCCACCGTAGCGATCGTCGCCCTCGCCGGCCACGACCGCCGAACGCTCGCCTACCCTTGGTCCGTCCTCATTCTTGGGGCCGTGGTCTCGACCGGCGCCAACGCCGTGCACGCGGTCCTCGCTGTCGAAGGCAGTAACGGGAACGTCCCGGTTGCCGTCTCGGCCATCGTGGCGGCCATGCCGCCGGTGGTGCTCCTGGCCATCACCCACCTGACCGTGGTGCTGGTGCAGAAATCCGCCCCTGCTCCAGTCAAAGCCAAGAAGACCGCTGCCAGGACCGTGACCCGGACCGTGTCGGTCCGGCAGGAACCTGCCAGCGCCGCGGCCACCCCCGTCCTGGCCGCCCAGGCCGCCTGACCGGCGGGCATCGGGACGGGGGCGACCGCACACATTGGTGGCATGAGCAAACGCCCGAACCTCCGCGACCTGGCGCTGTTGTGCATCCACTGCAGCGGGGGAGCCGCCGACACGAACGGCGCCTACACGGTCTGTGCCCTGTGCGTCCTGGCCGAAGACCTCACCAACCTTGCCGAGGCAGCCTGAACCCGGCCCAGTACGCCCCTGAGAGCCGCCGGTGACCCCGGCGGCTCTCTTGTGTCCGGGCCGCACACAGCAGGGCGTATGGCCCGCCAGACAGGTGGCCGCATATAGGTCAGAACAACGACTGCCAGCTCTCAGACACGAAAGGCCTCCGCATGCGTATCCCGGCACGCTTCCAGCTCATGGATGATGACCTCGAACCTTCCGAGCGGACCCGTAAAGGCAGCGGCCGGGCCGGCGCCTTCCGGTCCGGGAACCCTGAGGTCAGGCGCGAAGTCCGTCTGGCCCGCGGCAGTGATGAGCGCAAGCTCCGCCGGGCAGCGCGCGCGGTGCGCATCACCGTCTCGTTCTCCGGGTCAACCCTGGATCTGCGGGATCACACGTTCCGGAACTACCGCGAAACGTGCGAGCTGACCGGCAAGACACCGCGGCTGCGCGCCCATATCAACCTGGAACTGTGGAACAGGCTCACGGTCAACTACTTGAGGCATTGCTGCACCACGTACGACAACCTGCTCGAACAAAGCAGGGTTTTGCCCGGCAACCTGCGGCCGCTGTTCAACCAGGAGATCAAGTTCCAGGTCCTGGACGAGATCGGACGATGCTTCCCTCATCTGGCCGCAGAATGCCAGCGTCAGCGCGCCTACAGCGGGTTCAGCCTCGAAGACCACACCGTTGCCCTGCCGGACGGATCATTGGCGGCCGCTGCATGACTTCCGGGGAGGGTCGTTCCGTGGTACCCGCGGCCGGACCCAGCCAGGACACCATCCTGCACCGGGCCATCTGCCGGGTCGCCGAGGACTTTCTGGGCACCGCCGCGGCCCCGGCGCCGTCCGGGATCGTCACGTTTGCCGTGCGCGGCTTCCCGCCCCACGAGCCGCCGGGGCCGCGACGGGCCACGTTCGAGCGCCTCCGGGCGGTCGTCGGACACCGGATCACCGAGATCCTTCAGGAAGGCCTGGAAGAGGGCCGGCTCGCGGCCCGGCTGGCGGACGCAACGGAAGAGTGGAGGGCCCGGTGCCTGGGCGAACCGGACCGGGATGCCCGTGAGGCGTGGGAGGCGCCTGGCGGCCGCAGCCAGCTGAGCACCAGGTTGCTGCGCTTTGCGTTTGCGCCGCACACAGGACAGGCATGAGCATCCTCAACCAGTCCCGCCAGCCCAGGGGGTCCCTGTGGGCGGCCAGTTCTCCACCACCGGACCTTTTTTGGGAAGAACAGGCCGGTCAGCTCGTCGATGACCACCACGATCGGCTTCATGTCCACGGACGGCGGCACCTCCGTCCACTTCTGGACCCCGTGCCGCCGTAGCGGACGAAATGGTCACCATCGATATGAGGCGGTGAGCGCAGCCGAACGACCCGCCGCACGGGATTCTAAGCGTGATCCCCTGATGTAACAGAAGTTTCTCCCGCAGGTGTGGCGTCTTTTTTGGAGTGATTCTGCGGGGCCTATTTATTTATGTGTGTTTGTGTGGATACATATCGATTGCTGATAAGTCAGCTCACGAATTGGGGGATTGATGATCGAAGAAAGTATTCCTGGGTGCGCGTTGTCCGGCATTCCGTGGATCCGCACAACCGACGGTCCGCTGACAGTGCGGGAGGTGCTGACAGATGCTCACCGGATCCAGGGGATAGACACCACCCTCAACGGGATCCAGGTCGGTGCCCAGTTGCGATTCCTTACGGCGGTGGCCGCCCTTATCATCAGGCGATCATCATCGACGGGTTCCTTTAGCACGGAAGGCATAGACGCGGTCCTGGGCGAGCTGGCGCCACGTACTAGCATCTTTGACCCGGAGCGACCGTTCCTGCAGGTCCCAGCCGGCACCGAACCGGTCGCCGCAGGGGACAAAACCCCCGTGAAGAAGCTGTACCCGTGGATGCCGGCGGACCGCGCCGAGGCTTTCTGGTCCGCGAACACTGTGCCGAAGACGCTGGATCCCGCTGATGCCGTCCTGGCTTTGGCGGTGCACTACCACTACTCTTTCGGTGGCAACAACAGCATCGGTGGCCGCTCCTGCGTCAATGGCTCCCCAGGCATCCGTTATCCCGGGGTCGGCTTCACCGCCACCGAGGTGCTATGGCAGGGGAAGAACCTTTTCGAGACCATTCTGATGAACACTCCGACGGCATGGGTGTCAGGCGAGGGCCTGCCCGTGTGGGCTGACCCGTCAGCAGCCCGGTCCATGGCACAGAATGGACAGGTCGAGCACCCGCTCTGGCGGGCAACGTGGGGTTCGAACACCGCCCAGTGCCTCTGGGTTGACGGCACCTTGACCGCCGTGTCCACGGGCGGCTCGCCGCACTTGCCGCCAACCGCCGGTGCGGGCAAGGACGGCGCTAAAGCATGGTGGGATCAGCGGAACACCGAGGACAGTTTCTACCTCTATGTGGACGTCGAAAAGACCAACGCCGCCGGGGTCGTCACGGACATTCAGCGGAAAATGCAGCGTCTGGACCTGGGCCGGTATGAGACTGACCTGGCGGTGGAATGGAATGCCAAGGGACTGTCCCAGGCGGTCCGCAGCCGGTCCAAGGCCACTGTCCTGCCCCCGGGCCGCGAGAGCCAGCTCATTTTCCTCCGCCACCTGGTCGAGGGCAGCGCTTCGTCCCCAGTAGTGCGGCGCACCGAGGTCCTCGTGTCTTCTCCGAAAAAGTGGATGGTGGCCGAAGAACGCGCCCACGCCGTTGCCGATGCCGCACTCATGATCAGGGCCGCCTGCGCAGCAGTCACGGCCCCGTTCACCATGAAGGGCAGGCTCACCGCTCTGCGCGACCGCAGGACAGACGTCGAAACGGCTTTCTGGATCAAGGTCTCGCCGCTGTTTGAGAAGTTCATCACCAACGGTACCGGCGAGGAAATCGACGCAGGCCTCTGGCCTCTCGTCCGCAGGGCGGCCATGGAGGCCTTCGATGAAGTGACCGCAACGGCACCGGCCGCCAAGCTTGCCCCGTTCATCATGACGGCTCGCGGCAGGGTCGCCATGAACGTCGCAGATGTTCTCGGGCTGCGCGTAAAGAAAATGGCCTGACATGATCCCCGACAGAAAGCAGCACAATAATGACTGAAAGCCGTGACGGTATCAGGGAGTTGATCGGCGAGGTCCTTGCCCGCCGGGACAATGACCCCCGATACCGTTCCTCCGTCGCCCGTGGTGTCGAAGCCTCCACCGAGCACTACGCCTTCCCCTGGGTCCTGCGCTTCGTCGATGACGAGCGGGCAAAGACGGCCATGCTTCGTGCGGCCGGCCTCTGCGCCGCATACAGGGACATCCCGCAGGCCAACAAGCCGCTCGGGGCGTCCTTGCGGGACCTCAGTCTCATCCGCTCCGGCAAGAAGAGCCTTGACCCGGACGCGCCGGACGTCATCGCATCCCGTCTTGCGAGCCTGCAGGAACAGGACCTTGAACAGGTCTCCGCCACCATCCGGCGGTTGCTGGACTTGGCCCGGGGCTCGGGAGTCGGTGTCGACTTCTACCGGATCGGCCGGCTCCTGAGCCGATGGGGCAACGGCTACACCGAAGCTTCCCAGTCCGTTCGGGCCTCCGTGCTCGGCGACTACTACGGGGCGTGGACCCACGACGCGCCGGCTAACAGCAGCACCAACCAGAACCAGGAGAACTAACTTGAACAACCTGACACTGCACGTGATCAACACCCTGCCGTGGAGCAACCTGAACCGGGACGACACCGGTACCCCCAAGCGGGCCGTGATCGGCGGAGCGCTGCGCGGCATGCTCTCCAGCCAGGCGATCAAGCGCGCGGCCCGCACCGACTACGAGGTCAAGTCCCTGGACAAGAGCATCCGCTCGACAAACCTCGCCGGCATCGTCGCGGACCGTGCCGTCGTGATCAACCCGGCTCTCGAACCGAAGGATGCCCTCGCAGCATCCAAGAAGATCGTCTCGGCCCTCGTAAAGAACGCCGCCGGCGCCGACACTGGCGACGCGAAGGAATCCGGGACGTCTTCATGGCTGAGCATGGAAGAGATTGAAACGGCGGCTGCCGCGGTCGCTGCGGGCAACGCGGACGTTCAGTTCGTTGACGCCGGAGTCACTGGATCTTTGTCCATCGCCGCGTTCGGCCGGATGTTCGCGGCTGCCCCGGAAGCGAACACCGCTGCCGCAATCGCCGTCAGCCCCGCGATCTCCGTCCACAAAGCCGTCATCGAAACGGACTACTTCTCCACTATGGACGAGGACCCAAAGGCCACCCATAAGGGCGCATCCTTCCTTGGTGTCGCCTCCTACACCTCCGGTGTCTTTTACCGGAGCGTCACGATCGACCGGGCACAGCTCAAGCGCAGCTGGACCGGGGTGAACTCTGAGACGGCCCGGGAGCAGCTCTCGCTGCTGGTCGAGGCTCTGATCTACAAGCTGCCCTCCGGCAAGAAGAACGCCACGGCACCCTACGTTGCCCCGCTCGTGGTCCTCGCCGAGGAACAGTCCTACCGGCTGGCCTACGACTTCGAGACACCGGTCATGCCGGGCGCTGACGGCGGCTACGGGGAACCCGCGGTGGCTCGCCTGGCGGAGCAGCGCGCCGCAGCACTGGACTTCGACAAAGGAAACTTCGGGATCGCCCTCGCTGCAGGAACCGCAACCGGGGTGGACCGCTTCGGCGCAGAAACCACCGGGGTGGAGGGCCTCGTGGGGGCGGTCGTCGACTGGATCCTGGCATGACAAGCCTTTACCTTCGCTTGGCCGGACCGGCCCAATCCTGGGCCGGTCCGCGGGCCACGGGCAACCACGTCAACACCGGGCTCCTTCCGACCCGGTCCGGCATCGTCGGCTTGTGCGCCGCAGCCCTCGGGGCACGGCATGGTGAATGGCCACAATGGCTCCAGGACCTGACCATCGAAGTCCGGGTCGACAACCCCGGCCGGGTTGAGAAAGATTTCCAGACGATCAACCCACGACCGGAAGCTCAAGCTTTCGTGGACCGGATCTGGACGGCGTCCGGCAACCCCAGGAGCGCACCTCCGTCGTTCACCCCTGATGCTCAGAAAGGTACCTCGATTGTGCGCCGGACCTACCTGGCGGGCGCAGAGTTCACTGTCAGGCTCAGTCACCCGGACCGGATAGGGGAGATGGGGGAGGCGTTTGCCAGCCCCGGGTTCAGCCCGTACCTGGGCCGGAAGGCGTTCGCACCAGCGTTCCCGTTCCTGCTCGGCCTGGGGGATGACGGGCTTCTCGACTCCGCGCCTGCCCTCGGCGACCGGACCGCACTGCCCGTCCACACACTGGATGGACGTGACAACTCCTATCCGGACCGAATCGCACCGGCAGGTGGCGTTCCTGACCGGTGGGCATGGTGGTCCGTATCAGCACACCTGCCAGATCGTACGGCCGCACACGTCTAACCCAGCCAGGGTTTTCCCGCACGC
Source organism: Pseudarthrobacter sp. AB1 (assembly GCF_014926485.1). Classification (NCBI taxonomy): domain Bacteria; kingdom Bacillati; phylum Actinomycetota; class Actinomycetes; order Micrococcales; family Micrococcaceae; genus Pseudarthrobacter; species Pseudarthrobacter sp. AB1. The sequence continues at coordinate 373,309 of NZ_PZKO01000055.1, forward strand.
GCGGGGGTTCTGCTCGGCCTCGCCGCCCTGATCCCCGCCAGACATTCGCCGTCCACGACCCACAGAGAGAGTTTCGTGACCACTGCAAGCACCCTGACCACTACAACCACGTTGACTATGGCGCCGCTGCACATCCTTTTCAGCGGACGCAACGGTATGCCCTCCCCGCGCAGCCTGAACGATCCCGCCGCCTTGCATTCAACGGTCATGCGCCTCTTCGGCCCGGTCGAAGGAGCCTCACCGCGCGCGGTTGCCGGAGTGCTTTTCCGTGTCGAACCTGCCGATCAACAGCGCCCCGGGGTGCTGCTCGTACGCTCCGGCCAGGCGCCGACCACCAGCATTGAGGGCATGATCTCCCGCGAGGAGAACGACCCGCCGGCCACGGGCACCCCCGTAGCCTTCCGGGTGGCAGTCAACGCTGTCCGCCGCCACAGCGCACGAGTCAAGGCCGCAAGCACCGACCCGTCAGCGCTCTCGGCCATAGTCCCGAGGGACGACGACCCGGCCAACACCGGCCCCGCAATGACCGAATGGCTCGCCGAGCGCCTGGCAGGGGGACTGTCCGAGGTCCAGATCCTCAACCATGACCGACGCGTCGTCGGGCGCAAAACAGGCCGGGTCGTCCAAACCGACCTCGTCGACGGGTTCGCCGTCGTCGAGAACACCGAACGGCTGCGTGAACTGCTGGCCTCTGGAGTGGGCCGAGCCAAGAATTACGGTTGCGGTCTGCTGACAGTGAAGGCGATCGGATAAACCGTGCTCTGGAGCAAACGCCACGGATTGGACGACGCCTACCCGCTGATCAGTCATCTTCTGGACACCGCAGCCGCCGCGACCGCACTGTGGGATCTGTGGCTCCGTGACGGATTGAAGGACCGGCTCGAAGCTGCCCTCGGCCCGGACGCCCGCGCCTGGGTCGCTGCCGCGGCCGGGCTCCACGACGTCGGCAAAGCCAACCCGGTCTTCGCCGGGCAGCTTGCTTCAGGCAAGGATGAGCCGTGGCATGCGGGGGTCCGGCGCGATCTGGTAGCCGCCGGGTACCCGCTGGAGGTTCCGGCCGAACGGGTCGGTCTTCTGCGCCGGCACGAACGCTCGTCAGCCTTGGCCCTGACCAGGACCGGGCTGGACTTCGGGGACAGCGCCGGCGGTGACTGGCTGGCTGCTGCCGCGCTGGGGCACCACGGGCGCTTTCAGGTCCCGGAGACACCGGAATGTCGGGCGTTCACCCGCTCGGCCGGCGGAGCCTGGAAGGACGCCCGTGAGGAGCTCACCGCTGACGTAACGGCAGCCTGCGGGCTTGACCCTGACGCCGAGCTGCCGCCCGCAACGTCCGCTGTTGCCGTGATCATTGCCGGACTCGTAATCTTGGCGGACCGGACCGCTTCCGATCTGGACGCCGTGAAGCAGGCCCAGGAGGATCTCAACGCGGGCCTCCTCGAGGTCAAGGATCACGCCGGATGGATGGTACGACGGTCCGCGTTCTTCGCCGATCGGCTTCCTCAGACCCTGGGCGTCTATCGGGACTTCGTCGATGCGCAGACCTCCATCGCTGGTGATTACACGCTCCGGCCCCTCCAGGAAGCCGGCCTCGAAGTGGGCGACGGATTGTGGATCGCCATGGCCCCGACGGGCAACGGCAAGACCGAGGCTGCGCTGCTTCGTCACGCGCAGAGGCCAGAACGTCTGATTTTCGCGTTGCCGACCCAGGCGACAACAAACGCGATGATGAAGAGGGTCCAGAAGGCCTACCAAGAGACCGGTAACGTCGCCGGGCTCGCGCACCGGCTCGCCAGCGTCGAGGACTTCTACGCACAATCCTCAGAGCACAGTACCGCCGACGGGCATGGGCTGATCCCTACCGAGTTCGTCCGCAATGGCAGCGCACGCATGCTCGCACCCGTTGCCGTGTCCACCATCGACCAGGTCCTTGCCGGTTCTCTGCGGACCAAATGGGCCCACCTGCGGTTACTGACCCTCGCGAACGCCCACATCGTCATCGACGAGGCACACCTGATGGATCAATACCAATCGGCGCTGGCAGAGCAGCTCATGTGCTGGTGGGGCGCAACCGGGACCCGCGTGACCATACTGTCGGCAACCCTGCCCCAATGGCAACGGGACCGCTTCGCCCGGGCCTACGACCCTGTTTGGGAGCCGCCTCCAATCGCTTTCCCCTCGCACAACCTTGTGCCAGGTGCTACCTGGCCCCTGGCCCAGGAAGGTTACGGTATCGCCATCTCGGTGGAGAATACTGCTGACCAGGTCTCGGCTCACCTGAAATGGGCGGCCCGGATGAAGGCCATCGCGCCCGGGGCACGCCTGGGCATCGTCTCGAATACCGTCGGCCGCGCCCAGGACATCGCGACCGGGTTGCAGAGCTACGGTTTCGACCCGATCGTGCTCCACTCCCGGATGACAGCCGGCCACCGCAGGGACGCGGCAGATCGCCTCCTGACTGTCCTCGGCAAAGGCGGGGCCGGGACGGGCACCGTAGTGGTCGGCACCCAAGCGATTGAAGCGTCACTCGACATTGACCTGGACGCCATGAGCACCGACCTTGCCCCGGCGCCGTCAATCATCCAACGCGCCGGCCGAGTCTGGCGCCACGAAGACCCGCGGCGCAGCTCCCGCCTGCCAGGCGTTGTTGAACTTCCGCTGCATATCCTCTGTAGCGACGGTAAAAGCGGGGGCCTGCCCTACTTTGCCTCAGAGCTGGCCCGGGTGAAGAGGTTCCTGACCGGCCGCAGCCGGCTGGCCATGCCGGATGACAGCCAGGCCTTTGTGGAGGCCTCGACGCTCCGCCTCGATGAAATCGACTGGACCGAACAAGAAGAGCTCGCAGAATACGGTCGGCGCTTCGCGAAAGCAGGCGGAGTCGTCATCGACGCCGCCGAAATCACGGCCCCGGACATCGACTTCGCCGCCCTCATGAGGCTCACCGGCCACGACGTTGACGAAGAAACCTTCACCCGCCTCATCGAAGGCCCCAGCATTACTGTCATCGCCATCGACCCCGACGGCACCGCCGGGGCACCCGGGGCCTGGACAGGGTCCATACAGGGCCTCGAAGCAATCAAGGCCACTGACCGCCCGGCGCTGCGGCAGGCCATGGAAGCGACCGTCCCGCTCAACGGCAAGCTGGCGCGACGTGCACTGACCGCCGGCAACCCCTGGAATCCCCGCTCCCGGATCCTCGAAGGAATGGTCCCGATCATCCTTGGCCAGGCCGGAATCGGCTACGACCCACTGCTGGGCGTCATCGACCTTGAGGCTGGTTCTTGAGCTACTCCGACCGGGCGCTGGCCTTCGCAACAATACCGGCCGGCCACCAGGTCCGTCTGGAGGACAGGGTCTCGTTCGCCTACCTGGACAGGGCCACCGTTTACCAGAACCGCACAGGGGTCTGGGCCATGCAGGCCGACGAAGGCGAGAAGATACGGACCCGCATACAGTTGCCGGTAGGCGGCATTGCCGTGCTTGCCCTCGGCCCGGGGACCTCCATCACACACCCCGCAGCCATATCTCTGACACGATCAGGTACGACAGTGGTCTTCGCCGGAAACGGTGGCGCCAACGCCTACTCCGCCGCCACACCTCTGACGTCATCTGCGCGGTGGGCCATCGCTCAGGCGCACGTCATCACCGATGAAAACTCAGTCCAACAAGCCGCGATCAGCCTCTACAAACGGCAGCTCGGCGTGCCCATGCTGCCAGGCGGTTCGGTCGCGACCATGCGCGGGCTCGAAGGCCGGACCATCAGGAACCTCTACAAGACCTTGGCCAAACAGCACGCGGTCACGTTCAAGCGCGACACCAAAGCTGACGACGTCATCAACATGGGCCTGAACCTGGGCAACTCCATCCTGTACGGCTGCGCTGCCGCGGCCTGCACCGCGATCGGCGTCAACCCGGCGCTGGGAATTATCCACCGAGGAAACAGCAGATCCTTGATCTTCGACCTCGCGGACCTCTATAAACCCTCCATTACAATTCCCGTCGCCTTTCAATCAAAGGAGGGCGACCCAGAAGCGATGGCCAAGCTTCGCTCGAGTCTGCGCAAACTGATCCACCAGAAGAAAGTGCTCGCCGGGATGCTGGATGCGCTCATGGAAGTCCTGGCGCCACACCTTCCGAAGAGGGACGATGACAGGATAATCGGTGAGGCCGGCGAAGTTGCAGGGCACGTCAACTACGGAGGTGACGAGTGATTGCGGTTGTTGTTACCCGCGCCGTCCCAGATCACCTCCGGGGCTATATCGGAAGATTTCTTACCGAGGTCGTGCCAGGAGTCTTCGTGGGCCGAACAAGCAGAGCGGTCGCAGATCGAATCTGGGAACGCACTTCCCTGGCGGTGGAAGACGGAGCATCAGCCATCGTATTGACGGACGCCAGCAGAGAACAGGGCTACGAGATACGAACCGCCGGCAGCGAGCCGCCAAATATTCTGGACGTCGACGGGCTCCATCTCGTAGGACTCGTCGGGCCACTGATTGGACGTGAAAAGACAGAAGGCGTGAAAGAATCCACATAAAGCCGCAGGTCAGTTAGTCTTTTCCCCGCACGCGCGGGGGTGTTTCCTTCCAGTTGATGATCGGCTCACCGTTCGGATCCTTTTCCCCGCACGCGCGGGGGTGTTTCCACCACAGCAGCGGCCGGCGCAACAGACCCCCACTTTTCCCCGCACGCGCGGGGGTGTTTCCTCGTTCGGGGAGGGTGATGCTGGCAATAGCGGCTTTTCCCCGCACGCGCGGGGGTGTTTCCGTGCCCCGCAACGAGCCCCGCACCAGTGACGCCTTTTCCCCGCACGCGCGGGGGTGTTTCCACACTGACGTTGCTGTTCAAGCCGCCGGCGGTCTTTTCCCCGCACGCGCGGGGGTGTTTCCCAAGGCCAAGGTGCCGACGGCTGACCGCTTCGCTTTTCCCCGCACGCGCGGGGGTGTTTCTCCTGGAACCGTTCGCCGGCTCCGGGGCCACGGCTTTTCCCCGCACGCGCGGGGGTGTTTCCCTTGCCGGAGATACCCGGGAAGGCTTCGAGGGCTTTTCCCCGCACGCGCGGGGGTGTTTCCCATTCTGGCCCGCACCTGCAAAACCTGCGGGGCTTTTCCCCGCACGCGCGGGGGTGTTTCCCGGACCGGCACCAGGGGTTTCCGGAGCCAGGACTTTTCCCCGCACGCGCGGGGGTGTTTCCGTCATCGCCCAGGCAAGCCGCCGCGACTGACACTTTTCCCCGCACGCGCGGGGGTGTTTCCGTCCTACTGCGGATCCTCGAAGACGAAACCACCTTTTCCCCGCACGCGCGGGGGTGTTTCCCATCGGCTCCCCCCGGACGCAGCTGCTGGAAGCTTTTCCCCGCACGCGCGGGGGTGTTTCCACGGCGCTAACGGAGAAACGCTCCGCCTCCGTCTTTTCCCCGCACGCGCGGGGGTGTTTCCCGTCGGTTCCGCGTTCACCGCGGGGGCCGGGGCTTTTCCCCGCACGCGCGGGGGTGTTTCCTGCCGTCGCCGCCTCGGTGGGCGCGGCGATAGCTTTTCCCCGCACGCGCGGGGGTGTTTCCGGCTTCGAGGGCGCCAGGAAGTCCGTGCAGCGCTTTTCCCCGCACGCGCGGGGGTGTTTCCAGTAGCCCGGGACCCGCCAAGCGCCCGGGCTTCTTTTCCCCGCACGCGCGGGGGTGTTTCCGGGCGGTAGGCGAACGTATCACTGAAGTGGGCCTTTTCCCCGCACGCGCGGGGGTGTTTCCCTCAAGTGTGTGGGTCACACTAGCCATGTCATCTTTTCCCCGCACGCGCGGGGGTGTTTCCGAGGAACGTGTAGCCCCAGTGGTTTTCGCGGCCTTTTCCCCGCACGCGCGGGGGTGTTTCCCGTGGTGCGGTCCGGGCCTTCGCTGTGGGTGGCTTTTCCCCGCACGCGCGGGGGTGTTTCCTTCCATGGCCCGAAAGGCATCATGAGCGAAACCTTTCCCCGCACGCGCGGGGGTGTTTCCGGTTCGTGTGCGCTTCCCGGGGATCCTCCAAACTTTTCCCCGCACGCGCGGGGGTGTTTCCTTGGCGGCCATGTAGGACTTCGGGTCATCCTCCTTTTCCCCGCACGCGCGGGGGTGTTTCCAGCTGGCCCCTGGCCGACTACCGCGTGGGCGACTTTTCCCCGCACGCGCGGGGGTGTTTCCTTCATGGCGGCCCGGCTGCATAACCATACGGGCTTTTCCCCGCACGCGTGTCAATGGCCAATAGTTTGTGCCCACGGGCGGCCAGCAGAAATGCCCGCTGGTGGCCATGAAAACTGCCCACTCATGGCCACCAGATCTGCCCACCAGGTGTTCGGTTGGCGTTGGCCATGTTGGGTTGTGGTTTTAGTTCATTGGTTTGACTCCTTTTCCGGCCAAGGCCTGGCTGAGGCGGATTGATTCGCCTGAGGTCTGGCAGACGTGCGCGTGGTGCAGCAGCCGATCGACAGTTGCTGTGGCGAGGGTTTTGGGCATGAGTTCGTCAAAGCCGGCGGGATGCAGGTTTGAGGACACCGCGATGGACCGTTTCTCATAGGCCGCGTCGACGAGGCGGTAGAGCCCCTCGGCCGCGTCGGTGCCGACCGGCAAGAGACCTATATCATCGACCACCACTAAATCCGCCCGGAGGATCCGGGCGACGACTTTGGTGACGCTGTCATCGGAGCGGTGGGCGCGCATGAGGGCGCCGAGGTCCTCGAGCCGGAACCATGCGACCCGCATGCCGGCCTCGACGGCCTGCTGCCCGAGGGCTTCGAGGAAGAACGTTTTGCCGGTGCCGGAGGGGCCGCAGATCACGACGTTTTCCTTCCGCCCGATCCATTCCAGCGTCCGCAGCGCCTGCTGCGTCGGGGCCGGGATCGAGGAGGCGGCAGGGTCCCAGGTGTCGAAGGTCTTCCCGGTCGGGAAGCCCGCGGCTTTGCGTCTGGTGGCGAGCATGGACCGGGACCGGCCGGTGACTTCCTCGACGAAGAGGGCTTTGATGACCTCGGCCGGTTCCCAGCGCTGGGCGCGGGCAGTCGCAATCAGTTCCGGTGCCAGGGCCCGCGCGTGGGGCATCTTCAGCTGCCGCATCAGCGCCTCCAGCTCCGCCGGCAACGCGGGTGCGGTGACCGGGACGGGGCTCATGCGCTTTCCTCCAGCGCGGTGGCGGCGCTGGCTGTTATGGGTGGTCGGCCGATGGCCGCCCACGCGGCGGTGCCCTGGGTCAGGGAGCGGGTTTCCCCGGCGGCATGGGTGGCGGTGCGGGTGAGGGCGGCGTTCAGGATCGAGGCCAGGTCCTTGTTCGCGAAGCGGCCATGGATGGCCGCGGTCCCCAAAGCGTGGTCGACTTCGGACTGCCCGGCGATCTTGGCCAAGGCGACCGCTTCGGCCATCTTCACATTCATCCGCGCCGTGCCCGCCGCCGCGGCCTCGAGCAGCCAGGTCCGGGCGCCGTCCCCGATCGCGAGGAACTCCGCTTCCGCGGCCGTTCTGGCTTTCGCCGTGTAGTCGCCCGGGATCCGGGGCCGGTGGTCCGGGAAGTGCGCGTCGTCGATCGCCGGGCTGCCGGGCCGGGCACGCGGGTGCCGGGCGACTTCGACCGGCCCCTGACTGCCGTGGTGGACGACGATGACCTGCTCGTCAGCTCCGGCGCCGTGGGATCTGACGAACACCCGTGCGCCGAGCAGATATGCCGGGACGGAGTACTGCCCGTTCTCGAACGTGACCATCGGCGTGTTCTCCGGGACGCTGCGGGAGAGCCCGAACGCGACGGTGTGCGCGGTGTCCGGGATCCGGTGCAAACGGGGCGCCTCTTCGGCCAGCATCGCCACGGGTTTACGGCGGGTGGCCCGGTGCTCACGGTTGTTGACCTCGTCCATGAACGCCTGGCACGCCGCCTCGATCTCGGCGAAGGAAGCGTATTCGGCACGCAGGTTAGTGTCCTTGGGCACGATGTCGGCTTTGGCGACTTTCACCGAGGACTCCACACCGCCCTTGGATGCCGGATCCGCCGGCTGGCAGGTCAACACCGTCACGCCGTAATGGCGGGCGAAGTCGACCGTCTGCTGGTTGCGCACCGGGACCCCGGCGACATGGGAAACTGTCACGGTCTTCTCGTTATCCGTGAGGACGTAGGTTGGGGCGCCGCCTATGACACGGAAGGTGCGGTCCAGCGCCGCGAACACGCTCGGCGCCGTCCTGTCCCGCAGTGCGATCACGACCCGGAACCGCGACCATGCCAGCCACGCCACGAACAGCACGGTCTTTTTCCCCTCGATGACGGGGCCGTCGCCGAAATCGTATTGAATCCACTGACCGGGCTCGGTCACCCAGGGGCGGTGCACCCGGACATGACCCAGCCGCCAGGCGGCGCGGACCTGCGCGACGGCCCGGCGGGTAGAGCGCTCCGAACCCTCATAGCCGAGGGCCCGGAGTTTCTCGTGGGCTTTGTCGGCGCGGATCTTGCCCTTGGAGGCCTCGATCCATTCTTCGATCTTGGGCAGGAAAGGGTCGGTGACCCGGCCCCGGTAGGCCGGTTCGGCGATCGGCTGGCCCGCGTCTCGGGCGGCGACGTGCCGGGCGACCGTGTGGTGGGAGCAGCCCGTGAGTTCCGCGGCGGCACGCAACGATCCGGTCAGATCATACGCAGCAAGTATTTCCATGATTTCTCCGTCAAACTTCATTAGGGCCTCTTCCCGGGCGACTTTGGTGCGACTAGACACCGTCATCAAACCCCGGGAAGAGGCTCCCGCCGCTTAAGCAGCAGGGCTAAGTAAAGGAAGTGGGCAGATCTCATGGCCACCAACGGGCAGTTTTCCTGGCCGTCAGTGGGCAGTTCCGTGGCCGCCTATGGGCAGTTTTTCATGGCCGCTAACACACGCGCGGGGGTGTTTCCTTGTCCCGGAATAGCCGGTAGTGGACCTGGTTCTTTTCCCCGCACGCGCGGGGGTGTTTCCGATCTCAGTCAATTTGATGGTGGTGTCCCTTTCTTTTCCCCGCACGCGCGGGGGTGTTTCAAACGCCCACGCCACGAGTTCGTCGCTGACATGCTTTTCCCCGCACGCGCGGGGGTGTTTCCTGGGCCTTGGGGCCGCGGCGGAGCAGGCTAAGCTTTTCCCCGCACGCGCGGGGGTGTTTCCAAACCAGCCGGGAGAACCCGCACGGCGCCTCCCTTTTCCCCGCACGCGCGGGGGTATTTCCAACGGCAGGCACTAGGGCCCGGTCCTTGGTCGCGTTTCCCCGTACGCGCGGGGTTTCAACCGTTCCACGCATGCAGAGCCACCCGCATTTCCCCGGCATTCCGCCTGAGGCCCGGCTAAGCCCAGCCATCTGGCACTTCTGACGCTTCGAGATCCGGGACATCAACTACGCCGGCGGCCGCACAGCCGACGAAATGCTTGGGCTTTGGGACACGGCGGTCGGCCAGGTCGGCCAGGGCGGTGCCGAGATTTCCGTAGCAGTGGAAACCGTAGAGTCATCGGCTACTAGGCCCGATCTGACGAGCGGCCAGTCTCCCGATTTGACCAGGCGAGGCTTGCAGTCTGAGGCGTCGTCTACGCATGTTTCCCAACGACGCACCCACAGTGCCGGCATTCCCCGCCGCTGATCCGCCGGCTTCAGAGAACGAGAGATTGAACCTAATGCCAAAGACATCAGAACCGGGCAAGCTTCCCACAGTCGAGATGGACGAATGGTTGAACACCAACGGTCTTGCCCACCACACCAGGAGTAACCGCAGCTGCTTCCACCGGATGGCCGGACTACCCATCATTGGGCAGGCTGCAGCCAGCACGATCGGCTGCGAGGGTGATAGTTGCTTCATCTCCGGGTCCATTTTCGACCACCCCAGGCGGTTCAGGATCAAGGGCAGGAACAAGCTCACAGACTTCGCGGGCGTAGTTTCGGCGCCCTACCTGCACGTCCACGAAATGACTGCCAAAGCAGAGCAGATCTGTGATGAGTTCGACCTGTCCTTCCGCATCGGTGATCCTCGCGACGACTGGTACGGATACGGGACGACGCCGCTGATCATCTGGAACCCACGGATCGTCAGCCTCTGATCGTCCCAGCGGCCAGTCTCCCGGTTCGTCCCGGCGGGGCTGGCCGTTGGCGTGTCGTCTACGCATGTTTCCTCGCGGTGGCTCATGCCAGAGAAATCCGCAGGAACCGCCAGGTCAGACCCCCGCGAGAAAGAACGTCATGCCACGCAGAGTAGAACCCGGAGCGCACCCTGCCGCGCCGTCCAACCAGCGACTCTCGACCGAAGGAGCCTGGTAGCAGTGGCTCAATTCGTTGATCAAGACGAGCCAGTCATCATGCTCGTGGGCCAGATCCTTACGGAGGAATCTGTGGAAGACGGCTCGAGCTTCAAGCTGTTGGTGGCGGAGAACACTGTCGTTGAGGTCCCCGGTCTGCTGCGTGACTTCCTGACCTACCTGGAGACGCCGCGCTACGAATCCGATGTGCTGTCCTGGGTTGCCGATGCAGGAGGCAGCGCATCCGACGTGAAGAAACTGGTGGACGCCGGCCGGCTGCGGCGTGTACCGCAGGGGCCTTCAGAATCGGCCCTGAACGCGTTCGCCGGGCTTCGCCTTGTACCGATGTGCTACCGGGTGCGGGTCTCTGAGTCGGGTGGTTCGGTGGTCTATGTCGGGCACACTCCGGACGCCACGGCGGTCCAGCCGATCTCCTGGCTGCTCGCTGAGGCGCTGAGGGATCCGAGGGATGGCGAGGACTTCCCGTCCGCCGTGCGCCGGCTGGCTGCCGACTCTGGGCTCCGCATGGATCAGACCGTGCGACTGGCCCTGTCCGATCTCGACGGTCTCCTCGCCCACAAGCTTGCCCGGCTGGGGCTCGTAAAACCCGCTCAACGGGAAGGGCTGGCCAGCCGGCTCCGGGCGCTGTTCACCGGATCAGCGGTGGCGCCATGACGGCTGCATGGGAGGACGGCACAGTCACGCTGCCGTCCAGTGACTTCACCGCGCTCCGGAGGTCCTTGGAGTCTGCCGAGAAGGACCTCCAGGACCGGACGTATGAGCTGACCCAGCAGTGCTGGCGGGGCATCCCGCGCCGTGAACAGGACCGGCCGCGCGAGTACCGGGCTGCCGTGGAGATGTTCCTGGAGGATCGGACCGCCGACAACCGGAGGACTACCCGCGGCCCGATGCGCTCCGTCACTTTGGTCATTGACCCGTGGGAGGAGCTGGCGATCATCGAGGCCCGGAAACTGCTCGGCTCACCGGGGAACTACGTCAAGCCGGCCCGCGTCCAGAAAGGCGATCTGGAGTTCGCGAACAACCGGACGACCGAGTTCGCAGCCCATGAGTCGGCCATCAGTTTTGACCGCGAGAAGCGTACCGTCAGCTGGCGGATCCGAAGCCAGTTCGCGCCCCTGGCGGATTCTCTCGGGCACCCGCTCATGCAGCTCATGACCGGGGCGCTGGAGGCCCTCCGTTGGACCAGTGAGACCGGCGGGTACGTGGAGCGTTCCGGGGAGATTATCCGCGCGTACGGGCCCCTGGGCGCCGAGGCGTACCCGGACCTGTGCCTGCCCTACATCACGTCCCGCGGCGAGCAGGTCACACAGGCCGACCTTGACCGTAAACGCAGCATCCAATCCCGTATGGCCGCCTGAGCCACGCACCCGAGAAGCATCACCCAGGTCGAATCCAAAGCGGCCCCGGCGTTGAGATGCCCAGCTACTCGCTGACCGACACGGAGCACGAGATCAACCACCTCTTCATCGTCACTGACTCCGAGGCCCAGAGAGACGAAGCGACAACACATTTCCCCGGCGGAATCACCGTCGAGCGGATCTACGGAAGCTACCTGGAAGCATTCCAGGTCAACAGGAAGGACTGAGATGAGCGTTTTCATCGAGAGCGATCAACGACACAGGATCCGCAACGAAGGGCTGGAACGGGTTGCTGCAGCAGCCCTTCTTCACGCTGACCGCTCGTTTACTTGCATTCCTGCAAGCTTCTCGCGGCTCACACGTGGGAAAGCAATAAAGGTCCTCGAGAGCGACCTTCGGGCTCTAAAGGTAGATCCGCTAAGCCCCGCGGTGAGCCGGCAACGCATCGCTAGGGACTGCCCCGGGTTTGCTTGACTCCTGACTTGTGAGGATTCACTCCTTGCAGCAAGGATGTTCAACATGCCCAAGCCTTTCCCCGCTGAGTTCCGCCGCGACGTGGTCGCGGTTGCACGCAAGCACGAAGCCCCGATCTCACAGATCGCCAAAGACTTCGGAATTTCCGAAGCAACGCTGCATAACTGGCTCAAGAAAGCCGACATCGAGGACGGCGCCCGTCCCGGCGTGGCCGAGAAGGAAGCTGCCGAACTCAGGGACGCCAGGAAGCGGATCCGGCTGCTGGAACAGGAGAACGAAATCCTGCGCCGGGCCGCGGCCTTCTTCGCCCGGGAACTGCCCCCAAAATGAAGTTCCCGCTGGTCCTTGACCTTGCCGCAGACGGGATTCCCGTCGCGGTGGCCTGCCGGGTGCTGGGCTTCTCCAAACAGGCCTTCTACGCATGGAAGGCCGCGCCGGTCACGGAGCGCGACTGGTCTGACGCCCACCTGATCAACGCAGCCCTGGACGTCCACCGGGACGATCCGGCGTTCGGGTACCGCTTCATCGCCGACGAGCTCGAAGACCAGGGTTTCAGCGTCGGAGAGAACCGGGTCGCCCGGCTGTGCAGCAGCCAGCGGATCTGGTCCGTGTTCGCCAAGAAACGCGGACTGACCCGCAAGGCCGGTCCGCCCGTGCACGATGACCACGTCCGCCGGGACTTCACCGCGGCGGCGCCGGATCAGCTGTGGCTCACGGACATCACCGAACACCGGACCGACGAGGGCAAGCTCTATCTGTGCGCCATCAAAGACGTTTATTCCAACCGGATCGTGGGCTACTCCATCGATTCCCGGATGAAAGCGTCCCTGGCCGTCTCGGCGCTCCACAATGCGATAGCACTCAGGGAGCCGGCAGGAACCGTGGTGCACAGCGACCGCGGTTCGCAATTCCGCTCCAACGCCTTCGTGCGGACGCTGAAGGGCAACGGGCTGAAAGGGTCGATGGGGCGGGTGGGCGCGTGTGCCGACAATGCCGCCATGGAATCGTTCTTCTCACTCCTGCAAAAGAACGTGCTGGATCGTCAGCGATGGTCCACCAGGGCCGATCTTCGCCTGGCTATCGTGACGTGGATCGAGAAAACCTACCATCGGAAACGCCGTCAGCGGCGACTCGGGCGGCTAACGCCGGTCGAGTTTGAGACAATCAATACCGGCCTCAAAGCCGCCTAGCAACACTCAACCCCGAGAGTCAATGAAATCCGGGGCAGTCCCTTTCCTCGTCCAGGGCCGTCTCGATGACCGTCTTCGTCAGCATCTTCAGCAGCCCATCCGGGCCTGTCAGTGACAGCCCCTGCTCCTTGGCCATCCTGACAAGCTCGCGGGCTGCATCAGCCTCGGAAGTGTCGCTCATGTTCGTAGCGGTCGCCGTGTTTTTCACAGCATCCAGTGTCGCCGTCATATCGGCTCCTTCCCACCAAGCTCACCGCCTGGCGTGTTGGGCCGGATACACCGTTATATCCACAGTCCCATGTCCAGAGTCCTGGAGCCCTGGGGTTGGGCCGGTTTTTTTGGGATTCATGCTGTCGTGGTGGCGAACATGAGGGCCATGATGGCGGCGCCGAGGGCTTCGAGCGCGTGTTCTGTGCGGGTGGTGAGTTTTGGGGTATGTGCGTGGGTGGTGGTGGTTCTTAGCCGGGAACGTAGGAGAAGGATGATGAATATTGCTGCTGCTGTTCCGAAGAAGATTGTCACCGGGATCGCCAGGGCGGGTGAATGGTCCAGGGTGGGTGTGGCGGTGGTGTGGGCTGCGGTTGCCATGGCGTGGTGGGTGGTGGGCATGGACATGGTTCCTGCGGGAACGGTTCCGTGGCCCGGGGTGGTCGTTTGGGCCATCATTGCGAGCATGAGGGCGGCACCGGCCATGGTGAGGGCGTGGTAGAGGCATTTGAGCCGGCCCTGGCTGTCCGTGCAGAGTATTTTGAATTCCGGCCGGGCGACGGCCTGGATGGTGAACCACAGTGCCGCGCAGGTGAGGACGGTGACTTGAGCCAGCATAGTTGTGGGTATGAGGTTCCACAACATGGCGGCCATCAGGGCGTTCATGAGGGCGTGGAGGCCTTTGTTGACGCGGTCGGTGAGGTGGCGGGATTTTGCTGCTTGGAGGACGTGGTAGCTTCCGCCCAGCAGCAGGATGGTTGTGAGGGTCCAAGTAATTACGGGGATGTTGAACACGCCAATCATGTCCTCACTTCCGGGTTTGGGTTTGGCGGGTATGGGTGTGGTCCCCGGTGCTGTTGTTACAGCGCCGGGGACCACGTATTTAGGGCTGGTTGTCTTTCAGCTCTAGGTCATTGTCCGGTTCAGGGTTACTTGTCGGTTCCGCTGCAGCATTGTCCGGTGGTGGCGGTGGGTACCGTGTCTGAGGTGGGGAGGTTGAGGGTGGGGTTTTGGTTGAAGAATCCGTGGGGTTCGAGCATGAAGCCGATGTTTTGGCGGGGCATGATGGGCCAGTCTTCGAGGCGGACGACGTGGTGCATGCCGAAGGTGTACCAGACTACGAGGTCTTGGTCGACGATGTTCCGGTCTGCTTGGGTCCAGATGTGCAGGCCGTCGTCGGCGCCGGTGGCTTGGTTGGGGAATTCGCCGGCGGCGAAGCGTTCGGTGCGGTCGTATGCGGTGACCCAGAGGTTGTTCCGGGCGAACTGGGCTCGTTTGCTGACGTAGGATTCATCGCCGGCGGCGAGCTGGATGCCGTCGGTGGGGATGAGGCGGTAGGCGACGGGTTCGTCCACGATGTTGCGGCTGTCGCGGTTGGCGATCTTCCAGAAGCGGTGTTTGGAGGAGTCGGTTTTGCGGATGGCTGCCTGTTCGGTTTCGAGGAGCCGGTCCACTGCTTTGAACGCGGTGTGGGTGGGGTTGTGTTCGGGTATTTCCATGTCGACTTCGTAGACGGAGTTCTTCGGGCCGTCGAGCTCGAAGTCCATCCGGACGTTGAACATGTGCTGGTGGATGGGTCCGTAGAGTCCGTCGTTGTTTAGTGCCTGGCCGTAGGGGCTTTTCTCGCCGGGGTGCTGGGCGGCGGTGGAGAGGATGCCGGTGGCTTTGACGAGGAACTCGATGCTGCCGTCGAGGAAGAGGTGCCAATAGAAGGCGTACTCGTAGTTCGCGACGGTGGCGATGAAGGAGATTACGAGTTTGCGGCTGCGGCGGGTTTCGGCGGTGCCTTCGCGGAAGTCGAAGTGCTTCCAGAGGATCGAGTCGTCTTCTTCGTGCATGCAGATGGCGTTCTCGATTGTCCACGGGTTGCCGTGGCTGTCCACGCTGTGGCCGTCGAAGTACTTGATCTCGCCGAGGCAGTCACAGCCCAGGGTCAGGGAGTTGGCCATGTTCCCGATGTTGTATTCGCCCGAGTCGAAGGCGTTCTTTTTGGCCTGGACCGGGGCGGTGTCGCCGTAGGGGACGACCATTTCGGACAGTGAGGCCCGGTTGATCACCGGACGCTCAACGCCCTGGTCGCGGAACTTCAGCTGGTGCAGGACGAGGCCTTCGCGGGGGGTGAAGCCGACGCGGAAGGACCAGTCGGCCCACTGGACGTGGTTTCCGGTGACCTGGAAGGAAGCACCTTCGGGCTGGGTGATGGAAATGGGTTTGAGGTCGGTGCGGGCCGGCCCGACGTACTCGGGCAGGTAGTTACCGGAGGCTTTGGGGACCGGGATGGACTCGTTGTCCTCGACCTTGACAACCTTGCCGGAGCTGAGGTCGTAGAAAACGACGAAGTTCTCGATCGGGTGCGCGTAGGGGCTGTCGGTAGGATTCTCGCGGACGAAGACCAGGGCGCGCATCAGGCGCTGGCCCTGGGCGTCTTCTCCGAAGTAGCCCACAGACCACGGCTCGAAGCAGACAAGGTCCAGGTTGGTCAGGCCCCGCTTGGCGAGGGCCTCAATGACGTTCGAATCCTTTCTACAGGCTTCCTCGCACTCGGCGAACTCGTCGAGCATGAACGGCGGCTGAACGCCCGAGGCCAGCTGTGTCCAGGTCGTGACGATGCCGGAGTCAAGGTTGACGATGGCTTCGTAGGCGTTTCCGGTGCCGCGGTCGATCAGGACGGAGTCGGCTTCGCGTTCGGTGTCGGTGCCTTCGCGCAGGGCTATCTTGGAGGGTTCACGCAATTCAATGCTGATGAAGCGGAACGTTTCTGGCGCGGCCGGGCCGTCTTTAAGGATTGCGGCGGCGCGGGAGATCTCGGCGCGGGACAGCGGATCGAGAGGATGCGCCACCCCTACAACGGATTCAGTTTCAGTGTCGATGGTCATGGTTTCTCCTTGGATTGGCAGAACTGTTCATCTTTGGGTGCATATGAGACTGCGCTGAAGATCATGTCTGAACCCCGGTTGGGGCTCCGGGAGGGTATCGAATGCAAACCCGAAATCCTCTATTTCCAGAGGGCTAGCCGAGCTTTGCTGGCGTGATGCCGGTCAATTGCATTATTTTATGTAGCAAAACTACGTCGACGAATTCATTTAGGCGAGGTTTTATGAAAATTCGCGAGGGAAATTAGTAACCATATTTTCCCATTGCAGTTAACGCGTTGAAAACATTCGGAAACACGTTATCGACTTTCGTTACCGGGCCCGGGAATGCTAATTTTTTGCACTCGACGCGCAATCGCGTTATGAAGCGGAGCAAGGTAAAAATCGACATCATCCGCGACCTTGGCAAGTGCCACCACCACTATCGGCAGCTCGAGACTGGGCCTCCTCAGTGTTTGAGGATCTTCCCCAGAAAGTCTTTTGCACGCGCTGTCTGCGGGTTCGTGAAGAATTCATTGGGCGTGTTTTGTTCCAGGATCTGACCATCTGCCATAAATACAACGCGATCGGCCGCGGTGCGGGCAAAGCCCATCTCATGAGTGACCGTCACCATGGTCATCCCTTGTTTGGCCAAGTCGACCATTACATCTAGAACTTCTTTGATCATCTCCGGATCGAGTGCAGAAGTTGGCTCGTCGAAAAGCATGACGCGGGGATCCATTGCCAATGCGCGCGCGATAGCCACACGTTGCTGCTGCCCCCCGGAGAGTTGTGCCGGAAATTTAACCGCCTGATGGCCAATCCCCACTCGTTCCAGCAATTCGTGGGCACGCTTCTCGGCCTCTTTCTTCCTCTGGCCGCGAACTTTAATGGGACCGAGGGTGACGTTCTCAAGAATTGTTTTGTGGGCGAAAAGATTGAAGTTCTGGAAAACCATTCCGATGTCCGCACGCAACATAGCCAAGCCGCGGCCCTCTTGCGGGAGGGGTTGCCCGTCTAACGTGACGGTACCACTGTCGATAGCCTCGAGACGATTGATCGCCCGACACAGGGTCGACTTACCAGACCCGCTCGGTCCAATAACCACCACCACCTCGCCGCGCGAGACAGAGAGGTCGATGTCTTTGAGGACATGCAGACTCCCATACCACTTGTTCACGCCGCGGAGCGTAATAATCGGCTGCGATTCTGCGCGCGCACCCAAATTGATCCCTGAAATTGCTGGAGCTTCGCTAGACATATGTGCTTCCTCAAATACAAGTTGATTGGGTCGTGGCGACCTTGCTGTGGGCCATATTGGTGTGCATGGCTTCTATCACTCCGCTACTTGATGGTGCTCGAGACTGTTATGCGCTCTTGCTCCGACTGAGTCGGCACCGGCAGCGTGCTCTTGTTTCGACGGGATTGCCTCAGGCTGATTCGCTGGCTCAGCCAGGAGACTGTTACGTTCAGAGCGATGTAAACTGCGGCCGTTACTACATAGATCTGGAGAGGGTTGCTGAACAGCAGGCCAGCGGATTGGCTACGGGTCAACAGCTCATCGTAATTGATCACGAACCCCAAAGAGGTGTCCTTTATTAGGATGGCAAACTGACCGATAAGTGCCGGAAGCATCACTCGCAGGGCCTGCGGAAGCAGGATTATCCGCACTATCTGGAGTCTGCGCATCCCGATGGCGCTGGCAGCCTCGTATTGACCCGTCGGAAGGGCGGATATCCCGGCGCGCACGATCTCGCAAATGATCGCTCCATTGAACATAACCAAGGCAAATACCACGGACCAGATAGCTGGGAGGTCCATATGGA
Organism: Pseudarthrobacter sp. AB1; assembly: GCF_014926485.1. NCBI lineage: Bacteria > Bacillati > Actinomycetota > Actinomycetes > Micrococcales > Micrococcaceae > Pseudarthrobacter > Pseudarthrobacter sp. AB1. The sequence continues at coordinate 391,473 of NZ_PZKO01000055.1, forward strand.
ACATAATTGGGAAGGCCAAGAAGAAAAACAACACTAGGAGCAGCACCGGCGTACCCCGAATGAATTCGACGTAGGTTGTGCACACAAGTCTGAGCCACCCATGTGTGGAACGTCGGCCAACCGCCAGTACTATTCCGAACGGTAAGGCGAGCGCCAAACCGATCACGGCAGCAAGGATTGTGTACATAAGACCTATGGCCAGGAATTGGATCAGTTCGCCGCTGAACAGCGGATCCCATTTATCGGCGCTGAACTGTCCATTCTCCGCGAGTCGTTTGACGAGCAGCGCTGCTATCAGGGCGACCCCGATTCCCGCCAGCAAGCTTGTGATTAGTGTACGGCGACGCGCACGCGGCCCCGACGCGTCGAAGAGAGCCATGCTATTCATCTCAGGACCACCGCCCGCCTCTCTACCAAGGCAGAGACCCGCCCCATGACCAATCCGGTCAGGACGTAGCCGCAAGTAGTGATAAACATAATCAAAATAACCTGACTGCTGTGGACGTTGACCTGGCTCGTCATTTTACTGATTGCCTCCGCTACACCGAACGCGCTTGCAATCGAAGTGTTCTTAAAGAGAGCGATAAGCACGCTCGCCATGGGTGCAATCACCGCCTTCCATGCTTGCGGTAGCACCACGTGCTGCATTATCTTGGGGAAAGTCATGCCAATAGATTTTGCGGCCTCCAGCTGTCCGGTTGGGATTGAGTGGATGCCCGATCGAATCGCTTCCGCAACGAATGTTGCGGTGTACACGGCGAGCGCGATAACCGCGAACGTGAAAAAGGGCAAATGGATGTCTACCTGCGGCAGCCCGAACGCCACGATAAAGAACACAACGGTGAGCGGTGTATTTCGCACTAGGGTGATGTATGCTGCAGCGCCCCACCGGAGTGGGGGCACTGGGGACACTCGCATTGCAACCGTGATGAATCCGAGTAAAAGGGCACCCACGCTGGCGATCAACGCGAGTTGCCAAGCGGTTACAAACCCTTGGAAGATTATCGGCGCTGCCTGAACTATCGTGTCCACGCTGTTGTCTTACTGGCTAACGGAGTTGTCGCAGCTGCGGATCTTTGGAGGCTCAGGGGTGTCACCCAACCCGGTGCCGAGGGTATCCTTATAGGCTTTCGCCCAGCTTCCGTCCTGGTACATGTCGGTGAGTTGATCGTTAATCCACTTACAAAAGACCTTGTCGTCCGTTTTCGTAACGCCAATGCCGTAGTTATTGTCCTCGAGGTAGCTCACGTCGAGTGCCTTCAGTTTGCCGGCACTCTCGTGGACGAACCCCGCGAGCACCGTTCGTTCGGTGGTTGCCGCGTCGACCTGCCCGTTAAGAACCGCGTCGGCGCACTTGGCGCTCGTGTCGAAGAGAGTCAGCTTGATCTCAGGATAATGCTCATCCAGGTAGGTCTGTTGGACGGATCCGTTGATCGCGCAGAGACTCTTGCCTTGCAAATCAGAGAAATTCGCTATTGGACTATCCGCTTTGGTGTAGAGCCCGTTGGGGGCATTTAGGTATGGACCAGCGAAGTCAATTACCTTGGCGCGCTCCTTCGTCATGGCATATCCTGCGGTGACGAGGTCGACTTTGCCCTGCGCCAGGAATGCTTCGCGGGTGGGCGTCGTGACAGGTACGAAGTTGATATGGTCCTCTGAAATGCCTAGTCGTTTGGCGATCTGCTTCGCAATCTCGATGTCGAACCCCGTATAGGTACCCAGGCCCCGCATGCCGAGCAGCGGATATGTCGAAAGCGTGCCTACCGTGAGTTCACCCTTGCTCGCAATGGAGGCCATTTTGGTGCCTTCTGCGAACTTCGATGGCCCAACATTTTCGGCGGAGCCGCAGGCCCCCAGTGTTAGCGCGATGCATGTGAGGACTGTGGCTACCCCTGTTTTACGAGTTATTTTGTTCATGCCATGCTCCTATTCGTCGAGTTGAAGCCATCCACGGTCAACCATTTGTGTCTGGAGAGTTTTCGCATTCTTTTTTCGGTTTGCCCCCACAAACGTTCGTCAGCGTTCCATAGGCCTTCTCCTAGTGCTCCCATTTCATTGAGCGGGACGCCTTGTTGAGTTCGTTAAAATTCGGTTCACGGCGAATTACTTGCGGAGGTGTGGGTGTCGAACGCAGCAAGGACAGCATTCACCCGTTCAAGGTCCTTCGCTCCATCAGTGTTGAGCGTCTCGGAGACCGCTACGATCAGTGTTTGAAGGACATACGTCAGGGCCGTCATCGACGGCATTAGGAGAGGTCCGTCAGCGTCGACTAGAACCGCGTTGGCCGACGTTCGAGCCAATGGTGACGAGCGACGGTCGGTGAAAGCGACCGTTCGACATCCGCGGGTCGCCGCGTACTTGGCTACCTTTAAAGTCTGAGTGGTGTATGGCGCCAGCGTAATCGCGATGAAGACGTCCTCATCGGTCAGGTGAGAGAGCTGTTCAGGGATGGTCCCATCTAGGTCTGTTACTAGTCGGACCTGGTCGCGAACGAGGCTGAGTTGGAAGCTCAGCAGGTGCGCCATGGAGAAGCATGCGCGCAACCCCATGACATAGACGGACCTGCTCGTCGCGACGATTTCGACAATTTGTTTCCAACTGGCAAGATCCACGTTTGCCGCCGTGCGGTCGATATTTCTGTGTTCGATGGTGGACATGGTTTCGAACAAATCCTCGTCTCCAAAGGCTTCAGATTTCATGGAGTCGTAACGAGTAAGCAGTCCCGCCTGGCGCTGCAGTTCAGTAGCGCACAGGTCTCGGAGGGCAGGGTATCCGCTCAGCCCAATCGCCTGGGCGAAGCGCACCACGGTCGACTCATCCATTTCTGCACGTTTGGCCAACTCGGCCGCTGTGGAGAGAGCGAGCTGCTGGGGGCCGTCAATGACGAGGTTAGCTAGACGCAATTGGCTAGGGGTCAGTGCAGGTCGAGCTTCCTCGATCAGGTTTGTAAGCTCCTCAAACGTGCTTAGAGTTCTCGGTTTTATTGATCGTTTTGGTGCCATTTTTCATGCCTCACAGGTCTTCCAGTGGTGTGATGTGCATTATGCCCTCCCCCAACACTCAAGGAGCGTAGCACTATGCAAGGGATTATGCATAGAGTTATTCACAGGAAATGTTGCTGGTTTAAATTATTTTACAATTCAACATGTATGAAATTGCGGTGTCCACATGGCATCATTCTGTCCTCGGCATGACGGACACCTGGCGTCCTGGGCCGGCACCTCTCCGGGATCCAACGAATCCGCCTGACGGGTCAAGTCCACCAAGACTCGCCCCGGCAACCGCTACCTCAAAGGAGCGCTCGGAATCGCCGCGCTCTCGGCAGCACGCTCGAAGAACACCTACTTCTCCGCAAAATACTCCCGCCTCGCCGCCCGGCGCGGGCCATCCAAAGCCCTCGTCGCGGTCGAACACGCCATGCTCACCGCCGCCTGGCATGTGCTCACCACCGGGGAACTCTACAAAGACCCGGCGCCGACTCCTTCAGGCTGCAAGCACCTGCCAAGACCAAGGCCCGCGCGATCGGACAGCTCGAATCCCTGGGCTACCAAGTCACCCTCGCGCCCCTGCAACCCACCGGATATTCCTGCCTCAAAACGCCGACCGCCAGATCAACCAGTCAACGGGACAACGTCACCGCAATTTTCATGTCAGCGAGACTTAGCGTAAGAGCAGCAGCGCCTCGCCCTGGCCGCCGCCGCCGCACAATGCCACGGCGGCCTTTCCGCTGCCGCGGCGGAGAAGTTCGTGGACGGCGGAGACCACCACGCGCGCACCGGAAGCTCCGATTGGATGGCCGATGGCGATGGCCCCTCCGTTGACATTGACCCGCTCCGGAGCTATACCCAGCATGGCTGCCGAGTGGATCGCCACCGAGGCGAAGGCCTCATTGATCTCGACGAAGTCGAGTTCCGCTGCGGTCCAGCCGGCCCTGTCGAGTGCCTTGCGGAGGGCTTGTGCCGGTTTGTCGGGCAGCGAGGTGTCCGGTCCGGCGATCTGTCCGGGGGCGCCGAAGGTGGCGAGGACTGTCAGGCCGTTAGCCTGGGCGTGGCCACGGGTGGTCAGGACGACGGCGGCCGCTCCGTCGTTGAGCGGGGAGGCGTTGCCGGCCGTTACGGTTCCGGACGGGGAGAAGGCCGGTTTCAGTCCGGCCAGTACCTGAGCAGTGGTATTGGCCCGGACGCCTTCGTCCGCCGTCGCCAGCACGATCCCGCCGCGGCGCTGGGGCACCTTGACCGGGACGATCTCCGCGTCGAACAGGCCATTGTTCTGTGCCGCCGCCGCCCGCAGGTGGGATGCGGCGGCCACCTGGTCCTGCTCGGCGCGGGGGATCTGCAGTGCAGCATTGGCGCGGTCCGTGGCCAGACCCATCGCCTCGTGGTCGAACGCATCCGTCAGCCCGTCGTGGGCCGCCGAATCCACGAGGGCGGCGTTGCCATAGGGCGTGCCGGTGCGGGAGCCGGGCAGCAGGTGCGGTGCGTTGCTCATGGACTCCTGGCCCCCGGCGACGACGACGTTGGCCTCGCCCAGGCGCAACAGCCGGCTGGCCTCAATGATTGCGGTCAGCCCGGAGAGGCAGACCTTGTTGACGGTAGCTGCGTGTGCGGCCAGCGGGATGCCGGCCGCGACGGCGGCCTGCCGGGCGGGGTTCTGGCCGGCGCCGGCCTGCAGCGCCTGTCCCATGACAACGGCCTCGACCGCCTCGGGTGCGACGCCCGCCTTGCTCAGGGCGCCGGCGATGGCGGCGCCGCCGAGTTCGACGGCAGACAGCGGTGCAAGCTGGCCCATGAGCCTGCCCTGTGGCGTCCTGGCCGCTCCGATAATGACGATGTCCTGGCCGTGGTTCATGCGTGCTCCTGGGGGGTGCGGTGGGGATGGTGGGTAGTACTTGGGCGGTTATCGGAGCGAGGGGAGGCCGGGGCGGAAGTTGCTGCCGGTTTCGCGGTCCAGAAGTGGGGTCAGTCCGCCGGTATGGAAGGGGTAGTTGGCGCCGAGGATCATGCACAGGTCGATCTGCTCCGGGCCGGCGGCCACGGACTGGGCGAGCATGATCTCCACCTCCTCGGCCAGGGCGGCCAAAACCCGGGCGCGAACCGCGACCGGGTCGGCAGGGGCGGCCGGCGGCAGCAGGCGTGCCGCGTCGGGGGAGATCCCGCCGTCGTCGGCCAGGTAGCCGGGCAGTCCGGCGCCGGCCACGGCCGTCAGGCTTGGACTGACGGCGAACCGGTCCGGATATGCCAGGTGAAGGGTTTCGCAGATGTGCAGCTGGACCTGTGGACCGATGAACTGCAGCAGGCGCAGCGGTGTCATCGGCAGTCCCAGCGGGTCCAGGGCGTGGTCTACCGCTGCGGGGTCGTCGCCGTTGTCGATGCACTGCAGGATCTCGCTGAACAGGCGGGACAGCAGTCGGTTGACCACGAAGCCGGGCGCGTCCTTGACAATCACCGCCGTTTTGCGCAGTGACTTGGCCAGTTCGAACGCCGTGGCGATGGTGGACTCGTCTGTCCGGGGTGTGGCCACGAGTTCCACCAGCGGCAGCACGGCCACCGGGTTGAAGAAGTGGAAGCCGATCAGCCGCCCGGGGTGGGCGAGGCCGGCGCCCATCGCCTCAACCGAGAGCGAAGAAGTATTGGTCAGCAGCAGTGCGTCCGGGCGCAGGAGCGACTCTAGCTCGGCGAAGACGCGGCGCTTGGTCTCGAGTTCTTCGAAGACGGCCTCGATGACCGCGTCGCAGTCGGCGAAGTCGGCCTTGTCTGAGGTGCCGGAGACGAGGGCGCGGATGGCTTTGGCCTCGGCGGCGTCCAGCTGCCCCCGGTCCACGAGCCCGCGCAGCTGGTCCTCGATCCAGGCCAGTGCTTTGTCGATGCGTTCGGTCGACAGATCGGTGAGCAGCACAGGCACGCGCAGCTGCCGGGCGAAGACCAGAGCCAGCTGGCTGGCCATGAGCCCGGCGCCGACGACACCGACGGACCGTACCGGGCGGGGCTCGGCGGTAGGTACGCCGGCCGGCTTCCGGGCCAGTGACTGCGTCAGGTTGAAGGCGTAGATGCTGGCCCGGGCCTCGTCGGAGAGCAGCAGTTCGCCGAAGGCGCGGATCTCGGCGTCCCGTCCGGCTGCGGCAGTCCCGCCGGTGCCGGCCACGCTGCGGGCCGCCGCGTCGATCAACTCGAGCGCCCGGTACGGGGCAGGGGCTGCACCGTGCAGGCGTGCGTCCAGCCGACTGCGGATCTGCTTCAGGCTGCGGCCTTGATCGGCCGGGCGCACGGTCCGGCGGCCGTGCCGGCCAGACAGGACGTGCACGGCGAAATCGAGCGATGCCTCGAGAAAGCCGTCTTCCGGTAGCACCGCATCGACCAGCCCAAGCTTCGCGGCGGCCCCGGCGGAGAGGTGTCGGCCGGCGAGCGAGTCGGTGATTACCAGCCGGGCAGTCGCGTCGGTGCCGGCCAGCGCGGTGGCGAGGGGTATGCCTCCCCAGCCCGGAATGAGTCCCAGCCGGACCTCGGGAAAGCCCAGTGCGCGCACGGAATCCGCTGCGGTCCGGTATTGGGCGTGCAGGGCCAGCTCCAGGCCGCCGCCGAGGGCGATCCCGTTGAGGAAGGCGAACGTTGGAATGGTGAGTCCGTGCAACCGGCCGAGTGCTGCCAGTCCCCGGGCGGCCACGTCTTCTGCCTGCTCTCTGGTGGTGGCCTCGGTCATCTGCTTCAGGTCCGCGCCGGCGCAAAACACGTGCCCCGTGCCGGTGACGGCTACCGCGTCCGTCCCGCCAGTCTCCACCGACTGGATGGCGGCGGCCAGATTTGTCAGCGAGGCAGGACCGAGGGTTTCGGGGCGGCGGCTGCCGTTGTCCAGGGTCAGCAGGGCGATCCGGAAGCCGGCGCGCTCAAAGTACTCGGTACTAACATTGGTTACGGTCTCTTTGCTCACGAAGGCTCCCTCGGATGGATGGCGCGGAAGGGTGTGTTCTGTAATCACGTCGAATTGAGACTTTTCTCATCTAGTTTCGAAAGTTCGGTTCGCGTCGCTCCAGCAGCGCGTTGACCGCCTCGAGGTGGTCGGGCGTGTGATGGGCAATGGCTTGCATTGCGGCCGCCATCTGCAGATGCGTCTCCATCGTCTGCGTGCGGCTCTCAACGAGGAGCCGCTTCGTCATTCTGAGAATTGGGCGCGAGTTCCTCGCCACCATTCGTGCGAGCGTCAGCGCCGTAGGAAGTAGATCCGCTGGCGACACGACCCGGGAGACCAGCCCTAGTTTGAGCGCACGCTCGGCACTGACCGATTCGCCGGTGAACGACATCTCCGCAGCGATTGCGGGGCCGGCGATCCGGTCCAGGAGCCAAGCTCCTCCATCCCCTGGCACGAGTCCGGCGCGGACGAAGCTCTCTGCGAAGTACGCGTCCGTGGATGCAATACGCATGTCGCACATCCACGCCAAGTCGCTTCCGGCACCGACGGCAGGCCCATTCACCGCTGCAATGATTGGAATCTCTAAGCTGGCGAGGGCCCGCGGGATCCGTTGGATCCCGCTACGGTAGCCCTCGCGAAGGGCGGCAGGCGTCCCGCCGAACATGCCGACCTTGTCACGCATGTGCTTGATGTTTCCGCCGGCGGAAAATGCCGGCCCGACAGCCGTCAAGACGACGCACCGGATGTCCGAGTCAGTGTTGGCCTGCTGTGCAGCGTCGACGATGGCGGCGACCATGTCGTCCTCGGACACCGTGTTGCGGGTGTCTGGCCGGTTCAGCGTCCAGATGGCGATGCCGTCCTCGCTTGTGATGAGGAGGGGCGGGTTATTATGCACGGTGTCGTTCCTCTCGGTATTCAAAGGGTGAAATTTCGTACAGCAATGCGCACATCGACGGGACAAAGTTCCGTTCCGGATGCGATGACCGGATTGAGGTCGAGTTCGTAAATTTCGGGCCGCGCAAGCATCAGGTCACCGACGGCGACTAGCAGGTCAGCCATGGCGGAACGGTCGATCGGCAGTAGATTGCGATAGCCGTCCAGAAGTCGCGAAGCCAACGTCTCGTCAATGAGTTCCTCGGCCTCGAGATGCGTCAACGGTGCGGCACGGAACGACACGTCTCGTAACGCTTCCACGAGGAACCCTCCGCTTCCAAACGCCACTATTGGCCCGAAGATCGGGTCGCGGCGTGCCCCGACTAGCACCTCGACACCTGACGGCGCCATCGGGGCAACGACCATGCCTTGGATAACCCCCTCGGGTGCGCCCGCGGTCACCGACGCGACCATCCTCTTCCAGGTTTCCGTTGCCAACCCGGGCGTCACCTTCAGGCTCACCCCCCCGACGTCGGACTTGTGAGCGACCCCGTCGGCAACAATCTTTACGGCACACGGCATATCGAACTTCCGCAGCGCAGCCTCCAGTTCCTTGGCCGAGGACGCGAATGTCCAATCGCCGCTCGAGATGCCTTCGGACTCGATGAGCCGACGCGCGGCGGGTTCACTCAGGAGAACCGGATCTTCCTCATGCACGGTCGCTGGATCGTTGGGAAGCAGCAAAGAGGACCGCAACGACGCTGTTGCGAGACGCTTCCCGCGTCGAGCGAGGGCGGCTACGGAACGGACCGCATGGTCGATGGACCCGATCACAGGGATGCCGTTCTCACGAAGCACTTGGTGTGTGCTAAGTCGGTCGAATGCGTAGCAGCTCTGCACGATGAATGGTTTACCGTATTTTTTTCCAATCTCGACCAGCTGGCTGGCGTCCCGTTCCTCAATCTCACGCAGCCGCGAGCTGAACCGCTCGTGGTAGCCGCCGTACATGCCTATAACTAGGACCAAGCCCACGCTGGGGTCACGCATAAGGACCTCGACTGCCTGACTGAAGAGACCTGGGTTCGAGTCGGTCGCGCCAGCCACGTCAATTGGGTTGTTTAGCGCGGCGTTATCGCCCAGGAGCTGGCGTAGTTCCTTCTCAGTGTCGCTTGCCAAGTTTGATAGCTGGACGTTCTGCGCGACGAGTGCATCGGCTGCCAAGGTCGCATGCCCGCCGCCGTCGGCGAGCAAGGCGACGCCGGTGCCGTATGGTAGCGGCGCGACTGTCGCGAGCACGCCGGCCACAATGGCCAATTCGTCGGACCGCTCCACGAGCTCGACGCCGGCCTGGCCGAGAAGGGCGATCGCGACCTCGTCTGAGCCGGCAATCGAACCGGTGTGCGATAGGGCCGCAACCCGACCGATTTCCGAACGACCGCCACGCAGCATCACTAGCGGCTGCTGCGGGGCGACCTTTACTGCAGCCTGCAGGAAGCTGCGGCCATCCCTGAGCCCCTCGCTGTGGATTGCGATAGCCCCGACGTTCGGGTCGTCGGCGAAGTACTCGACGCATTCGGAGTAAGTGATGTCGATCTGGTTGCCGAGTCCGACGTAGGATGCCACGCCCGGCCCGTGGGTGGCTTTGTCGTCGGCGATGAGCGAGAGCAACATGTTGCCGCTCTGAGTGAGGATGGCAATTGGGCCAGCCTTCACCGCTGGCACACCGACGAGATTCACCCCCATTTTCACATTGAGGAATCCGGAGGTATTCGGCCCGATGACCCGCAAGCTGGTCTTCTCCAGTACCTTCTGCAACTCCGCCTCTGCCGCTGCGCCGGACGCTCCGGTCTCACTGAATCCGCTGGCGAGGAGCACTGCACCAGCCACATCACGATCAGCGAGCTCGACCAGCGCACCTGAGGTCGCCGCTGCCGGCAGGGACACGAGCGCAAGGTCGATACTTTCGGGCAGGTCGTCGATGCTGGTCAAGAAGTCGACACCATGCGCGCTCCCACCCCCAGGGTTGACCGCGTATACAGCCCCGGTGTAGCCGCTTTCGAAAAGCGCACGTAGGACTTGATTGCCGCGCTTGCCAGGGTTCGTGGAAGCGCCGACGACCACTATGGATGTAGGAGCAAAAACGCGCTCCATGGTTCGACGCTCAGTGGAGATAGTCATTTCGTTCACCGCCCCACGAACACAGGGTCACGACGATCGGCGAAGCTGGCGACACCCTCGGCCCAGTCGGCGGTCTCCATGATGGAGAGCAAGTCTCGCTCCTCCCGCATCAGGGCCAAGTCCAGATCAGTCACGTCCATAAGAGAAGCCTTGAGTCGTGCGAGCGAGACCGGTGCCTTGCTAGCGATGTCCTGAGCGAGTTCCTGGACGGCGTCGTCGAGCTTGCCCGCCGGGACGCTAGCACGCGCAAGGCCGATGGCCTGGGCATCTTGACCGCCCAGCCACGCACCGAGGGTTAGAAGATCTTGGGCCCGGCGCAGGCCAATGAGCCTAGGAAGGCGATACGTGACGCCGCCCCCCATGTACGTGCCGATGCTGGACTCGGGAAAGCCGATTTTGGCCTCGTCAGCTATGACGACAAAGTCGGCGCTAGTGGCCATCTCCGCACCTGCACCGAGGGCGTAACCGTTCACGGCTGCGATGACAGGGAGGTCCATCGTCTGGATTCGGCGGCACACCTGTTGGCCGAGATTTACATACTCTCTGATCTCAGCCCGAGTGCGTTCCTGGGTGTGGTGGGCCTTCTGATCGGCGCCGACACAGAACGCCCGGCCAGCACCGGTAAGAACGACCACGCGAGCTTCTGGGGCGGAACTCGCCTCGTCGAGTCCGGCGAGGATTTGTTGGTACAAATCTGTGCTGACCGCGTTTAGGCGATCGGGTCGATTCAGGGTGAGCGTGTGGACGGATCCGTCACGAGAGTGCAGAACGGTGGACATAGGACTCCTTTTGCATTATTTAATGCTTTATGAACAATTCGCGCAATATTTCTTGTACATCGTATTATACAAGTTTTCTTGCGTCTGGGAATAGCAAGTTGATTTGGCCCCGGGTTCGCCGCTGGTTTTGGCCCCACCCTGTTGGTGTTTCGGTCAGTTTTGACGGGACTTGCTGATGGTCTGCTGGGTGGTTTTCAGCCGGTAGGAATCGGTGCCGGTGTTGATAATGTGGCTGCGAAAGGTCAGCCGGTCCACGACCGCCGCCGCGAGGCGCGGGTCGGTGAACGTCTGGCCCCACTGCTGAACGGCGCATTGCTTGCGCAGGCGATGGACGCCCGTTCTTCCCAGGCCGTGATGATCTGGACAAGAGCTCGGCGCCGTGGGTATCGAGCTTGACGTAGCCGACCTCGTCGATCTATACGGACATCCGTATAGGTTGATCTATGCCGAGCCCGCGACTATGCCGAGGCTTCCGACGCCGGAACCGCGGGCTGCCTTCCCGTCGGCATTGACGTTGTCCGGCACGGCCGGGACCCGGCCCGGGTCCGAGAGCACCAGGCGCCGGTTCCCTTCGGTCGGTTGGCGCCCATGAGGATCTTGTGATGCAGGTTGGTCCGCATGGCAGGGTCAATGCCGGTGGCGACCGACGCGACCTGGGAGGCGACCAGCAGGTGGACCCCGGTGAAGCGCAGTTCGGCGGCGATCCGCTTGATGAACTATTCCAGGAGGGCCTTCTGAAGGTAGTGGGGTTGGTGTCGACGCCGCCGGCGCGGGCGAGCCTGAAAATTTGTAGATCCATGCCAGTGGTCATGCGTAGAACCGGACCCTACGGCTGGTGAGCCCGGAGTGCCGGATAACCGCGATTCTCAATGGACGGTTTGATAATGGAAATCCCGGTAATCCCCGGAAGCCCGGACCGGGCCCCTCACCCCCGCTTCAGGCCTCTCCTACGTGTGGTTTGTGCAGGATAGGGGCTTCATCTTTCCGGGTACCGGTTGTACCTCTCCTGTGTGCGGCATCCCTCGCAGAAGAGCAGCCCTGCGGGCCGCTGGCCTCCCTCCCCTTCGGTGGCCGGGCTCCGCCCTCAGCCTCACCTGTCAGGGTCCTCCGGCCGACCCCCATCCGACGGGACTGCGTCCCACCCCGTCAGCTCGCGGCCCACACACAAAGGGGCTCCGCCCCAGGAGGTGCCCCACCCGGTTCCAGCCTCGGCCTCCACGTCAGCCGGACAGGGAGCGCTGCGCGCAGGCCCGTCGTGGAACGGACAGTGCCTTCTTTTCAGGTGGTCTTTGGGTTGGTAGGGGCTTCGCCCCGGGAAGGCAGGGGGCAACGACCCGTGGAACGCCAAGTCATCGACCCGTCATCGCGCTGCGCGAGCAGCGAGGGAAACCTCCCCGTCATCGTCACGTGGCACGACCCGGTACACGATCCGTGCAGCCAACGGACAGCTTCCCCGACGGACGAAGTCCGGCTCCAGGCCGCAGGCCTTGTCCTTCAGAGAGGCCATCTTTTGAGGAGCTGCTGCGCAGCAGCCGGACAACAACACGAGCCCACAAAGCCCCACGGGAAGAAGAACAGCCCGGCGGCAGCCGGGCCAAGAACCACTCATCGTGAACCGGAACGACAACGAAACGCGACACGAGAAGCTATCCTTTCGGCCCAACTCCCCGGCGCGCAGCGCCTACAAAGCCAACCAGAAGCCCAGGCCCGACGAGAAGAGAACGATGAGTGCAGCGCAACGGGCGGCGCAGCCGCCTAGCCCCGCAGGGAAGGCCCAGTCATCAGGAGAAAGCAGCCCCCAAGGGGAAGCGGAAGGAGCGCAGCGACGGAGGCGCACCCCGCAGGGTGCGGGCCCACCGTCGGCACCGGGCGCGCAGCGCCCTGGCCGACAGGGTCAACGTGAAGAGAACGGACAGTGAATCAGGAGAACTCAAAGGTCAACGAACAGCGGAAAGGGAAAACGGAACGGGAAACGCAACGGTTGGGGCGAGGGCGCTTGCGCCCGAGTCCCCTCTTAATATGCCTTCACCCCGACCTCCACCGACCTCCACCGACCAAACCGATAGCCACCGGCCCATCCTTCGTCAGTCCAAGACACCGGGGCTATCGCCCGGCGGCGCTTCGCTCCGGGATCATCAGCCAGCGAAGCCGGCGGGGTCCGGGTCGGTGGGCGGCTATCGCCGGACCTGCCGTCGGACTAAGGTCACGTCCATGGAACCGATCATCCTGCTCGACGTCGACGGTGTGCTCAACCCGGTGATGCACCCGGGCGAGGGTGGGCGGCCACGGCTCACGCTGTCCGGGGAGAAGGCGGCCCTGGTCCGGCGGCTGGCCCGGTGCGGGCGGATCGCGTGGGTGTCGACGTGGCCGGCGGATCTGACGGCAGGGCTGGAGGCGCAGCTGGAGCTCGCGGTTGAACCGCTGCGGGTGACGCTGCTGGTCCGCGCCGCGGACGGGGACGAGCCAACCCCGAAGCTCCGGTCGGTGGCCCGCTGGCTGGCCAGGATGGACGATGGTGGCGAGGCCGACTGGGACGCGGTCGTGTGGATCGATGATGTGCTCGGTCCGGACGCGCGGGCGTGGGCCAACAACTACAGCCAGCCGGTCCTGCTGGAGAAACCGTCGCCGGATACGGGCCTGACTGAAGTTCACATCGTCGCCGTCGAGGTGTTCGTTGATGGCGGTGCCGGAGGCTGAGCGGTAGATTGACGGCCAAGGATGTGCAGCTTGAATGGGGGCTTCTGTGCAGTTGGTTGCGTACCTGAACGGTGAGCGCTTCGACGCGACCGAGATGGCCCACGATCCGTGGCGGGGACTGATTGATTATCCCGGCTACAAGGATCTGGTGCTGGCCGAGTGCGGGCGGCGGGCCAGCCGAGTCACCCGCAAGGGCCGGCAGTTCTTCAAGCATTACCCCGAGGTCGACTGCGACATCACGCACAAGTCCGAGTCGGCCCAGCACCTGGCGATGAAGCAGGCGTTGAAGGACCGGGTCAACGCGGTCCCCGGCTGGAGCGCCACGGTGGAGGAAGCCCACCCGGGGCGGGCCTGGATTGCCGACGTCATGGCCACGCACGTCAGCGGAAGACGTCTGGCGTTCGAGGTCCAGCTGTCAGCTCAGAGTGAAGAGGAGTACGTCCGCAGGTCCCAGCGCTACGTGGACGACCGTATCGGGCCCGTATGGGTGGTCCCCGAGAACTTCGAGTGGTTCCGGGTGAAGCTGCCGATGATCGTCACGGGTTTCGGCAAGACCAGTGACCTGCCACTGGAGCCGGCGGAGCTCATGGAGCTCACCCGCTACCAGCCCATGTTCAGGATCACGGCCCGGGTCACGATCGCTGTTGGCCGCGTCCTGGATCCATCGTTCTCTTGGCCGCACGGAACACCGCACCACCAGCTGGAGGAGCTCGCACGACAGCAGGAGGCCGAGGCGAAGGCGGCAGCCGCTGCCTTGGAACTGGCCGAGCGCCTGGCAGAACAGAAGCGGACGGCTGCGGAGGAGGCAGCTCGTGTGGCGGCGGAACGGATAGCACAGTTCATTGCGGCGGCGGCAGCGCCCGGCGTCTGTGGCGTGCGCCCTGTCGTTGCGGGGATGCGCGTCTGGGCCAGCACGGTCCGCTGCCTGAAGGCAGGTCACCCCATGCTCATCTGGAATCTGACCGAGCCGCGGCTGGTGCCGGCCGCCAGGACAGACATGTGGATGCCCATCGCGGAGAATCGCAGCAACGTCCGCGGGCACGTTGAAAGGTGGTTGTCCGTCTCCGGTAGCGGGCTGACCAAGGCAGGCATCCAGTGGCTTCACGGCGGAAGCGGCCAGCGCGTGTTCGTTTGTCCCGAATGCAAGGACGTCATCAAAGGCCGTTGGGTGGCAGCGTTGCCGGCGGGAAAGTGGTCCGTCATTGCCGAAGGAAGCGCGGCCCGTGCCGAGGCACGCGAGGTGCTGTACCGGAAGCCACCCGAACCCCCACCTCCACCACCGGCGCTGGTGGTACCCGAAACTGCGCAGACGCTGCCCGAGCGCTTTAAGACGGTGCACCGGACGGCAGCCATCGTGGAGGGTGACCCTGCGTTCATTGGCCCGCGGCGTTGGGCGCACTGGATGTCCGAAGCCAGGGACCTGGAGGAGCTCGGGGCACGCATGGCTGCCAAGGATGCCAAAGCAGAGCGGATGCGTTCGATCAGTGAGAACCACCGCTACATCGGCAGTGCGAACGGGTTCAGGTTTCGTTGCACAGACTGCGGGGGAGTTTTCGAGGACGAGAACGAGGGTATCCACGCGGACGCACGGTGTCTGACCCGTGGTGCCAGGTCATTCGGCTGGCGGTAAGGGGGCGGCGTCCGGTGGCCTACTGGAAGCACAGCTGCGGCTACCGCCGGGCAGATCCTACGGGTTCGGCACTAGATGAGTAATTCCAAGGGCTGTTAGTGGTCGTAGGCGGTCAGTGAGCGGCGGACGGCCTGTCCTGTCTGGTCGTTGTGCCAGATCGCGGCGGTCATGGCCAGCACGCGTTGAACGATGCGGGCCGTGACGCCTGCGGGGGTGCGTCCGCCGTGTTGTTCAAGGTCCAGTTGGCCCTTGAGTGTGTCGTTGATGGATTCGATGATCTGGCGCAGGGGTTTGAAGAATCGGGACCCAGCCCGCGGTTTTTCGCCTTTGCGGGCCGGTCGCAACAGCTCGATTCCGGTCTGATCGACGG